>JAZSMP010000077.1:0-9863 GCA_045535915.1 Eubacteriales bacterium | reverse complement strand
CAAGACCGATAAGAGTCTTTTCTTCAAAGGGTTCGATAACGATACGGCATTCGTCGTAGGGCTTGTAGTAACCGACGTTAAGCGTATATTCGCTGTTGTAGTGGGTCGTGAAAAGAGTGCCGTTTATATCGTTGTCTGTGTATTTATTGTAGCCTGCGGCCTCAAGCTCGCCAATATATGCAGCATAGCTTTCCGCAGTCGCATCTTCAAGAATGATCTGGTCAACTTTTTCGTCGGAAGTCGAAGTTGCAACAAACTCGGTTCCCTTGAACACGGGAACTACATTGAGTGCCTTCGAGCCGCTGTGAGTCTCAACGATGTTGAGAGCTTCCGCGGGGATAGAAACGCTGACTGTACCGTTTTCTTCGGTCTTATATTCGGTAACGATATCCACAAACGCTTCTGCGGCATAGGCAACAGCTTCGTTCGTATATCCGAAGATAACGATCTTGTTTCCGACAGCCTTGATCGCATAATCGCCGTATCCCATACCTTCGGTAGCCTCGGCAACCTGAGCATGCTGGGTAGTGCCGACAAGTATCTCAACGGTCGAGTCGTCGTAGCTTTCTGTAGCTTTCTTGAAATCGTCTCCCATTGTAAGTCTTACGCCGGTAGAGCTTTCAATAGAGTTTCTG
This sequence comes from Eubacteriales bacterium, assembly GCA_045535915.1. Taxonomy (GTDB): domain Bacteria; phylum Bacillota; class Clostridia; order Oscillospirales; family CAG-272; genus CAG-390. The sequence goes on along the minus strand of JAZSMP010000077.1, from coordinate 9,228 downwards.
ATACCGATAGCGGAGTCAACGTAGCTATCGCCCGAGCTGAGATTCTGCGGACGTATGATCTTTACTTCGGATTGTCCGCCGACAATAATATCAAAAGACGAAGGAGTCTCGAACTGATTAACTTCACCTTCGGTTTCGGCTTCGGATATGTTTTCGGATTGGTTTTGGGGAAGCGTCTCTTCGGGATCGTTACCGGGTGTGCAAGAAACAAGACACGCAAGAACGATCGATAACAACAGCATAAGAGCTGTAAGACGGGTTTTGAATTTCATCTGAGTTTTCCTTTCTTTTGGGTGCGTATAAATCACTTATATCAATTATATCACTAACAATTAAAAAAATCAATAAACAATATGAAACTTTTCAAAAAATCGGCTTTCAAACTGTGTAATTACACCAAAAATACCGCTTGAAACTTTATTTATTTTATGCTATAATATAATCAATCATTTACTAAGGAGCCTAACGCCATGTTCAAAGACAAATACAGATCCGTGCTTGCGGAATATGAAAAATTTTGGGAGCGCAAAAACACGGAGCGTCCGATACTTAACATAGCATATACCAAGCCGAATACACAGCCCTACCGCAAACCCGAAAGCCTCGAAGAACAGTGGCTTGACCCCGAATACAACTACACCGCATTCAAAAGAAAAGTCGAAAATTCCGCTTTCATTGCCGAAGGAATCCCCGGATACTTCACAAACTTCGGTCCCGGCTGTCTTTCTGCCTGCCTCGGCGGCGGATTTCAGCTTGCAAAACAGACTATATGGTTCGACAAGCCGCAATTCATCACCGATTGGGAAAATCCTCCCGCGGTGAAATTTGATGAGCAGAGCGAAATGTGGCAGCACATAACAAGAATGCAGGAACGTTTTGCTGCCGATCCCGACGTCTGCTTCTCGATAACAGACCTCGGAGGCATCATGGATATTGTCGCCTCGCTCCGCGGCACCGAAAATCTGCTGTACGATCTTTACGACTACCCCGAAGAGGTATATAACTTTACCAAAGAAGTCAGGCGCGAGGTACGGATTGCCTATGAAAAGCAGGTCGAATTTATCCGAAAGCAGGATCTCCCCTTCATCACCTGGATGAACATTCCGTCGGAAAAGCCGTGGTATCCGATGCAATGCGACTTCTGCTATATGATCTCGCCCGCGCAGTTTGAAAAATTTGTTCTGCCCGAGCTTGTCGATCAGGCATCATATCTTGAACGCTCGGTTTACCACCTCGACGGTCTCGGAGAGCTTCCTCACCTTGATATGATCCTCGATATTCCCGGACTGAACGGCATCCAATGGAATCCGGGCGCCGGCAAAGAGCCTCTCTGCGACGAAAAATGGTTCGATATTTACAGAAAGATCCAGGACAAGGGTAAGAATCTCATCCTCCTCTGGGCGCTGGACGAAAGGTACGAAGATAAGCTTGAGAAATTCTTCAAGACCGTCGATCCGACCGGTGTTTACCTGAGCGGTAACAGATTCTCCTCACCGGAAGTTGCCGAGCGGATGCTCGAAAAGATCAACAATTGGACAAAATAACACAGAAAGGTTACATCACTATGAAAAATTACAAAATTGCCGTTATAGCGGGCGACGGGATCGGTCCCGAGGTCATTTCCGAGGGTGTTCGCGTGCTCGAACACGTCTCAAAGCTCGACGGCGGATTTGAATTTGAATTTACGCACTTCCCGTGGGGATGTGATTACTATCTGCAGACCGGCAAAATGATGCCCGACGACGGTATCGAAACGCTGAAGGGGTTCGACGCCATCTATCTCGGCGCAGTCGGAACCCCCGGCGTGCCCGATCACGTGTCTCTTTGGGATCTGCTATTGAGGATCCGCCACGAATTCGATCAGTACGTCAACCTCCGCCCCGTCAAGCTCCTCCGCGGCGCTCCCTGCCCACTCAAGGACGTAACCTGCGAGGATATCGACATGATCGTCATCCGCGAAAACAGCGAGGGCGAATACGCGGGAGCGGGCGACTGGCTCTACCGCGGACAGGAAAATGAGGTCGTGCTTCAGACCGGAGTTTTCTCGCGCAAGGGGACCGAAAGGATCATCCGCTATGCCTTTGAGCTGGCAAGAAAGGAAAAGAAGACTCTGACAAGCATATCGAAGGGCAATGCGCTGAACTATTCAATGGTATTCTGGGACAGCGTGTTTGCCGAGGTAGCGAAGGAATACCCGGATGTAAAGACTGCTTCTTATCTCGTCGATGCGGCAAGCATGTTTTTCGTCAAGGATCCGGGGAGGTTCGGGGTCGTTGTAACCTCCAATCTTTTTGGAGACATAATCACCGATCTCGGTGCCGCGATCTCGGGCGGTATGGGACTTGCCGCGGGCGCAAATATCAATCCCGAAAGAAAATTCCCCTCGATGTTTGAGCCGATCCACGGCTCCGCACCCGATATCGCGGGCAAGGGCATCGCAAATCCCCTGGCATCCATCTGGTCGGCAAGCCAGATGCTCGATTTCTTTGGCCACGAGGATTGGGGCGCAAAGCTCATCGACGCCATCGAACAGCTTATGGTCGAGGGCAAGACCCTCACCTGCGACCTCGGAGGTACAGCTTCCACAAGCCAGGTCGGAGATGCGATTATTGAGATTTTGAAGTAAATTTATATTACTATTACGATTCGTATTTCGTTACAAACGCGTAGTACATTGTTTCAACTAAAAGTTGACATAATTCAGAAAACTTTGTTCGCACTTGCAAAGCAGGGTGCATGGGCGGCAGCCCATGCAAGAAAAAACGATGTCATCCTGAGGGCGCGCTCGCAAGCCGCCCCCGCGCCCGAAGGATCTCGTGATGCCCGAGTTGTTCCTCGGGCGTCGCGGTGCTGGCGAAGAAGTTTGCAGAGCACCGACCCAACTAAATTTATATGAATATGAAAAATCACTGTGTACAATCAAAATTACACAGTGATTTTTGTATTATTCTGACTTTTAAAAGTGAAAACAACTACGTTTGACTTTAGTTTTACGATTATGCACATCAAACCTCTTTGTACCGGCACCGCGCCGCCCTTGTAAATGGGGGCGGCACGAGATTCTTCGGGTGCGGGGGCGGCCTGCGGGCGCACCCTCAGAATGACAACGTCTTTCTTGAAGGGGGCTGCGCCCCCTTCACCCCTGCATCGTGAGTGCGAACATAGCTTTCTTCTTTTTGTGCATATGGCTATATATGTACTTTTTATGTTACTTTATCAGTAACTTGAAATCCCGTTGGTACGGATTTTATTTCTAAAAATATAGTCACTTTATATTGCCTTTTTGCGCGTTTTGTGATATTATAATAATGAACGAATAAAAAGGCGGTGATTGATATGGCATTGTTTGCGGTTGCGGACATACACGGATTCTTTGACGAGACGAAAAAGGCACTATACGAGGCGGGATTCTTCTCCTCGCCCGAAAACAAGCTTGTTCTCGTCGGAGATGCCCTTGACAGAGGGGCGCAGGTGCGCGAGACGGTCGATTTTCTGCTGTCTTTGCACAGAGAGGGCAGGCTGATCTATATTTTCGGCAATCACGAGGAGCTGCTCGACAAATGCCTGCAGGATATTGCCGCGGGCGCACTCGCAAGGATCGCGTCGGGCGACTCCTACCATTACCGCAACGGCACGTGGGGAACTGTCCTCGCACTCAGCGGCCTCAGCCTCAACGAAGCTCTGCTTTACCCCGACGAGCTGATCAGACGGGTCCGCGCATCGGATTATTATACCGAGCTTTTGCCATCTGCGGTCGATTTTTACGAGACTGACGAATATATCTTCTGCCACGGCTGGATACCGCTCGATATCGAGATCGTGGATATGACTGCGGTTTATCATTACAATCCCGATTGGAGAAAAGCAGACGGACTCGAATGGCACCGCGCGAGATGGCGCAACGGCATGGAAATGTGTTGCACCCGCGGTATCCGCGAGCCGGGGAAGACGGTCGTCTGCGGACATTGGAACGCGTCTTGGGGACATTCGCATATCAGCGGGATCTGCACCGAGCGCGGCGACGACGCAATAAGCACTCCCTTTTATGCCGAAGGCATCATCGCCATCGACGCCTGCACCGCCCGAAGCGGCAAGGTGAATTGCATAAAACTTGCCGATGCCTGATGAAATTAAAAAACAGAAATCTCGGATGTTACGTAGCTTTTGGCTTCATAATATCCGAGATATTTTTTCGTTACGGAATTATCAGTATTAATAAAAATCCCAACGGGCGCGGTGTGCATATTCGTGGCAAAAGCTGAATAAAATTCAGTAAAAACTTACGTACGAGGCGCGAAATGCAGGTATTGGAGACTATAAAAAGGGAAGAGGGATTGAGTGCCGAGGAGGTAGCGCGGTCGAGGGAAAAATACGGCGAAAATATACTGCCGAGGGCGAAAAGGAGATCGTTTTTATCGGCATTCATAAAAAATCTCGGCGATCCCGTCATAAAAATACTGCTTTGCGCCCTTTTGGTAGACATTTTACTGCTTTTCCGCCCGGGCGACGTCTGGGAGACGGTCGGAATTGCCGTATCGGTCGTATCGGCAACGCTGATCTCGACGCTCTCGGAGCGCGGAAGCGAGCGCGCGTTCGAAAAGCTCGAGGCGACAAGCGGAGAGGGCAGATGCCGCGTGCGCAGACGCGAGGGTGTCTGTGACGTCGCATTTTCCGAGGTCTGCGTGGGGGATATCGTCATGGTCTCGGCGGGCGAGGAGATCCCTGCGGACGGCATTCTGATCTCGGGCAGAGCGGGGCTCGATATGAGCAGTATGACGGGCGAGAGCCGAGAGATTGAAAAGATACCAAGCGGGGATGCCGGACTTACGCCGTCGTCACCCTCGTCAATGCTGCGCGGTGCGCGGGTGGTGTCCGGCGAGGGTGAAATGAGGGTCATGGCGGTCGGCGGAGCGACGATGCTCGGCTCGATCTCGCGCGAGGTTCAGCTTGACGCGCGCGAAAGCCCCTTGAAAACCCGCCTGCGCAAGCTCGCGGGGCAGATCAGCGTCATCGGCTACATATCTGCCGCTCTCGTCGCTCTTGCTTATCTCGTCAACGTTTTTCTCATCGACAGCTCGTTTTCGGGCGAAATCATCCACTCAAAGCTTTCGGATTGGCATTTCGTCGCCGAGCGGCTGCTCGAAGTCTTCATGATCGGGCTGACCGTTGTCGTCATGGCAGTCCCCGAGGGACTGCCGATGATGATCGCGGTGGTGCTCTCCTCAAACGTACATAGGATGGCGCGCGGAGGTGTGCTCGTCAAAAAACCCGTCGGTATCGAGGCGGCGGGGAGCATGGATCTGCTTTTCACCGATAAGACCGGCACTCTGACCGAGGGTGAGATGCGGCTTTCCCTGATCGTCGCGCCCGACGGCGAAGTTTTTGACGGCTACAGCGGATTTTTGCGCACGCGTCCGCGGGAGGGCAGACTTGCCGTGATCTCGGCGGAGTTCAACAGCTCGTCCTCCTTCGGCAAAAAGAACGGGCGTGTGCAGGTCATCGGCGGAAATCCGACCGACCGCGGTCTGCTTTTGCCGATAAAGAAGCCCGGGAGCGGTGTCAAAGTGATAAAAAAGATACCTTTCGACAGCGCGCGGAAGTTTTCGGCGGTCGAGGTTGAGGCTGACGGCGAGCGTTTTTGCCTCTATAAGGGCGCGCCCGAGTATATTCTGGCGAAAACGGGAGGTAACAAGCGGATGTTTCGGCGCGTCATTGCCGAAAATTGCGCAAAGGGCGCGCGGGCGGTCGCGATTGCGCTCTGCCGTGGAAGTCTGCCCGCAAAAGAGCGGCTTCCCGAGTCTCTCGAGCTCGTCTGCGGCGCGCTTTTGCGCGATCCCGTAAGAAAAAACGCCCGCGCGGCGATAGAGCGGCTTCGCGGCGCGGGCATACAAACGGTTATGGTGACGGGCGACAGCCGCGAGACCGCCGAGGCGATCGCGCAGGAGTGCGGCGTGCTTTCGGGCAGAGTCGACCGCATTATTGATTCGGACGAGATGGCAAGGATGAGTGACGCAGAAATATCAGAAATTTTGCCGCGCCTCGGCGTTGTCGCGCGTGCGCTTCCGACAGATAAGAGCAGGCTCGTCCGCATCGCGCAGGAGGCGGGCAGGGTCGCGGGTATGACGGGGGACGGGATAAACGATGCTCCCGCGCTCCGCGCCGCCGACGTCGGCTTTGCGATGGGATGCGGAAGCGCTGTCGCAAAGGACGCGGGCGACGTCGTGATCCTCTCAAACGACCTCGACGGCATCGCAAACGCCGTCCTTTACGGCAGAAATATCTTCAAAAGCATCCGCAAATTCATCTGCCTCCAGCTGACAGTCAACTTTTCCGCCGTAGGAGTCTCGATGGCGGGACCCTTTATCGGCATCGAGTCGCCCGTGACGGTGGTTCAGATGCTCTGGCTGAACATCATCATGGACACTCTCGGCGGTCTCGCGTTTGCGGGCGAGGCGGCGGAAGAAAGGATCATGCGCGAGAAGCCGAAGACGCGGGGCGAGGAGATACTTTCACCCTATATGCGCGCGCGGATAGCCTTTCTTGGATTTTTCAGCTTCGCGCTCTCGCTCTTTTTTCTCTGTTCAGAGCGTGTTTCGGTGCATTTTGCCGAAAGCGCGGGCGAGGAGAGAATGCTGACGGGATTTTTCGCCTTTTTCGTCTTCCTCGGACTCTTCAACTGCTTCAATTCACGCAGTGACAGACTGAATCTCTTCTCGGGACTCGCAAAAAATCCGCTTTTTGTACTGATAATGTGTTCCGTAGCCTTCGTTCAGCTCCTTTTCACCTACCTCGGCGGCAGTATTCTGCGCACAGTCCCGCTGAGTGCGAGCGAGCTTTGGTTTTCGCTCTCCATGGCACTTGCCGCACTTCCGGCAGGCATTCTTCATACCTTCTGGCGCAGACTCCGCGGAAAGAAGGATGGGTTTTGATTATTTTTTTGCCAAAAAATCGTCAAGTTCGCTCTTGATGACGCTGACCTGGGGGCCGTAGACGACCTGAACGCCGTTTCCGCGGCGGATGACGCCTGCGGCTCCGCTCATTTTGAGAAGCTGATCGGTGACGAGGTCGGAATTTTTGACTGTAACACGCAGACGTGTTGCACAGCAGTCGAGGTCGCGGATATTTTCGCGTCCTCCGAGTCCGCGGACGATCAGCGAAGACGTGCTCTCAAGTCCGACGGCGGCATCCGACAGCTCGGGCTCGCCCGCGACTTCGGCTGAGCTGCGCTTCTTTTCGTTGTAATCGGCGCGGGTGTAAAGCTTGGTCTCGCCGTCCTCCTCGCGTCCGGGGGTGACATAGTCGAATTTCCGTATCATGAAGCGGAAAAGCAGGAAATAAAGGATAAAATAGGCGATTCCGATCGGAATTATCGCGGTCCAGCGCGTTTTTTCGTTGCCTTGAAGCACTCCGAAAAGCAAAAGGTCGATGATTCCGCCCGAAAAAGTCATACCGACGCCGACGCGGAAGAGGTGGGTGAACATATAGGAAAGGCCCGCAAAGAGCGAATGGAAGAGATAGAGCACGGGCGCGACGAATAGGAAGGTGAACTCGATCGGCTCGGTGATGCCGGTCAGCATTGCCGTCAGCGAAGCTGAAAGCAAGAGACCGCCCGCGATCTTCCGCTTTTCCTTTTTTGCGCAGGTGTACATTGCCAGCGCCGCGCCGGGCAGTCCGAAGATCATGAAGGGGAATTTACCCGACATAAACCGCGTTGCCGAGACCGAGAAGACGTCGGTGGCGGGGCTCGCGAGCTCGGCGAAGAAGATATTCTGTGCGCCCATGATGAGGGAGCCGTCCACCATCGCGCTTCCGCCAACGCCCGTCTGCCAGAAGGGAAGGTAGAAAACGTGGTGAAGTCCGAAGGGGATCAGTATTCGTTCGATAAAGCCGTAGACCGCCGTGCCGACGTAACCTGAGTTCAGAACGAGGTTGCCAAGCCCGAATATCGCCTCCTGTATGAAGGGCCAGACGAAGAACATCAGCGCGCCGACTCCGACGTAGACCACGGTCGAGATGATCGGAACGAAGCGCGTTCCGCCAAAGAAGGAGATGACGGTCGGGAGCTTGATCTTGTAGAACTTGTTGTGAAGCGCGGCGACACCGAGACCGACTATGATTCCGCCGAAAACTCCCATCTGAAGCGAGGTAATGCCGACGACCTGGGCAATGCTTCCCTCATGAAGCGAACCGTCCGAGATCTTGCCCGTGAGGTCGAGCAGGGTGGAAACTGTGGCGTGCATAACGAAAAAGGCGATGGCGGCGGAAAGGGTCGCGGTCGCCTTTTCGCTTTCCGCCATTCCGAGGGCAACGCCCATGGCAAAAATGATCGGCAGGTTGTCGAAAATGACCGATCCGACGGCGGAAAGGACGGTCAGGATCGAATTGAGGATAGTGCCTTCACCGAGGATATTTTCGAGACCGTAGCTCTCGATCATTGCCGTGTTCGTCAGCGACGCGCCGACACCGAGAAGAAGTCCCGCTATCGGAAGCAGGGCGATCGGGAGCATGAAGGACCGTCCGACCCTCTGGAGCACGCCGAAAATCCTCGAATCACGTTTCTCAGGCGCTGTTTTTGTTGCGTTCATGTTATTTTTCGACGCGAAGCGCAATGTCCTTGCCGCCCCGCGCGTTTCCTTTCTGAATAATAATTCCGCCCGCGATCTTCTGTTCGGTTATCAACAGAATGACGGAGTCGCAAAGTCCCTCGGCGCGGATCTTTTTGAAATCGGCGCATGCGATGGGCTGACCCGCCGCAACTCTCTGCCCGGGATTTACCAAAGGCTTGAAAACCCCGCCGAGGCTCAGAGTGTCGATACCGATATGCACGAGAAGGTCACCGATGTCGGAAGAGATCGAATATGCGTGTCCGTTTTCGCTGACCGTGCCGATAACCCCATCCGCGGGAGCGAAAACGTATTCTCCCTCGGGCTTTACTGCAAAACCCTCGCCGAGCATTCCGGAAGCAAACGCCTCGTCCGGCACAGCTTCGAGGTGAATCACTTCGCCGTCTGCCGGAGAAAGCAGGGCGAGGCGGTCATTTTTTGAGAATAATTTCATTTTTGTTCCTTTTACTTTATCACGCTTTGCGTGAATGATTGTCCGCCATGGCGGAAATGTTCGATTTTTATTTTATATTCACCAATTTTTATGCTTCCTGCGGGTCTATACGAAAAGTGTCGCGCCCACTTCTGTCCGAGGACGATATCCAATAATTTTGCATATTTCAAA
>JAZSMP010000045.1:0-5016 GCA_045535915.1 Eubacteriales bacterium | reverse complement strand
AATTTTCCAAAACCTATTGACATTCTGATATCGTTGTGATATCATATTAATAGCAAATAATTCAAAAGGAGTTATTACTATGAAAGAAAAAGTTTTAAACGGCAAGAAAAACGGCATGCTTGTGCTCATTCTCTGCATCCTCTGTGAGATCGCGTCTATCGCGCTCCTGATCTTTGCGGCGGTCAGATTGGAAACAGACGGAAGCGCGCTGAACAACGCTCTTCTGGTTATCGGCTTGATCCTTACTTTCACCGTCTGGATCCCCCTCGTCGGTCTGCGTGTCCTGGGTCCTCAGGAAGCACTCGTCCTGACCCTCTTCGGTAAATACATCGGCACTCTCAAGGGCGACGGATTTTACGCCGTCAACCCCTTCAGCGTATCTGTCAACCCCGCCGCAAAGACCAAGCTCAATCAGAGCGGCGACGTAAAGACGGTTTCTGTGCCCGTCACCACCTCGGCAAACGGCCAGGTCTCGCTCGAGATCCCCTCAAAAAAGCTCTCGCTCAAGATCATGACCCTCAACAACAGCCGTCAGAAGATCAACGACTGCCTCGGCAACCCCATCGAGATCGGTATCGCCGTCACATGGCGCATCACCGACACCGCAAAGGCTGTCTTCAACGTTGACAACTACAAGGAATACCTCTCGCTCCAGTGCGACAGCGCACTCCGCAATATCGTAAGACTCTACCCCTATGACGTTGCCCCCGGCATCGACACCACCGGCGACGGCGTTGCCGATGAGGGAAGCCTCCGCGGCTCCTCCGATATCGTTGCGGGACGCATCCGCGACGAGATCCAGGCGCGCGTTGACGAGGCGGGCATCGAGATCGTCGAGGCTCGCATCACCTACCTTGCATACGCCACCGAGATCGCGGCTGTCATGCTCCAGCGTCAGCAGGCATCCGCCATCATCGACGCGAGAAAGATGATCGTTGAGGGCGCGGTCGGCATGGTCGAGATGGCTCTTGACAGACTGAACGAGGGCGGACGCGTTGAGCTTGACGACGAGCGAAAGGCGGCAATGGTCTCGAACCTCCTCGTTGTCCTCTGCGGCAACCGCGACGCACAGCCGATAGTCAACTCGGGAAGCCTCTATTGATATGGACGATAAGCAGAAAAAGCAGATCCCTCTGCGTCTCTCGCCCAAGCTCTACGCCGCCATCGCCGCCTGGGCTGAGGACGATTTCCGCTCGGTCAACGGACAGATCGAGTACCTTCTCTCGGAATGTGTTCGACAGAGAAAGAAAAACGGCAAATACGTCTCGGATGAGATCGATCTGCCGCTTGATATTGATATAAATTAAAAATCACCTCGCGCATTCTCCCCGTTCGCACCGGATGCGCGAGGTTACTTTTATGCCTAATATTATACCTTTTTTGCGATGTAAAGTCTACCAACCGCGCTTAAAAAAACAGCGATCCGCAGTTGACAGGCATCATTTCACGCGCATCTTTCTTCATTTTGCTAAAATTATATTGACAAAATTTGAAAATTGTGGTACAATATTTATAGGTGTTTATTCCAAACATACAAAATATATACTTTAAGGAGACAAACCAAATGAAGTGTACCAATTGCAACGCAGAGCTGGAGGCCGGTACAAAATTCTGTACTAAATGCGGTACCCCTGTTCCGGAAGGGACAGTTCCTGCGCAAACTGTTTCCGAAGCACCCAAGCAGAACGGCGGCAGCATGAAGTGTACCAATTGCAACGCAGAGCTGGAGGTCGGTACAAAATTCTGTACTAAATGCGGTACCCCTGTTCCGGAAGGGACAGTTCCCGCGCAAACTGTTTCCGAGGCAGTTGTTCCCGAAGCACCCAAGCAGAACGGCGGCAGCATGAAGTGTGCAAAATGCAACGCGGTTCTTGAAGGCGGTGCAAAGTTCTGTACCCTTTGCGGTCATCCCGTTCCCGAGGGAGTCGTTCCGGGGGATCCCCAACAATTCGACTTCGGAAAGATCATGAATACAACCAAAGCTTTTTTCGCATCCGCGTGGAGCAAAGCCAAGCCCGCTTGCGCCAAAGCATGGGGCAAGATCAAAGGCGTTGCCAAGACCGGAGACGAAAAGCTCGGAGAAAAGCTCGGCGACAAGAAGATGTACGCATACGCGGGCGTTATCGGTCTTATCGGTATCATCCTCGTAGTCGCTTCCATCATTGCAATCATCCCGAACGGAAACGGATTCCTCACATATAATGCCAACAGGCTCAGAACCATTGACGAAACCATCTACGTTCTCGAAGACGGCAAGGCTGCAACCGTCAACACCTCGGCTGAATCCATTCAAGATCGTTCAACCTCAATCGACGGAAAAGTCACCGTGTTCCAGAGCGAAGATACACTTTACTCACTTAAGGGCAAGAAAACCAAGGAAATTGCAGACAATGTTACCGGCTACGAGCTCTCTCTTTACGGCGATTACGTAGTGTATGTCGAGCAAGACGGTGATGACATTACCTATTACCACTGCAAGGTTTCAAACGGTAAAGCAACAGAAATATTTGAGAGCAGTGACGATGAGTACCTCGTTTGCTATGCAATCTCTCCTAACGGCAAGAACGTAGCTTACGTCACAGTTGATGAAGAATACGAAGGCACTCTCTATTACTTCAACGGCAAAAAGTCTACCAAGATCACAAAGTGCAACAGTGCAGTTGTCGGTCTGAGTGACGGCGGCAAATACATCTACTGCGTAGAGGAAAGCAAATCGGGCAAAACCTCGCTTATGTCTTACAATAAGAAGGGCAAGGAAACAAAGATAGACTCCTGCGATTACGACGACGGTTTCTCCTTCAACCTCGATGCATCCGAGATCATGTTCACTTCGGGCGGCAAGACATATATTTCGGCTAAGGCGAAAGAACCTGTCAAGCTTGCAAGCGACAGCGTATATCTCATTACCCCCAACCATTCATACACATATGAGACAAATGCCAACTCGGAATTTCTCCCCATTGACACTCTCTTCGGTCATGTTTACAGCTCGGGCGACGCCGCTTACCTCTCTCACAAGAAGGAAAGTAAGAACATCAAGCTCGTCAAAGGCTTCAACTTCACTCTCGACGACAGCGGCAAGTACCTCTACTACATGGATAAAACCGATCTTATGGTCCTTAAGATTTCCAAGGGCGAAAAGGCTGAGGACAAGGCAAAGCTTATTGCCGAGGACGTTATAGACTACCGGATCACATCCAACCGCAAGTTCGCTTACTTTATTGATGAAGACGGTGAGCTCTCCGTTGCAAACGGCAAGAAGGGCGGCAAGATCAAGAAAATATCGAACGATGAGCTCGATAGTCCCTATTTCACCATCGACTCCAAGGACATCGTATACTATACCTGCGACGACAGCGTCTATGCTGCTAAGGGCAAAAAGGCGGGCAAGGAGATCATAGACGAAGCCGAGATCTATAACTACGGCGGAAGCGTTTACTTCGAAGACGAGGATGATCTGTACACCGCTCGCGGTACCAAATCCCCCAAAAAGCTTATATCTCTTGACTGATAACATTATTTTCGCGGACGGTTTCTATGCCGTCCGCAATTTTTGTTATTTTCAAAGTTTTTTCAAAAACCATATTGACATTTCTGCGAAATTGTGCTACAATACTGTCAAGTCAAATTCTAAGGAGCCCCATGACATGATTCGCAAGGTTTTAAAGGAATTATATACAGAGCCAATCTCAAAAGGAATTGGCAGTTGTTCTTATTTCTTTGAAACGTTGCCGACTTGCGGCTCTTGTTTTACTTTTATTTCCAATTTTATTAATTCTGATATTTCATAATTTTTCGATCCGTTTTATACGGATCGTTTTTTTGCTCTTTAGGGTGACAAGAATCAATCTTATTCGTCATTTATTTTGGTATATCAACAAAAGTTGAACTGTAAATGAAACAGAGTTGATGTTGTTGGTATATAATATATAATGAAATAAGTTTTCAGCTTTCCCGCAGGGCTGACAAAACCTATTACGCTGAATCCAAAAGTAAAAGACCACATAATTTTAACCAACGGGAGCCGACCAATGAAAAGGCGGAATGACAAATTGATTCGATCAATTCTGATCAGCGCGGTATTTATAAGTGTTGCAGTGATCATATCGATTCTTCTTGCGCGAAACAAATTGCATAATGAAGAGTCGCCGTCAGACAGTGATTCATCAGACAAAGCAAGTACTTCGGTATGTGACACTCATACCGGAGAGGTCACCATATTCACACCCGAAAGCTCGGACACGGTACACGAGTGTCTTTTCGATATTTCCTTGAGCGAGCCGACCTGCACGCTCGAAGGTTACACAATCTATACTTGTGACTGCGGAAACACTTATTCCGAAAAATACGCCGACAAGACCGATCACATCTACCTCATCAGCTCCTCGTCGCCTTCAACTTGTACAAAAGAGGGCTACACCGAATATTCCTGCATCTGCGGCGCCGCTTACACAGAGTTTTCCGCGATGCTCAATCATAAATACACCGAAACACTCATTCCCGCCACCTGCACCGAAAATGGTGTGATCCGCTATTCCTGCGTTTGCGGAGACTCATATTCCGTTGCTGTTGCTGCAACAGGGCACGCCTATTCGCCGAATAGCATCCCCGCCACCTGCATCTCTGAGGGTTATACCGAATATATCTGCGCATGCGGAGACACTTATACCGAAAAAACCTCCGATAAGACCGACCACGTCTATATTATCGGTGCTATCGTGTCCGCTACCTGCACCTCTGAGGGATATACCGAATATATCTGTTCCTGCGGGAGCAGTTATACGGAACGCTCAGCCAAGCTTGATCATTTATATATTGAAACTAACGTCCCCGCCACCTGCACCGAAGACGGATCATCCACCTTCACCTGCAATTGCGGATATTCATACACCCTTGTTATTGAATCAAAGGGTCACAGCTATTCAATCATCACCACCAAATCCACTTGTACCTCGGGAGGTTATACCGCTCACATCTGTAAATGCGGTTACAGTTACCGCGACAGCTACACCTCCG
>JAZSMP010000385.1:0-2906 GCA_045535915.1 Eubacteriales bacterium | reverse complement strand
TCGTCGCCGCGCAAAGGCTCGCCGACCGAGTGACGCCAAAGCTGCTCGTGATCGCGGTAAACGATGATATCCGATGATGGAATGCCGTACTCAGGCAGAGTGTCGATGAAGTTTTTGAGGTTGGTGAAGTTCATTTTTGTGCTCCTGATGATTAATCTTTCAAAAAGAATGGCTCAAAACGCATTCTCGGGTATTTTTCGGTTAAGAAGTCAAACACTCTGCGGCTTACTACCCAATACGGCGTGTAAAATTTGAATTTTTCGTAAGTGATATTGAGATCAGAAAGATCGTCAAGAGCTTCTTGGGTGATATAATAGAATTCTTCGCCTTTTTCGTTATAGAATCCGTTTTCAATGTCACTATACCTTGTTCGACCGCAGTTCCGGCACGGAGGCAATTGTTGCCATCCGTTAACAGAAGCAATAGGGCACATTGTATGTCTCGGGGAAATCTGATGATATACGACCTCATCTTGTTTATTCAAAATGTCACGGAAGTCATCTTCTGTAATATCAAAATTATCAATCAGTTCCTTGTATACAGTATCACTTACACCGTATGCATATGATTGAAGAATGCCATAGTCCCTATTACAATATCGCTTTGGTGCACGATAAGGCGCTTTTTGTTCTTCGTAATAACATTCATCACAAATCGTTGTTTCAAATTCCGCATCATCATAAAAATATATAAAATGATCAAACGTAATACGAAAAGCAACGGCTTGATCTAAATTCGGGTAATTTTTTTGATTAATGTTTTTCATTTTACGGTTCTCCTAATTGGTTTGTATTGAATTACGAGAGCTTTTGAGGAATTTATAATATTATAACGAGTCCGTAGTGCATTGTTTCACTTAAAACTTGACGTTATATAGAAAGCTATGTTCGCATAAACAAGCGGGGGTATGGGGGTGTCCCCCATAAAAAAGAAACGATGTCATCCTGAGGGCGCGTCCGCAGACGATTTTGCGCCCGAAGGATCTCGTGCCGCCTCCCATTTACCAGAGGCGGCGCGGTGCCTGTACGGAGAAGTTTGCTGTGAATAATCGTAAAAATTTCGACAAAGCGCTATGTTAGTAATTTTAACGGCAGAATATTGAGCGTTTTTTATTGTGACTTTTGATAATGCAAACATATTCGTTTGACAAAACTGTTACGGTTATTCACATCAAACTCCTTTGTACCGGTTCCGCGCCGCGCTTGTAAATGGGCGCGGCACGAGATTCTTCGGCGCCAAGCGGTCTGCGGACGCCGCCTCAGAATGACATCGTTTTTTCTTGCAGGGGCTTCGCCCCTGCACCCCGTTTTACGAGTGCGAACAAAACTGTTTGAATTTGTGATTAAACAAACAGTGTATGCCGCACTTCCTCAAACCTTTTTCCCACAACCCGTGCTGAAATTTTTTCCGCCGCTTCGGTGTCAAGGGAATCGGTATAGATCACGCAGGCTTTGACGATGCCGTGCTTGACGTCGAGGTGCAGTGTAAACTCGCCCTCATCGGTTTTGCAGGTGATCTCATCGGAAAAATCGGGATCTTCTCCGAGAAGCCACTCGCGCGAGGAAAGGAATTCGGCGCGGTCAAGGTAGAGCTTTTCATCGGGCATCGGAAGCGTCATATCGGGCGCGAATGCCGATATTATCGCGCGCTCAAAGTCTTCAACCGTGATATCGGGGACAAGCTCGGTCAGATTGACCACTCTTGAGCGCACCGATTTGATACCTTTGGCTTCAAGCTTGGTTTTTGAAACCGTAAGGTAATTTGAAAGTCTTCCCATATCGGATGCGATCAGCACGGTTCCGTGGTGGCATTTGTTTTCTCCGACAGAGTAAAATGCGTTACCCGAAAACTTACGCCCGTCGGCTTCAATATCGTTTCTGCCCGTCGGATCGGCTTTGATTCCGAAAGAACGGCAAGCCTCGGCGATGACCGAAAGCTGACGCGCGATATCGTGGTTGTCTTTATGCGAGATGAAGCTGAAGCAGAGGTTGCCGAGGTCGTGGAAAACGGCGCCGCCGCCCGAAAGACGGCGCGAAAGAAGAACGCCGTCCTCCGCCATTTTTTCAAGATCGCATTCGGCGCGTGAATTCTGATTTTTGCCTATAACAACTGTCGGCGCGTTTTGCCAGAGGAAGAGTATCTCGTCCTCAGCGCCGATCTGTTTTGTCATATACTCCTCTGCCGCCAGATTGCGGTAAGGGTCGTTTGAATTTGATATAATAACGTATCTCATATATCAATTATACAACAGCTGTGTATCTTTGTCAATAATCTTTTGCCAAAAAAAGAAAGATCATTATGTAATTACAGACCTCTTTCAAAAAAACAGAACTTAAAAACAAGCAATTATCTTGACTTGTTCCTATTATTATGATATACTACAAATGGCGTGTGCCAAAAATATGTAATTACATAAAAAAGGAGATATAAAACAATGCCGGTTATGCCGAACAAGGAAAAAGCACTTGGTATGTACCGCAAGATGTACGAGATCCGTCAGTATGAAGAGACGGTAAAGTACCTCTTCTTTGAGGGTATCATGCCCGGAACCATTCACCAGAGCGCGGGAGAAGAAGCTTCCGCAGTAGGAGTTATTTACGATCTTCGCAAAGAGGACGTCGTTTACTCGACCCACCGTCCCGCAGGCCACGACCTCGCAAAGGGCATCTCGCTTCGTTCCATGATGGCAGAGATGTTCGGACGCGTTGACGGATGCTGTAAGGGTAAGGGCGGAGCTATGCACACCGGCGATATGTCGGTCGGCGTTCCCCCCGCAAACGCAATCGTCGGCGGTAACATCCCGATCGCCGCAGGTACCGCGCTTGCATTCATGATGCAGAAGAAGGACAACATCGCAGTTTCCTTCATGGGCGACGGTGCAACAAACGAGGGCTCCTTCTACGAGG
>JAZSMP010000326.1:0-3759 GCA_045535915.1 Eubacteriales bacterium | reverse complement strand
GATGCGCTGAAGGTTTGCGGCGACTACAGCTATTTCTACACCTGCGGTCCCGAACCTATGCTGAAGGCGCTGTACAACGCAACCGAGGCAGACGGTCAGTGCTCCTTTGAGGAACGCATGGGATGCGGCTTCGGCGCTTGCATGGGATGCTCCTGCAAAACAGTCACGGGCTACAAGAGAATCTGCAAGGATGGCCCCATCCTTGAGAAGGAGGAAATACTGTGGGAAAAATGAATGTGAATCTTTGCGGTACCCTGCTTGATAACCCGATAATCCCCGCAAGCGGAACTTTCGGCTTCGGCTACGAGTTCGCAGAACTTTATGACATCAATTGCCTCGGCACCTTCTCTTTCAAGGGAACGACCAAGGATCCCCGATTCGGCAACCCCACTCCGAGAATCGCGGAGTGCACCGATGGTATGATCAATGCCGTCGGACTCCAGAATCCGGGTGTCGATAAAGTCATCTCCGAGGAGCTTCCGAAGCTCTTTAAGGTCTTCAACAAGAAGGTTATGGCAAACGTCTCGGGCTTTTCGGTCGAGGATTATGCCTATACCGTCGAAAAGCTTGACTCTGTGGATCAGATCGGCTGGTTTGAGGTCAACGTAAGCTGCCCGAACGTACACGGCGGCGGAATGTCTTTCGGAACGAACCCCGAGGCTGCCGCAGAAGTCACCCGCGCGGTTCGCAAGGTGACGGAAAAGCCGATCATCATCAAGCTCTCGCCCAACGTGACCGATATTGTCGCGATCGCAAAGGCTTGTGAGGAGGCGGGCGCGGACGGCATCAGCCTTATCAATACTCTTCTCGGTATGAGGATCGACCTTCGCACGAAGCGCCCCGTCATCGCAAACAAGATGGGCGGTTTTTCGGGTCCCGCGATCTTCCCCGTAGCCGTCAGAATGGTATATCAGGTCTCTCACGCGGTCAATATCCCCGTCGTCGGCATGGGCGGTGTTTCGAGTGCCGAGGACGTTATCGAAATGATGCTCGCGGGCGCAACGGCAGTCGAGGTCGGCGCGGCTAACCTCGTCAATCCCTACGCGTGCCGAGATATAATCAATGACCTCCCCCGCGTGATGGCTAAATACGGCATCGAGAACCTCTCCGACATCATCGGCGCGGTAAAATAATCAGAAAATAATTAGTACGCTTGTTGTTTCTGCAGTACAGACCCCGCCACCCCTCATCCACCGCGTCTGCGGTCCCCCTTCTCCCAAGATCCGGGAGAAGGCTGAATGATGGGTGCTCGAGTCTTCGCGTTTCAGCGAACGTCGCTTGGGATAAAATCTTTTTTGGTCAAATAGGAATATTTTATTAAAAAGATTAGCTGCTTGATATGATATTCTTTCTTTGATTTGATAAAAAACGATCAATAAAAACGTTTTTCAATGGTATATTACCGCCAAGCGATATAAATAAGATATTCCTATTTGACCAACTGAATTATAACATTAAACTGTATTCGCTGAACAAATAAGCGTATATCACTATCCCTCAGCCTTCTCCCTGACCGTGGGAGAAGGGGGACCACCGCCGGGTTCCCGAAAACGCGTGAGCGCGTTTTTGGGGTTCGGGCGATAGTGGTGGATGAGGGGTAGCGAGGTTTGTACTGAATAATGAACAAGGCGCAGAAAATGTAATTAAATTATATGAGTAATTAAATTTTAAGGAGATATAAAATGGGAAAAGACGTAATTATTGCATGTGATTTTGACTCGAAGGAGAAGGTATTTTCCTTCCTTCAGAAGTTCGAGGGTGAGGAGCGCAAGCCCTTCGTGAAGATCGGTATGGAGCTTTACTATGCCGAGGGTCCCGAGATCGTCCGTGAGATCAAGCGCCGCGGCCACAAGATCTTCCTCGACCTCAAGCTTCACGATATACCCAACACGGTAAAAAAGTCGATGGCAGTCCTCTCCCGCCTCGACGTTGACATGACCAACCTCCACGCGGGCGGTACCTGCGCTATGATGGAGGCAGCTCTTGAAGGACTTACAAGACCCGACGGCACACGCCCGATCCTCATCGCCGTAACCCAGCTTACATCCACCGACCAGTCGGCTATGGAGAACGATCTTCTTATCAAAGAGCCGATCGACAAGGTCGTTCTCCACTATGCATCGAACGCAAAGAAATCGGGACTCGACGGCGTAGTCTGCTCTCCCCTTGAGGCGGGCAAGGTTCACGACACCTGCGGACGCGATTTCGTCACCGTAACTCCCGGCGTACGCTTCGCAGACGGCGACATCGGCGACCAGAAGAGAGTTATGACCCCCGCGGCAGCCAAGGAGATCGGCTCGGACTATATCGTTGTCGGACGTCCCATCACCGCGGCAGAGGATCCCGTTGCGGCGTACAGACGTTGCGTGGCGGAATTTTGTGACTGAGAAAGAAGTTGCTAGTTGCTAGACGCTAGTTGAAGGCGAATTTCTTGCCTGCGGCTGTAGAAATTTTCGAATTTATATGTAAAGGCTATAGAAATTATATTGTCTATGTTTGCATCGGCTAAAGAGGTTTTAAGTTCGTAAAAGATCTCTCCCTCCACCGCGGTCACGCGGAACCCCAAAAACGCGTGTGACCGCATTTTTGGGAACCCGGCGCGCGGTCCCCCTCCCTCATCAGAGGGACACGAGTAGTTTGTGCGAACAACGGATATAGAGATATCAATTTATTTGACATATAATTTATATAATCCTGACTTACGGGATAGCGAAACATCGTTCAGAAAGCTATGTTAGCACTTGCAACCTCGCCTCCCTCTGAGGAGGGAGGGGGACCACGGCTTGACCGCGGTGGAGGGAGAGATTATCTGTATGAAGCAATATAATAAAAACAATATACAGTTTGCCAGAGATCTCCGAAAAAATATGACCCAATGGGAAAGAAAGCTTTGGTATCTCTTTTTAAGAAATTACCCGATAAGATTTCAGCGTCAAAAAGCAATAGGAAACTATATTGTTGATTTTTATTGTGCACAAGCGGGGCTTATCATTGAGCTTGATGGTAAATGGCATTATACGCATGAGCACGGAGAGTACGATGTTATCCGACAAAACAAATTGAAAAGCATGGGTTTTACGATTTTGCGCTATCCAAACACGGAAATACAGTATAATTTTCAAGAAGTGCGTACCAGTATTGATGCAATAACAAGAAGACTTAAAGTAAAAAAAGACGAAAAGGAGAAAAATAATGGAAAACTATAAAAGAGAATTTATTGAGTTTTTAGAGAGAGCCGGCGTTCTCAAGTTCGGCGATTTCACCGCGAAGAGCGGACGCAAGATCCCCTATTTCATCAACGCGGGTATGATCAAGACCGGCGATGACATCGCCAAGCTCGGCGAGTTCTACGCAAAGGCTTATTTCGAGAAGCTCGGCGCGAAGAAGGCAGTCCTCTACGGTCCCGCGTACAAGGGCATCTCCCTCTCGGTCTCCGCAGCCGTTGCGCTCTCAAAGAACGGACTCAACGTCCCCTTCTTCTTCAACCGTAAGGAGGTCAAGGACCACGGAGAGGGCGGCGTTTTCGTAGGCTACGTACCCCAGCCCGGTGAGGAGATCGTCATCATCGAGGACGTTATCACCGCGGGCACCGCTATCCGCGAGTCTATGGAGATCCTCTCCCACCTTGAAGGCACAAAGGTTGCCGCGACCTTCATTATGGTCGACCGCAAGGAAAAGGGTCAGGGCGAGAAGGGAGCTATGCAGGAGATCGAGGAGCAGTTCGGCTTCCCCGTATACTCGATCGTCGACGTTTACGAC
>JAZSMP010000146.1:0-17411 GCA_045535915.1 Eubacteriales bacterium | reverse complement strand
AGATCCGCCGCCAGACGGTCGATCAGATCATAGAAAAGATCGAGACCCTCCCCGAAGGCGAGCGATTTATGGTGCTCTCTCCCGTCGTCCGCGCCAAAAAGGGTATGCACGAAAAAGTGCTGACAGACGCAAAACGCTCGGGCTACACCCGTGTGCGCATAGACGGAAGCCTCTATGACCTCGACGAGGAGATCAAGCTTGATAAAAATATCCGCCACTCGATAGAAGTCGTTGTTGACCGACTTGTCATGCGCGAGGGCATCCGCTCCCGCCTTTCGGACTCTGTCGAGACCGCGCTCTCTCTTGCCGAGGGCAGACTTCTGATCGTCACTGTCCCCCGAGAGGGCGAGCCGCAGGAGCTTGAATTCTCGCAAGCCTACGCTTGTGAGGATCACGGCATCTCCTTCGGCGACCACGAACCCCGTATGTTCTCCTTCAACAATCCGCAGGGCGCGTGCCCCGATTGCGCGGGACTCGGAGTGACCCGCCGTATCTCGCCAGAAAAGATCATCCCCGATCTCTCGCTCTCACTCTCGCAGGGCGCGATTCAGGTCAACGGCTTCAAATCCCTCGTTGAGGAAAGCTGGAACGGTCCGCTCGTCCTCGCGGTGGCAGAGAAGTACGGCTTCGACCTCGATACGCCTCTCTCCGAATACACCGAAGAGCAGATGAACATCCTCCTTTACGGCACGGGCAACGAAAAATTTCACGTTACCCGCTATTTCGGTAAGGAAGCACACCTCCGCGATGCAAAATTCGAGGGCATCATCCCGATAATCGAGCAGAGAATGCAGTACGGCGGTGCCGAGGCATACTACGAGGAATTCGTCGAGGAGATCCCTTGCCAGAAGTGCGGGGGCAGAAGACTTAACGAAATGGCACTCGCCGTAACCGTCGGCGGACTCGCCATCGACGAATTCTGTAACCTTTCCGTAAGCGATGCGCTCAAAGTCGTGGCAAGCGATACCCTCAAGCTCACCCCGAGCGAGGAAATGATCGTAAAAGAAGTTCTCAAGGAGATCCGCGCGCGCCTCAGCTTCCTTGAGAGCGTCGGACTCGATTACCTCACACTCTCGCGCCGCGCGGGCACACTCTCGGGCGGAGAAGCGCAGAGAATAAGACTTGCAACACAGATCGGATCATCCCTCGTCGGCGTCCTCTACGTCCTCGACGAGCCGAGCATCGGTCTCCATCAGCGCGACAGCGAAAGACTGATAAACACCCTTTGCCGCCTGCGCGACCTCGGCAATACCGTCATCGTCGTCGAGCATGACGAGGAAATGATGCGACGTGCCGATTTTCTCGTTGACATCGGACCCGGTGCGGGCGTTCACGGCGGTCAAGTCGTCGCCGCGGGCACTCCCAAAGAGGTTATGAAGAATAAAAATTCACTCACCGGCGCATATTTATCGGGAAGAAAATTCATTCCGATTCCCGAATCCAGACGCCCCGGGAACGGCAATTTCCTTAAGGTACGCGGTGCGGAGGTAAACAACCTCAAAAAGGTAGATGTCGATATCCCGCTCGGATGCTTCGTATGTGTCACCGGCGTTTCGGGGTCGGGCAAATCCTCGCTCGTAAACGGCGTTATCAATCCCGTGCTTCTGACCAAGCTCAACGGTGCGCGCAGAAAAGCGGGTAAGCATGTTTCTGTTGACGGTATCGAATTTCTTGATAAGGTCATCGACATCGACCAGAGCCCCATCGGACGTACACCTCGTTCGAATCCCGCGACTTATACGGGACTTTTCAACGAGATCCGCTCGCTCTTTGCCAAAACGCAGGACGCGATCGCACGCGGCTACGGTCCCGGAAGATTTTCCTTCAACGTCAAGGGCGGTCGATGCGAGGCATGCGGCGGCGACGGTGTAAGATGCATAGAAATGCACTTCCTGCCCGATGTTTACGTCACTTGCGATGTCTGCAAGGGCCACAAATACAACCGAGATACCCTCGAGGTTAAATATAAAGGAAAGAATATTTACGAGGTTCTCGAAATGACCGCCGAGGAAGGACTCGTCTTCTTTGACAGCATCCCGAAGATCAGAAAGTACCTGCAGACTCTCTGCGACGTCGGTCTCGGCTACATCAAGATCGGTCAGTCCTCAACTACGATCTCGGGCGGCGAGGCGCAGAGAGTAAAGCTTGCAACAGAGCTTGCGCGCCGCGGTACGGGAAAGACCATGTACATCCTCGACGAGCCGACAACGGGACTGCATACCGACGATGTTTCCCGCCTTCTCGGAGTCCTTTCGCGCCTCGTTGACGCGGGCAACACCGTTCTCGTTATCGAGCACAACCCCGAAGTCATTAAGTGCGCGGATCACATCATCGACCTGGGACCCGAGGGCGGCGATGGCGGCGGAACGATAGTCGCAACCGGAACTCCCGAGGAGGTCGCAAAGTGCGAACGATCCTATACCGGCAGATTTCTCAGAGCGTCGCTTAATATGTAATATTTTGTCGCGGTGCCTCGCACCGCGGCTTTTTTTGTCCCGAACGGAATAAATATTCAGCGAATTTGAAAAAGTTACAATAAAAATTGAAAAAAGACTTGACAAATGCATAAATATGCAGTATAATATGCAAGCATAATCTTTAAACAAAATTTGAAAGGAACTATTTATCATGAAAAAGATTATTTCTCTCATTCTCGCAGTTCTTATGATCTGCGCTACTCTCATGGCATTCGCTTCCTGCGGCAAGAAGGAAGACACTCTCGTAATGGCTACAAATGCTGCATTCCCTCCTTATGAGTACAAGGACGGCGATGCGTTTGCAGGTATTGACGTTGAGATCGCTCAGGCTATCGCTGAAAAGCTCGGTAAGAAGCTCGAGATCGCTGACGTTGACTTCGGCTCGATCATCGGCGGTGTTCAGGAAGGTAAGTACGATTTCGGCATGGCAGGTATGACCGTTACCGAGAAGCGTAAGGAAAGCGTTAATTTCTCTTCTACTTATGCAACCGGTATTCAGGTAATTATCGTAGCTGACGGTTCTGCTATCACCTCTCTTGATTCCATCTTCGTATTCGACGAAAACGGCGATCCCACCGGACTTCAGAATCCCGATATCAAGGTTGGCGTTCAGCAGGATACTACCGGTGATATCTACTGCTCCGACGATATTACCAACTGGGGTCTCAACAACGTTGAAGAGGACGGCACCATAACCACCGACCGCGTTGTCCGTTACAAGACAGGTGCTGAGGCTGTAGAAGCTCTCAAGTCCGGCAAGGTCGACTGCGTTATTATCGACAACGAGCCTGCAAAGTCCTTTGTTGCCGCTAACGAAGGTATCCACATCCTTGAGGGTGAAAATGAGTACGCTATCGAGGATTACGCGATCTGCGTAGCTAAGGAAAATACCGCTCTTCTCGAGCAGATCAACAAGGCTCTCGCAGAGCTTACCGAAGACGGTACCATTGATACTATCATCAAGAAGTACATCAACGACGGTTCCGCGAACTGATCAATAACAGCTATAACCGGGTGTTGCGCTTAGGTGCAACACCCATGTTTGGCGTAACAGGATAACGTAATGAAAGAATTTTTTCAGGATTTTAAAGACGAATTCGTATTGAATTTCGTAGACGGCAATATGTGGAAATGGCTGGTTGACGGCCTTAAAAACACATTGATCATCACATTTTTCTCGCTGATAATCGGTGTATTTATCGGTGTTGTCGTTGCCAGTATCAGATCTACTTTTGATAAAAACAGAGAAGTATACAAAAGACAGGGCGGCTGGTTTTATTATGTGCAGTGGTGCATAAATGCACTTGCTCAGGTATATCTTACCGTTATCAGAGGAACTCCCGTAGTAGTTCAGCTTTTGATTGCGTATTTTATTATCTTTGCATCCTCCAGAAACGGTGTCGCGATTGCAATTTTTGCATTCGGACTCAACTCGGGTGCATACGTTGCTGAGATATTCCGCGGAGGAATCATGTCGATCGACAACGGTCAGTTTGAAGCGGGACGTTCTCTCGGATTCAATTATTTCCAAACCATGATTTACATAGTAATTCCGCAGGTTATCAAAGCTGTGCTTCCTACTCTCTGTAACGAATTTATCGTGCTCTTGAAGGAAACTTCGGTTGCAGGTTACGTCGGAATAATGGATCTTACAAAAGCGGGAGAGCTTATACGCGGCAGAACCTTCTCTGCGTTTATGCCTCTTATCGCGGTTGCGCTGATATATCTTGTTGTCGTTGTCGTATTGACGGAACTGGTTAAGATCCTCGAAAGGAGGTTGCGCAGAAATGAAAGATGATTCGGTTATCATCAAAACTCTCGGTTTGAAAAAGTACTACAGGGGCGAAACCATAAAAGCTCTTGACGATGTAAATCTTGAGATCAAGCGCGGCGAAGTTGTTGTAATAATCGGTCCTTCGGGAAGCGGCAAATCCACCTACCTCCGTTCGCTGAACCTTCTTGAACTTCCTACAGACGGTGCGATCATATTCAACGGAGTTGATATTGCCGATAAGAATGTTGATATAAACATTCACAGACAAAAGATGGGTATGGTATTCCAGCACTTTAACCTCTTTCCGCATAAGACCGTTCTCGGCAATATGACTCTTGCACCTATCAAGATTCTTAAGAAGACAAAGGAAGAGGCAGAAGAGACTGCAATGGTCTTGCTTAAGCGCGTAGGGCTTGAAGACCGAGCAGATTCCTATCCCAGTCAGCTTTCGGGCGGACAGAAACAGCGTATCGCCATAGTCCGTGCGCTTTGCATGGAACCCGACGTAATGCTCTTCGACGAGCCTACCTCCGCGCTCGACCCCGAAATGGTCGGCGAGGTTCTCGAGCTTATGAAACAGCTTGCCGACGAGGGAATGACCATGGTTGTCGTAACTCATGAAATGGGCTTTGCACGTGAGGTTGCAGACCGAGTTATCTTCATGTGCGATGGCAAGATCGCGGAGGAGGGAACTCCCGACGAGATCTTCTCGAATCCGCAGAACCCCAGAACAAAGCAGTTCCTCGACAGCATTCTTTGATATTTCACGCGGCATTTGCGCAAAGATCGCAGATGCCGCGCATTTTTTGTACATTAATGTAAATATTCACAATATTGTAATTGACATTATTAATAAAATCATTTATAATATTACGGTAAATTTTTCGGGAGGTCTTTTTTATGCCCCGTTTTTTTGTGTCAAAAGAGAATATTAACGAAGAAGAACGCATAATCTCCATACTCGGAGAGGATGCTTTTCATATTGCCCGCTCGCTCCGTATGGCAGTCGGAGACGAGCTTACCGTCTGTGATGGAGAGGGAAGAGATTACGAGTGCAAGCTCACAAAGATCCGCGACAGTCAAGTCGATTGCGCTATAGAAGAATCACTCGCATGTCCTGCCGAGCCGCCCTATAATGCCACCGTATACCAGGCTCTCGTCAAGGGCGAACGCCTCGACGTCGCTATCCAGAAATCCGTCGAATTCGGTGCGGTCTCTGTCGTCCCTTTCGAATCCTCGCGCTGTATCGTGCGCATGAAGGGTGAAAAGGAAGGCTCGAAATCTCAGCGCAGACGCCGTATCGCAGCGGAAGCCGCAAAACAATGCGGAAGAGGTATTATACCCTCGGTAGCAGAACCCATACCTTTTGCCGAAATGCTTAAGGAAGCCGTAAAAGCAGACCTTGCAATATTCTGCTACGAAAAGGAAGGCGAGCGTATGCTCGGGCGTGTGCTTGAGGATATGCGTTCCGATCCTCCGCGAAGTGTTTCAATAGTAGTCGGTCCCGAAGGAGGCTTCTCCCCGGAAGAGGCTAAGGCTGCCGGAGATGCCGGACTTGTGCTTCACGGACTCGGAAAAAGAATACTCAGAACAGAGAGCGCGGCGGCGTTTGTCCTTGCTTGCCTTTCCTCAGAATACGAGCTTAGGTAGCCGTAAGAGAATCGAACCCGATCGCCTTACAGCGATTAATTTTCGAGTCTTTTGGCGTGATTTCACCAGTAAGGTTAATGTGCACAATGCCGTTGTGCAATATATCTATAACCCGACACGGTTGTTTATGAAATGTTTACAAAAATCAACCCCCAAATTTGGTAATAATAATCAAAAACCTATTGCATTTTTACAAATTTTGATGTAAAATATAGTACAGTATATACAAAAATGCTATTAGTAAAATTTGATACTGCATATTTGCAGAAAGGATTGGATTTTTAGGATGTCTAACAGACTGTTTCAAGGCGTAATTCACCAGATGAAGGATAGCGTAGACCGCGTTATCGGCGTGATCGATGAAAACGGAATCGTCATTTCCTGCTCCGAGCTTGTAAAGATCGGAGAATCAAGAGCGGGCGTGCGCGAGAGCATGCTCTTTATGTCTTCTCTTGAGGCGTATTGCAAAGGAGGATATACATACCGTCCCATAGGATACGGTGTGAAGACCGAGTATCTTGTTTTCGTTGAAGGCGAGGATAAGATGGCGGAGGTCCTCTCGAAGATGCTTTCGGTATCTCTTTCCAACATCAAGAATCTTTATGACGAGAAATACGATAAACGCTCCTTTATCAAGAATATCATCATGGACAATATCCTGCCCAGCGATATTTACATCAAGGCTAAGGAGCTTCATTTCAACACTGACGAGCACCGCGTCGTATTCCTCATCAAATTCCACGGCAAGGCAGATATGCTTCCCTATGAGATGCTGCAGAATATGTTCCCCGATAAGTCTCATGAGTATATCATCAGCATCGGCGAGCGTGATATAGTTCTCGTAAAGGATGTAAAGCCCGGTACCGAAGCGCGCGATATGGAAAAGATCGCGCAGAAGATCGCCGATACCCTCAATACCGAGTTCTACACCAAGGTCACCATCGGTATTTCCACTATCGTTGAGACCATCAAGGATCTCGCGGGCGCATACAAAGAAGCGCAGGTGGCTATCGAGGTAGGAAAAGTCTTTGAAACAGAAAAGAATATCATAAATTACGAAAACCTCGGCATCGGAAGACTGATCTATCAGCTTCCCACAACTCTTTGTGAAATGTTCCTCCAGGAAGTTTTCAAGAAGGGAAGCCTCGAATCCCTCGATCAGGAAACACTCATGACCATCCAGTGCTTCTTCGAGAATAACCTCAACGTTTCCGAGACCTCGAGAAAGCTTTTCGTACACAGAAATACCCTCGTTTACAGACTTGACAAGATACGCAAGATCACCGGTCTTGATCTCCGCGAGCTTGAACATGCGATCACCTTCAAGGTAGCTCTTATGGTTAAGAAATATATGGCTACCAAGGGATTTAAGTACTGATAAATGATAGATTTTATTAACGTAACCAAAGAGTACAGCGATACCTCCGCGCTCGCGAACGTCAGTTTTCATATTGATAACGGTGAATTTGTTTTCATCGTCGGACATTCGGGCGCGGGCAAAACTACTCTCACGAAGCTTCTCCTCCGCGAAGAAAAGGCAACAGAAGGAAAGATCCTTGTTGACGGTATTGACGTGACTGCAATTCCCGCATCGCGAGTTCCGCACTACCGCCGCAAGCTCGGAATGGTCTTTCAGGATTTCCGCCTTTTCAGCGATAAGACCGCGTATGAAAATATCGCGTGCATCATGCGTGCGGTAGGCACTCCCGGTAAGGAGATCCGCCGCCGTGTACCCGCGCTTTTGCGTACTGTGTCTATGGAAGATAAGGCAAACCACTTCCCCCGCGAGCTTTCGGGCGGAGAACAGCAGAGAGTTGCGCTCGCAAGAGCTATCGCAAATAATCCCGATATCATTATCGCGGATGAGCCTACAGGCAATATCGACCCCGAAATGAGCATGGACATCATGAATATGCTCATGAAGATAAACCACCTGCTGAAAAAGACCGTCATCGTCGTAACCCACGACCTTGACCTTGTCGAGTACTTCGGGCACAGAGTTATTAAACTCGGCGAAGGAAAGATAGATTCGGATGTCAATCTCCCATCCGGGGCGGAAGCGGAAGGAGGTGCCTACTGTGAGTAAGGATAACAAGAAACAGAGAACGGTCTACAATCCCTTCTATTTCATCTTCGACGCCTTCCGCAATCTCTGGCGCCACAGAGCAACCGGAATCGCCTCGGTGCTCGTTCTGACCTCCTGCCTGATCCTTCTCGGTGCGTTCGGACTTCTTATCAGAAACATCGATGTAAACGTGGAAAAGCTTGGACTTCTCAACGAGATCGTCGTTTTTGTTGATTACGATACAACGCCCGAAGAGCTTCAGGTCATAACCGAGGACATCAAAGCGCTTGATAACGTAACATACGTAAATTACATCTCCAAGGAATCGGGATTTGAATCCATGAAAGAGACCTATCCCGACTACGAGGACCTTTTCGATTCCATCTCCGAAAGCGGAGACAATCCGCTTGCCGATTCATTTGTGGTCTCCTATAAGGATACTGCGGGGGCAAACAAGCTTGAATACGATCTTCTCCAGATAAACGGCGTCATGAAGGTCAACAACCGCGTTGACTACGCCGCTACAATCGAGAATTTCAAGAGCGGACTCTCATTCGTCTTCATCTGGTTCTTCGTTCTTCTTCTTGCTGTCAGCGTTTTCGTAATCTTCAATACGATCAAGCTGGCGGTTCACGGAAGACGCAACGAGATAAGCATAATGCGCTTCATAGGAGCCACCAAGGCGTACATAATCGCCCCCTTTATCATAGAAGGCGTCACGATCGGCGCACTTTCCGCCGCCATCGCATTCTTTGCCGATCTCGGACTTTACAGCTACGTCATCAAGACTGCGGCACCGGACGGCTCACAGATAATGAATATGTTCACCCTCATCCCGTTCTCGGATATGCAGACCGAGCTTATTGCAGTCTTCCTGCTTCTCGGAATCGTAACGGGTGTTGCGGCAAGTATAATCTCGCTGCATAAGAATCTCAACAACTGATCAAAAGGAAAAATCATGATATTAACCCGAACAAAAAAAGCGGCGCTCCGCGTAATGATATCAATTCTGTCGCTGATTTTGCTCTTCACAGGATTACCGCTTTCGGCATTTGCCGTTTATTACGAAAAAGCCGATTACGATGACATCAAGACAGAAGATCTCGAAGCTATGCGCGAACAGATCGCCGAGTATGATAAAATGCTCACCGAGATCAAGAGCAATCTGAAAAAAGCTGAAGGCCTTCAGGCAACTGCCGCTGAAAAGCGCGCACTCTACCTTCAGGCAGAGGCTCTTTATAACGATCAGCTCAAGGATCTTGAAAGTACCAAGCTTTACTATGAAAACGAGATCGAAAAGACCGGCAAAGAAATTGCCGAGATCCGTATCGAATATGACAAGGCTTATGCCGTATTTCTCGACCTGCTCCGTATGTCATATGAGGAAGGTACTGCTAATTATCTTGAAATCTTACTCGGTGCCGAAAGTTTTACCGATCTTCTGGCAAGAATAGACAGAGTAAGCGGACTTATCAGATACAGCGACAAGCTGATGAGCACTCTGGGCAAACAGCAAGCAGAACTTGATGCCAAATATGCTCAGTTGCTTAAGGATACCGAGGCTCACGAGGAAGCTATCAAGGTTCAGGAGGCAAAGCTGGCAGAGATAGAGGCATGGAAGAGCGAAAACGAAACCGAGATCGCAATAATCGAGGCAGACATTGAAAAGCTTATCGGTGAGCAAGGGACGTATAAGAACCTTGCCGAGATGCTCGATGCCGATTTTGAGGCAGAAGTCGCTGCCGCTATCGCGGAAGAGAATAAACGCCGCGAGGAGATCGCTATTCAAAAAGAGCTCGAAGAGGAGCGCAAACGCCAGGAAGCTCTTGCCGAGGCTATAAGAAAACAAAGCTATTTGTGGCCCTTGCCGCTCTCCTGGGATTATATTTCGTATAAATACGGATACAGAACTATCTCCGAGCTCGGCTACAATAATAAATTCCATTACGGAATCGACGTTCCCGCATACCGCGGCACAGATATCTATGCATCGAAAGCGGGAAAAGTACTTATCGCCAAATATCATACTTCATACGGTAACTACGTTCTTATAGACCACGGCGACGGATACCAGACACTGTATGCTCATGCTTCCAAGCTCTATGTCAAAGCGGGAGACTACGTGGACCAGGGGCAGGTCATAGCCGCAGTCGGAACGACGGGAACCAGCACGGGAAATCATCTCCACTTCGAGGTCAGAGTCAACGGTGATAAGAGAGATCCGCTTGATTACGTTAAATTGCCTTAAAGGGAGGTAACTGATGAAAAGAAGAATATCGTTATCATCGCTTGCCCTGATCCTTCTGTTTGCAGTCATGCTCACGGTCATGAGCGCCTGCGTAATAGTGGATTCGGATCTGCGCGATGAATACGGAAATATCAGCAATTCGGGGATCACCTCGGATAAACCTAATAAACTCGATACGATCATCAACCTTTTCAAGACCTATTCGTATTACGAGATCGACGAAGAAGTTCTCTGTGATGCTTTGGTCGGCGGAATGGGCTACGCGATCGGGGACAGATACGCTGATTATTACGATGCTGAGGAATTTGCGCTGATGACCGCGGAAAATCAGGGCGAGACCCAGGGAATCGGAGTTACTGTTATCGAAAATGCAGAATACAAATGCATCGAGATCATTTCGGTGCTCCCGAATTCGCCCGCGCTTGCCGCAGGTGTTGAACCCGGGGATCTGATTGTTTATATAGGAATCGGAGAAAATAAAGAATCGGTGGCGGAGCTCGGCTACGAAGGCGCGCTCAAAAAGCTTCAGGGCGTTAAGGGAACCGTCTGTGAGTTCACCGTTGCCCGCGGAGAGGGATATACCGAACAGGTCGAGTTCTCGATCATGCGCGACGTCTTCACTTCGGAATCGGTTACCTATCACGTTTGTGAAACCGATGCCAAAGTGGGAATCATCAAGCTTATCCAGTTCGATCTCACAACTCCGCTCCAGTTCTGCACCGCTATGGATTCTCTTATCAAAGATGGCGTTGAATACTTTATATTTGACGTGCGTTATAATCCCGGCGGCGACCTTGCATCGATCACAGCCGTTCTCAGCTACATGCTGAACGAAAATGACGTCCTGATCAAGACCCGCGACCGTGCGGGAACCGAGGTCGTGACAAAGGTCGGACCCGTACAATATAAAGCTAACGATCCCTATTCGGCTTGCAATGTCGAAAAGGAAGATATCGCCAAATACCGCGACAAGGTAAAGGGTAAGTCGGCAGTCCTTGTAAACGGAAGCACAGCGTCCGCCGCAGAGCTTTTTACCATTGCACTTATGGATTATGAAATCGCCGAGATCGTCGGTACGACGACCTACGGAAAGGGAAGTATGCAGTCGATCATCCCGCTTGTTACGTGGGGATTTGACGGTGCTGTCAAGATGACGACCAAGAAGTATTTCCCGCCCATCTCCGATGGCTACGACGGCATCGGAATCAAGCCCGACCTTGAGGTGGAGCTTGATAAAGCACTCGAAAATAAAAATATATATAAAATCACCGACGCAGAGGATAACCAGCTTCAGGCGGCTATCGCACTCATCGGTAAATAAGGGAGAAAAAACATGGCAACCAAACCTATCTATTACACCCAAGAGGGCTACAATGAGCTCGTAGCAGAGCTTGATTATCTGAAAAATACACGCCGCGCGGAAGTTATCCACGATATAGAAGTAGCGCGCGGATTCGGAGACCTTTCCGAGAACGCAGAGTACGATGAGGCGAGAACAGAACAGGCGAGAGTCGAGAGCCGTATCAAGGAACTCGAGGATAAACTCCAGAACGCCGTTATCATCGACGAAAGCCAGATCGACTCCACCGTTGTTTCGGTCGGTTCAACCGTAACCGTATTTGACAAGGCAGACGAGATGGAGATCACCTACGTTATCGTTGGTTCCAACGAGGCGTCCCCCGCAGAGTTCAAGATCTCGGATATGTCCCCCATCGGCCGTGCACTCGTCGGCAAGAAGGCAGGCACCACCGTTACTGTTGAGGCGCCCTTCGGAAGTTTCGAAATGGACATTCTCAAGGTAGAAAGAACAAAGAATAAGTAAGAAAGGAGCCAAATATGGCTGACATTATAAACAACGAAAACGCCGTCGAGACCCCTGAGGTAAACGTGGCCTCGGAGATCGAAAACAGACGCGCAAAGCTTGCAAATCTTATCGAGTCGGGTAAGAACCCCTTCGAGATCATGAAGTATGACGTCACCGCATATTCGTCCGACATCAAGGCGAATTTTGAGGAGTTTGACGGCAAGACCGTATCTCTTGCGGGACGTATCATGAGCCGCCGCGATATGGGTAAGGCAAACTTTATCGACATCGCAGACGGCAAGGGCAGGATCCAGTGCTACATCAGAATCAACGACGTCGGCGAGGACGTATTTGCTGACTACCGCAAGTGGGATATCGGTGATATTATCGGTATCGAGGGCTTTGTATTTCTCACCCGCCGCGGCGAGATCTCGATTCACGCACAGAAGCTTACTCTCTTGTCAAAGTCCCTCCTTCCTCTCCCCGAGAAGTTCCACGGACTTAAGGATACAGATACAAGATACCGTCAGAGATACCTCGATCTCATCGTAAATCCCGAGGTCAAGGATACCTTCGTAAAGCGCAGCCTCATCATGCGTGAGCTCCGCGCATATCTCGACTTCAAGGGTTTCCTTGAGGTCGATACCCCCATACTTACCCCCTTCGAGATCGGCGCATCCGCACGTCCCTTCCTTACCCACCACAATACCCTTGACATGGATATGGTTCTCCGTATCGAGACCGAACTCTACCTCAAGAGACTCATCGTCGGCGGTATGGATAAGGTTTACGAGGTAGGACGCATCTTCCGTAACGAGGGTATGGATACCAAGCACAACCCCGAGTTCACCTCCATCGAGCTTTATCAGGCATACACCGATTATCATGGCATGATGGACCTCGTTGAGGAGATGATGAAGACTGTCGCAATGAACGTCTGCGGCACCCTCACCGTCAACTATCAGGGCAAGGAGATCGATCTCTCCAAGTGGGAGAGAATGACTATGGTCGAGGCTGTCAAGAAGTATTCGGGCGTTGACTTTGCCGCGATCCAGTCCGATGAGGAAGCTATCGCGATCGCAAAAGAAAAGCACGTCGAGCTTCCCGCTGTTAAGACAAAGGGCGCAATCCTCGTTGAGTTCTTCGATGCATTCGTTGAAGAAAACCTCATCCAGCCCACCTTTATCTACGATTATCCCGTAGAGAACAGCCCGCTCGCAAAGAGAAAGCCCGAAGATCCCGCATTCACCGAGCGTTTTGAGTACTTCATCAACGCAACCGAATTCGGCAACGCATTCTCCGAGCTCAATGACCCCATTGACCAGAGAGAACGCTTCGAGCGTCAGGTAGCGGAGAGACGCGCACAGGATCCCGCGTGCAAGGCACAGGTTGATTACGACTACATCACCGCCCTCGAGTACGGTCTGCCTCCCACAGGCGGCCTCGGCTTCGGTGTAGACAGACTCGTAATGCTCCTCACCGACTCCGCCTCCATTCGCGACGTCCTCCTGTTCCCCACAATGAAGCCGTTGGACTAAAAAACAGCCCAAAAACATAGCTATAGCAAGGTTTTTGAGAACTTTTTGCACGGATAAAACGAAGTTTACCCCAGTTTTACCCCAGTTGCAAAGAAATTGCATAGAGCAAGGCACCGCAAAATTGCGGTGCCTTAATCTTTTTTAGTCCGAAAAATACTGTTTTGGATGCATAAGATCAGCGGATATCTTGTTTATCCGAGTTGTCAATTAGGGTTTCTTGCATTGTGTTATGTATCAGTCGGATTGCATTATTAAGTGCAACTTCATAGCTTTTCAGTGTGTTTTGTATTTTCTCTACATCTCTATCTTTCAGCAGCGAAGCCATATTTTCGCTCTGGTTTATTATTTCTTTTGCTTGTTGTTTCAAGAGTTTATTTGCTTGTTGCAAATCTTCAAGTTGTTTTTCATATTGAATATTTTTGATAGCCACAAATAATGCCACGAACAGTTTTATAAGCTTGACCAAAATAATATCAGTGCCCTCTGTAATGTCATAGATTAGACTGGAAAGTTGTTCTTTGTTATATTCGGCAGTTTGTCTTGCTTTCTTGATTTCATCCCACAGAGCACCTTTGTTTGCCCTGTAAGCGACGAAGAAAGAAGATGTGAACTGCTTGTAGTCGTTCCAGTAAGTGGCTATAATTGCCTTATTTCGTTCTCTCAGAGCATCTGCTTCTGCCTGCTCTTGTTTTAGAGCAACAAGCTCAATATGTTCGGAAAAAGCATCATCAATTTTATTCGTTCTGATAAAAGCCAGTAGCTCGTCTTGATATTGCAACAGCTCTCCTGCTTGAGCGTCAATCAACACTCGGTCAACAGCTGATTTTTCTTGTTCTTGTCGTAAAATATATTCCTCTTTTTCTAAATGTTTTTTGCTATGTTTTCCATCAATGATATTGATGCCATACTGTTTTGCAATGGTAGCCAAAGCTTCTCTTTCTTGATTTTGGAATGCAATAGATCCTATATCTCCGCGCTTGCCTGTTGTGAGCTTTTGCTGTTTGAAAGCACCGTTTTCTGATACTCGCATGGGCAAGCCTCTGCCGATTTCATTCGTCCACGGTATGTAATCTATATGTATATGAGGAACGCCGGATTCATCTCTATGAAGATGGGCAGAAAAGACGAATAAATGCGGATTTCGTTTTTGAAAGTCTTTAATATATTCATTCAGGATATCTACCGCTATTTGCTCTTTTTCTCCACCGCAACGAAAAGCTCCGTTGTAAGCGTCAGAGTTTCCGATTGAAACAATAGTCTCGTAAAATGGTTTGGGATAGGTTGACCTAATTCTCGCAAGTTCCTTGAGTGAAGCACCGCGTGAACGTGCTTCTTGCAATTTTGCTTCTCCTTTCTCATATTGCTCTCTTATATGTGCAAGGTAGTCTGGTATTCTGCGAGATGGCTTTTTGCTTGCATTATATTCTTTTAATGCATTGTCAAATAGAATATGATATGCATCTTCAAGCGACATATCTATGTATTTGATATTCAAATGCTGTTTGTCTTTGTCGGCGTGCGGAACTCTTATTGTTCTGCGATTATGTCCGAGATGAGCAGATGAACAGGTTCCTTTATGCACCGAGGCTGTCTGATTGTATGTCATAGTAATCACTCCTTTCAGTTTTTATATAAGAAGTATGACGGTTTTCTTTTTATTACAAAGTCTGCGGACATTGTAATAACCCAATATTACGAGCGTCCGAATATCTCTGACACTCGTTTGGGCTGCTCCGCAGGGGGCTTACGTACAGTACATAATTGTTTCGTTATTAAAACATTTATATCATTCTAATATAGAAAGCAAAAAACTTACAAGGAGGAAAATATATGGAAGAGACAATACACGATACTATATCAAAACAGTTTGACTGGATTGAGATAGATGAATTATACCAAATCATTAAACGTCAGCAAGCTGAATTGGAACACAGTCAGAAAAAAGAAAAAGTATTGTTTATGCAACTGATGATAATGTATATGTGCCTTTTCAACTCAGATAATCTTTGAGACAATAGCCCATAAGCCAACCGCTTGTGGGCATTGTCTTTTTTGTATGCACTTCTTTCATTCTTATTTTATCAAGAACGAAAGGAGTGCGAAAATGACAGTATACGATGTTCTTTTTCCACCGGAAAACAAATATAAAGGAGTGGCTCATTTAGCGGTTATGGATAACCGTAAAGAACTGAAAAGTTTGGGGTATTGCTTTTTTGAGGACTTACCTAATCGTATAGAAAATCTTAATATAATGCAAAGTAAAAATTATTATATTACAGCCAATGCCACCAAGCAATACACGAAAAGGTGCTCGGATAATTTGTTTTCACTAAACAATATTGTTTTGGACTTTGATATACACAGTAGAATGAACCAAGCTTATCGCGATGATTTGCTTGAAGATTTTGTCTGGCGAATAAAGCGGGATCTATTTGACATCGTAGCTCCGTTTAATATTCCGAAGCCCAATGTTATTCATTATACCGGCAGGGGTGTTCAGCTATGGTGGCATATTGACTCTGCTTCTTCGCAGTTGATATTTTTATATCGTATGGTTATTGATAAGCTTTCTCAGGTGTTCAATGATTTTTTGGGTGAATATCCAACACTCGCGCAGTATATTGAAATAGATATCGCTGCAAGTAAAAATGCCGTAGGATTATTCCGATTATTTGATACCTATAACACTCACATATCAAGAAAAACAGAGACCGAGCTGATACATACAGACAGTGTTGATCTTAACGGATTTAATCAATTTCTTGATGATTATTTGTCAGTTCAAAACAGTGAGAAAAATACTGCAAAGCCTATACAGAACAAGAAGAAACCAGTCAATAGAGAAGATAATAAAAAATCATCTTATGAAGCATTACACCGAAAGCGAGTAGCTTTTATTCAATGGCTTTCCAAAAGGTTGGACAATTCCATAGGAAAGAGAGATAATATGATTTTTCTGGCATATAATGCCGCTATTCAATACCTGTCAACCGATGAGGCAAAAAAGGTATGCAAAGAAATCAATGAGAGATTTTCAGAACCGTTAGACAGTATAGAATATATTTTCAAAGAGATCAGAATCCCATACAAGATTTCAAATGTCAATTTTTACGAACGCTTAGGTGTAAACGGAGGAGAAGTGGAAGAGTTTGAATCTGAGTATTTGAAAAAATCTATGAATCTCACAAGAGACGCCGAGCGCAAGAAAAATAGGGAAGAGCAGAACAAGAAAAAGGATTTGGCAAAAGAGTTGCTTGAACAGGGTATGACCTATAAGCAGATATCAGAGCGCACAGGGCTGTCTATTTCAACAGTATCCCGATTATCAACAGAATGCGGAAAACGATTCACAAAGCATTCTGAGAAGCCCTGGGAGGCGCTTGGAATAAGCCGTGCCACCTATTATCGCAGAATAAAAAATCAAGCACACCGTGAATGAAGCGGTGTGCTTTTTGAGACGATTTTTTATCAAATAGGTTCGTAGTATATTATATTATAGCCCTCGAGGCTCGTAAAGGGAACACCTATTTTAACCACAAGTATTAAGTATAGCGCTTAGAATAATTTATCAGGATAGTTTTTCTTTGTTGCGAAAAAATCACAAATAATTGCGATTTCCTCTTGAAATTGAATGAATTATTAGGTATAATATATAATAAACATTGATTACAAATAACATTTACGGTTGTTTAATAGGAGGATGAATATGGTTAGCTATAAACCGCTTTTTAGATACTGCTTGGAAAACGACATCTCCAAGGCGCAGTGCCGTCAGATGTGCGGTATCTCCCCTAATACTTGGACAAAGATAAATCGCAATGAAGAGGTCTCTATGAAAGTCGGAGGCCAAGCGGT
>JAZSMP010000037.1:0-4062 GCA_045535915.1 Eubacteriales bacterium | reverse complement strand
TAAGACCGCTTGGCCTCCGACTTGTTTCCCCTCCGCTGCGAAGTATATCGCGGTAACTATGCAGGAGATCATCCGCGACTGTGCGGTATACACCACCAAGGCAGTCACGATCGTTGAGATTATGGGACGTGACTCGGGCTGGCTGACTACCGCTTCGGCTATCGGAAGGGTCGTAAACGGCTTTGCTCCCGACTATGTATATCTCCCCGAGCGTACCTTCAGCATGGAGCAGTTCTTCGCCGATGTACGCGCGGCACTTGAGAAGCACCCCAACGTCGTTATCGCCGTTTCCGAGGGCATCCGCTTTGCAGACGGCAGATACGTCTGCGAGGGAATCGGAGTTGAATCGACCGACGCCTTCGGACACAAGCAGCTTTCGGGCACGGGCAAGGCTCTCGAGCTCGCTGTCAAGGCTGAGATCGGATGCAAGGTCCGTTCCATCGAGCTCAACCTTCCCCAGAGATGCGCATCTCATATCGCATCCGCTCAGGACCTCACCGAGTCTGTTGCTGTGGGCCGTGCCGCAATCAAGGCTGTCGCAGAGGGGCTTTCCCGCGAGATGATGCTCATCCTCCGCGGCGAGGGCGAGGAATATTCCTTCACTATCGGTCACTCCGACGTCTCCGAGATCGCAAACAAGATCAAGACGGTTGATGACAAGTTCATCAATGAGGCGGGCAACGACGTCACCGACGAATGCTGCCGCTACCTCCTTCCCCTTATCGCGGGCGAAGCAAGTCCCAAGTTTATTCAGGGTATTCCCGATTATGTTATTATCTGAGGTGATCTGATATGAAAGTACTTTTTATTGCTAACAGCTTCGGCGAGGATACGACCCGCTACCTTCACGGCATCGCACGTGCCGACGGCAAGAATTGGAAGGTCGTCAATCTCTATATCGGCGGTTGCTCGCTTTACCGCCATTACCGCAATATGCTTTCGGGCGAGGCGGCTTACGAATTACAGGTCAACGGTCATAAGAGCGGCATTATGGTATCGCTCACTCAGGCTCTCCTTTCAGATGAATGGGACGTAGTCGCAACTCAGCAGTGCAGTCCTCAAAGCGGCGATGAAGCAAGCTACGAGCCCTTCGCTACCGCTCTTGCCGAGTTTGTACGCATCCACGCGCCCAAGGCGAAGTTCTACGTTCATCAGACCTGGACCTTTGAGACCGATGCGCCCCGCTTCAAGCTCACGTCCTTCACCAATCCCGACGATATGATCGAGGCAATAAAGCATTGCTACGTTCAGATGGCAAAGAACACCCGCGCGTGGGGAATCATCCCGAACGGCGAGGTTATGTATAAACTTTGGCAGGAACGCGCAAGCTACGGTATAGAGGCAGTCCACCGCGACGGCTTCCACGCGCATAAGGGTATTGGCAGATATCTGCTCGCTCTGAACGTATACGCTACCCTCTCGGGCAGAGATATCAGCGAGAACTCCTTCTGCGATTTCGATGAAGAGGTAACCCCCGAGGCAGCAGCTGCCGCTCGCGCTATCGCATCCGAGATCAGCGCAAAATACCGCGAGTTAAATAAAGAATTTGCAAAAGAGGCACTATAATGGGAAATAAGAAAAGAATTGCTGTAATAACCGGTGCGTCGTCGGGCATGGGACGCGAATTTGCACTCCGCATCGACGGTGAGGAAAATTTTGACGAGATATGGCTGATTGCGCGCCGCGCAGAGAAGCTTGAGGAGATCGCAAAGGCTTGCAAGAATTCTGCCCGCGCGATCCCAATGGATCTTTCAAAGCCCGAGGCATGGGCTGAATACAAGGCTCTTCTTGAATCCGAGAACGCGGACGTCCGCGTGCTCGTTAACGCCGCAGGCTTCGGACATTTCGGCGGATTCCTCGAGATGGAGCTTGAGCGTCAGCTTGCCATGATCGACCTCAACGACAAGGCGCTCGTTGCAATGACTTATCATACGCTTGCGCATATGTCGGACGGAGGCAGGATCTATCAGCTCGGATCGCTCTCGTCCTTCCAGCCCGTACCCTTTATCAACGTCTACGGTGCGACAAAGGCTTTCGTGCTTTCCTTCAGCCGTGCGCTGAACCGTGAGCTTAAGAGCGCGGGCAGAAAGATCCGCATCATGGCGGTCTGCCCCGGATGGGTATCGACAGAGTTCTTTGATACCGCCGTGCACGACGATACCATCAGCTATTATAACAGATATTATACCGCCGAGCAGGTCATCACCCGTGCTCTGCGCGACATGAAGAAGGGCAAAGATGTCTCGATCTGCGGCTTCCCCGTACGAGCGCAGGTCTTAGGTGTCAAGCTGTTGCCTCATAAGGTCGTTATGAATATCTGGTGCAAGCAGCAGAAGAAGTAAATCAGCCAATTGTAAAACTGCGTTTTACAATTGATAACCGCGCGCTTATCGCCGCTTGCAAAAATCAAAGATTTTTGCAGCTCCCCTCGGCGCGCGGACTCGCTCTGCTCGTCAAAAAGGTGTTTTTTCGTCGGCAAAGCCGCCCAAAAAACATATTTATTGATAATTTGGGAATAGTACGATTGACTGAAAAGTGAATAAGAACTCCGACACCAAAAGGTGTCGGATTTTTACATTTTGCGAATAATTAAGCTCCTTTTCCAAATACTAAATAAAAAAGGAGAGTAATTATGATTCAAAATAAACCTATAATCGAAAAGATCAGCGGGCGCGAGGTGATAGACTCGCGCGGAAATCCGACTGTTGAGGCGACTGTAGTGTGCCGTGACGGAAGTGTGGGCAAGGCGAGCGTGCCCTCGGGGGCGTCCACGGGCATCTATGAGGCACACGAAAAGCGGGACGGCGACAGCTCGCGCTTTGGCGGCAAGGGCGTCAGAGAGGCTGTTGAGGGCATCAGGAACGAGATCTCGCA
Source organism: Eubacteriales bacterium (assembly GCA_045535915.1). Lineage (GTDB taxonomy): Bacteria > Bacillota > Clostridia > Oscillospirales > CAG-272 > CAG-390. Next base: position 1,188 of record JAZSMP010000037.1, on the reverse strand, counting down.
GGCACTTGCGGGTGTGAATGCCGCAAAGCAATTTGAGGTCGACCGCATTCTTTGCGAGCTTGACGGCACACCCGAGAAAAAGAGGCTCGGAGCGAATGCGATCCTTGCGGTATCGCTTGCCGCATGTCGTGCCTCGGCGTCGTCATATTCGATGTGCCCCTGGCAATACCTCGGCGGAGGACGCGCTTCGAGACTTCCCGTGCCGATGTTCAATATCTTAAACGGCGGCGCACATGCATCGAACAACGTGGATATTCAGGAATTTATGATCATGCCCGTCGGCGCGGAGTCATTCGCGGAGGCTATGCGGATCGGATGCGAGATCTACCACACGCTCGGCAAGATCCTCAAAAAATCGGGACTTTCGACGGCTGTCGGCGACGAGGGCGGATTTGCACCCGATCTCGAGAGCGATACAGCCGCGCTTGATCTCATTTGCCGAGCGATTACAGATGCCGGATATGCTCTTGACAGCGTCAAAGTAGCTCTTGACGTTGCGGCAAGTGAGTGGTATTCCGAGTCCGAGGGACTTTACCGTTGCCCGAAGAGCGGAAAGAGCTACGACACAGAAGCTCTTATCGCATTGTGGGAGTCGCTTTCGGCAAGGTATCCGATATATTCGATTGAGGACGGACTCGATCAGCGTGATTTCGTCGGCTGGTCGAAGATGACCGAGCGGCTCGGCTCGAGGGTCATGCTCGTCGGCGACGATTTCTTCGTCACCAATCCCGAAAGGGTCAAGAAAGGTATCGCCGAGGGCGCGGCAAACGCCGTGCTTGTCAAACCGAATCAGATAGGAACACTCTCGGAGACGATCCGAGTCTGCGAAATGGCGGCGGCATCGGGCTACAACACGATAATGTCGCACCGCTCGGGCGAGACCGAGGACTCGACTCTTGCCGACCTCGCCGTCGCCCTCGGCTCACCCTTTATCAAATCGGGCGCGCCCTGCAGAAGCGAAAGACTTGCGAAATATAACCGCCTGCTTGCGATCGAGTCCTCGCTCGGAAACGCCGCGAGATACGGCAGCGCGAGAGTGAAGAGAGAGCCCAAGGGCGCGATGAAAGTTTAGGATGTACTCGGTTGGAAGATAATATATTCTATGTTCGCGCTTGCAAAGCAAGGGTGCAGGGGACGCAGTCCCCTGCAAAGAAAAACGATGTCATCCTGAGGGCGCTCCTCAGGTTG
>JAZSMP010000179.1:0-6975 GCA_045535915.1 Eubacteriales bacterium | reverse complement strand
CCGGGAACCCGGCGGCGGTCCCCCTTCTCCGCTGGGGAAGGCTAAAGGGTCTGCACGCTAATTAAGTTTGTACAGCGAATTTAATTCAAAGATAAAATTTTATACAGCAAAAAGGAATATTTTATTGAAATAGTTTGCAATAACTCGATTAATAGCGCAAATTGATTCAAAAAAAATATTCCTTATTGCTTTTTATAGGTTGAATTTAAACGATGTTCGCTGAAGTGCGAGGACGTTTGAACTTAACATTTTGCCTTCTCCAGCGGAGAAGGGGGACCGCCGTAGGGCGGTGGATGAGGAGGAGATTATAGCACTATTAGACCCAAGAATGGTAAAATTTGTCTTAATGAGCCAACCCCTTTAAGAATTATTCGGAACAATCTTTTTTCTTTTCAATATTTTCGCTTTTGCTTTCGGGCTCAAATTCCGGAAAACAAAGCAAATAGTAGTCACATTCGTCGCAACAACACTCAAAACCTTGCTCTCCGTTGCCAGGACAAACGGTAGGCTCTCCGGGCGTAAGCTCTATTTTCGTAACATCTATTACTCTTTTTGGAATATTCTTGCTCATCTATATTCCTCCTGCAAACAAAAAGTGCGCCAACCGAAGCGGGCGCACCGAAAAATGCGAGCTCCAAGTTGTCGCCAAACGAACTTATACGCAGATATGCATCACCATATCATAATCGGGAGTCGCATTTTTACCAAATGGATTCGATTATAATATAGACCAAAAAGGGTATAATTATCCCCTAAAGAAAAACATACCTATCGCTGCGATTATTAAGTTCGTTTGGCATAATTATTATATCATAGTTATTTGCATTTTTCAAGAGGTTAATTACTTTTTATTTATTAATATGATAATTTCCGAGTAAGCGAGGAAATTCACCTTCATTTTGCGCAAGCAAATAACCATTCTGCCGCAGGCAGATAACCATTCTCGCGCAGCGAGATAACCATTCAAAAAAGACGAGCCCTCTCGGACTCGTCTTTTTTGATTATTCTAATTCAAACGCTCCTGTATAGAGCCTATAATAGGTTCCTTTTTCCTCAATCAGCTTATCGTGGCTTCCGCGTTCGATGATTCGTCCGTGGTCAAGAACCATGATAACATCCGAATTGCGGACGGTGGAGAGGCGGTGCGCGATAACAAATACCGTTCTGCCCTCCATCAGCTTATCCATACCAGCCTGAACGATCGCCTCGGTTCTCGTGTCGATCGAGGAGGTCGCCTCGTCGAGGATGAGACAGGGAGGATCCGCGACTGCGGCGCGCGCGATGGCGAGAAGCTGGCGCTGACCCTGCGAAAGGTTTGCTCCGTTGCCCGTCAGCATCGTGTCATATCCGTCGGGAAGACGGGTAATGAAGTCGTCTGCACCCGCAAGGCGCGCGGCTTCAATACATTCCTCATCCGTCGCGTCAAGACGTCCGTAGCGGATGTTATCCATAACGGTACCGGTAAAGAGGTTGGTATCCTGAAGAACGATACCGAGCGATCGGCGAAGATCGTCCTTCTTGATCTTGTTGATATTGATACCGTCATAGCGGATCTTGCCGTCCGCGATGTCGTAGAAGCGGTTGATGAGGTTGGTGATGGTGGTCTTACCTGCGCCCGTCGCGCCGACGAAGGCAACCTTCTGACCCGGCTCTGCGTATACGGTTACGTCGTGAAGGACCGGCTTGCCTTCCTCGTAGGCAAAGTCAACTTCGGTAAGTCTTACGTCGCCGCGAAGGGGAGTGTAGGTGAGAGTGCCGTCGCCGTGGGGATGCTTCCACGCCCACTTATGTGTGTGCTCGGATGTTTCCTCGATCTCGCCGTTTGCGTTTTCCTTGACGTTGACAAGAGTTACGTATCCATCATCTGCCTCGGGCTCCTCGTCCATGACCGCGAAGACACGCTCGGCGCCCGCAAGACCCATAACGATCGAGTTGAACTGCTGGGAGAGCTGGTTGACGTTACCCGTGAACTGCTTTGTCATATTAAGGAAGGGAACGGCGATACTGATGTTGAGGACCGCCATCCCGGGATCGCGCGAGAGGCAGAGGTTGGGGATCTCGGTGATAATGAAGATACCGCCGACGATCGCCATGATAACGTAGAGGATGTTACCGATGTTTGCGATAATGGGACCCATCATATTTGCGTATGCATGCGCGCGGTAGCTGTCCTCAAAGAGATCGTTGTTTACTTTGTCGAAATCAGTGACAACGGTGTCCTCATGGCAGAAGACCTTGACGACCTTCTGACCGTTCATCATCTCCTGGATATATCCCTCGGCACGTCCCATAGCCTTCTGCTGACGGATAAAGTATTTTGCCGAGCCGCCACCGACCTTCTTTGATACCATTATCATAAAGCAGACGCCGACCATAACGACCAAGGTCATCCATACGCTGAAGTAGAGCATGATCGAAACGACGAAGAGGACGATCGCGCTTGCCTGAATGATCGTGGGCAGAGCATGAGATACGAGCTGACGGAGAGTGTCAATGTCGTTGGTGTAATGGCTCATGATGTCGCCGTGCTTGTGAGTGTCAAAATACTTGATGGGAAGATTCTGCATTTTATCGAACATCGCGCGACGCATCTTCGAGAGGAAGCCCTGCGTGATGTAAGCCATGAGCTGTGTATATGCGGTGATCGAGAGTAGCGAGAGGGTATAAAGAGTCGCAAGGAGAGTCATAAGCGGGATGACCTCTTTGCTTGCTTCCTCCCAGGTAAGTCCTTGTTCCTGCGCATTTCCGATGATCTCGATGATGTTCTGGATAAAGAGACCGGGAAGAGTCGCGCAGGCAGCAGAGAAAAGGATGCAAACGACGGTTACGGGAAGGAGAACGGGATAGAAGGAGAAAAGCATCTTTACCGTTCTGCCGAGAGCCTTGGTATTGATCTTTCTCTTCATCGGCTTGCCGTCAAAACCGCGGGGAGGCATTTCGGAAATCTGTTTCTTACTCATTATCCTTACCTCCTGTCTGCTGTTCGTATACCTCGCGGTAGATGACGCTTGTCTTTATCAGCTCGTCGTGCTTGCCGACAGCCGAGATCTCACCCTTGTCAAGGACGATGATCATATCGGCATCCTGAACCGACGCGATACGCTGTGCAATAATGATCTTTGTGGTTTCGGGAATAAATCTCTTGAAGCCCTCACGGATGAGAGCATCGGTGCGGGTGTCGACTGCACTCGTCGAGTCGTCAAGAATGAGGATCTTCGGCTTTTTGAGAAGTGCGCGCGCTATGCAGAGACGCTGCTTCTGACCGCCCGAAACGTTCGTTCCTCCCTGCTCGATGAAGGTATCGTAGCCATCCGGGAATGAGGAAACGAAATCGTGCGCCTGAGCGAGCTTACATGCCTCGATCATCTCCTCGTCAGTGGCGTTCGGATTACCCCAGCGGAGGTTTTCCTTGATAGTGCCCGAGAAGAGAAGGTTCTTCTGCAGTACCATAGAGACCGAATCGCGGAGAGAGCGAAGGTCATATTCGCGAACGTCTACTCCGCCTACTTTGACAGCTCCCTCGGTCGCGTCATAGAGGCGGGGGATAAGCTGAACGAGCGTGGTCTTTGACGAGCCCGTGCCGCCGATGATACCGACAGTCATGCCCGATTCAATATGAATATCAATATCAGAGAGCGCGTTTCTCTTCGCCTTTTTGGAATATTTGAAGCTGACCGAATCAAAGTCGACAGAGCCGTCCTTGACCTCAGTCTTGCCGCCCTCGGGGCTTGTGAGTGTGGGCTCCTCGCCGAGGACCTCGCCGATACGCTTGATCGACTCTGCGGACATAGTCAGCATTACGTAGATCATCGAGAGCATCATAAGCGACATCAGTATCTGCATGCCGTAGGTAAGCATTGCAGAAAGCTGTCCGACGTCAATATTCGAGCCCGTGCCCGAGATGATGAGGTAGGAGCCGAAGGTCAGAACGAAGACCATGTTGAAGTAGAGGCAGACCTGCATGATGGGCGTGTTGCAGGCAACGATACGCTCTGCCTTGGTGAAGTCGCGGCGGATATCCTCGCTCGCCTCGCCGAAGCGCTCGCGCTCGTAATCCTCGCGGGAGAATCCCTTTACAACGCGCATACCGCGTACGTTTTCCTCGATCGACTCATTGAGTCGGTCATACTTCTTGAAGACACGGCGGAATGCGGGCATTGCATTGCGTGCAACCAGGAGCAGACCCGTGATCAGAATCGGAACGACAACCACAAAGGTCGTTGCAAGTGCTCCGCCCATAATATATGCCATGACGATCGAGAAGATGAACATCAAGGGCGAGCGGATCGCGGTACGGATGAGCATCATATAGGACATCTGTACGTTTCCGATATCTGTCGTCAGACGGGTCACGAGTGATGCTGTTGAGAAATTGTCGATATTCTCGAAGGAATAGGTCTGGATCTTTCTGAAAAGATCGCCGCGAAGGTTTTTGGCAAAGCCCGCGCTCGCCTTTGCACAGGTAAAGCCCGCAACTCCTCCGCAGGTCAGCGAAAGAAGTGCCATGATAACAAGAAGAACGCCCGTTGAGAGCAGCTCGCTCATCTCGGCGCCCGCCTTGATGCTGTTGACGAGATCTGCGGTTATGAAGGGGATCAGAACCTCGATTATGACCTCGCCGATAATGAAGATAAGGGTCAGTATCGAGGGAAGCTTATACTCCCTGACACAGCCCAAAAGTCTTTTTATCATAAGTATTGTCCTTTCTGCCCGTTTGGCAAAATTTATCGTATTATATATTATACAAGAAATATTTTAATAAATCAATATGTAATTTGACGAAAAGGATGAAGTGAGAAGCCCTGCTATCGGTGCAGTTGTCGGTAGTTGATTTATCAAATAAATTATAATGCAAAAACAAAGTCCTGTCACGCGGACAGGACTTTGTTTTTAAGTTTTCGAAAGGTTGTGAGAATTACTCAGCGTCAGCTGCTGCTTCCTCTTCCTCAACTTCTTCGATCTCGATCTCTTCGCAGAGCTCGTCGTCGAGGCAGTAGTCATCACAGTCGCAGCAATCACAGCAATCGTCACAGCAGCAGAAATAACCCGCTCTCTTGAGGAGCGCGTAAACTGCAACGCCTGCAGCGCCGATAGCAGCGATAATGCCAAGGGTAATGCCAACTATCTTCCAATAGTTAGTCTTCTCTTCCTTCTTCTGAAACAGAAACATGGTGAATACCTCCAAAAAATATTTTACAAGTATATTATATCATATTTTTCTGAAAATGCAACACTTTTATGCGATATTTTTATAATTATTTTTCAAACATTCAAATTCCTCTAATCTTTTTGCTCCAAAACTATTTATTTTTTCCAAGTTTTATGATAAAATATATAATAGGAAAATTTCGGAGGTCGGAATGACGTACAACAAAGCCACCGCTCTTCTTCGCGAAGCGGGAATTGAAAACGCGGAGCTCGACGCCGCCATACTTTTTGAGCATTTCGGCGGGATAGCACCGCACTCGCTCCCCTTCATGAAAAACGAGGAAGTCGATTCGCCTCTGCTCGAGGACGCGATAAAAAAACGCATCGCCCGCGAGCCCTTGCAATACATCATTGGCGAATGGTATTTTTACGGACTTCGCTTCATTCTCAACCCCGATTGCCTCTGTCCGCGTCCCGACACCGAACTGACTGTCGAGACCGCTATCAAAAATCTCCCTCCCCGCGCGCATTTCTGCGACATCGGAACCGGAAGCGGAGCGATCGCGGTATCTCTGCTCCACTCCAGACCCGACACGACCGCAGAAGCCTTTGACATAAACGAAAACGCCCTCTCCGCCGCCGCAAATAATGCCGAGCTGAACGGCGTTTCGGACAGAATAAAATTTGAAATTGCCGATGCTCTTGCAGATGATTTTCTTGACGGAAAGCAATTTGACGCCGTCATATCCAATCCTCCCTACATTCCCGCATCAGTCATTCCCACACTGGCTCCCGAGGTCCTTCTCGAACCTCACCGCGCCCTTGACGGCGGCGAGGACGGCCTCGACTTCTACCGCGCTATCACCGAAAAGGCAAAAAGTGTCCTTACCGATAACGGATTCATATTATATGAAGTAGGGATCGGTCAGGCGGACGACGTTGCCGCGATCGGCGCAGAGTACGGCTTCACCGCGGAAATATTCCCCGACCTCGGCGGTATCGACCGCGCGGTATTATTAAGAAAGGTATATAACTCGAAAGGTATATAAATTCATGAAAATCGCAGTACTTGCGGGCGGTCTTTCCCCCGAAAGAGACGTCTCGCTCACATCGGGATCGCTTATCGCGACCTCGCTTTCAAGATCGGGGCACGCTGTCGCACTCGTTGACCTTTATCTCGGGATCAAAAATCTCCCTGCCGACCTTAATTCACTTTTCATAAAGGGCGGCAGCTACACCCACAAGGTCGAGACTGCAGAGCCGGACCTTGACGCTCTCATCGCCTCAAACGGCGGCAGACGCGCGCCCATCGGCGAAGGCGTTCTCGATATCTGCCGCGCCGCAGACGTCGTTTTCCTCGCGCTGCACGGTTCGATCGGCGAAAACGGTCAGCTCCAGGCTACCCTCGACTGCCACGGCATCAAGAGATACACCGGCACGGGCTATATCGGCGCGCTTCTCTCGATGGATAAGGATATTTCAAAGAGACTTATGGTCGAAGCAGGCGTAAAAACTCCCCGTTGGACATACGTTGACACCTCGCATCCCGATGCGAAGGAGATCGCCGCGAGCGTCGGCCTGCCCTGCGTCATCAAGCCCGCTTCCTGCGGCTCGAGCGTTGGCGTCTCTATCATCCATAGCGTTGATGAGATCGAATCCGCGATCAATGCGGGCGCAAAATACGAGCGCTTTCTCCTCGCGGAGGAAATGATCAAGGGACGCGAATTTACCGTCGCCGTCCTCGACGGTAAGGCACTCCCGCCCGTCGAGATCATCCCGAAATGCGGGTTCTACGATTACAAAAACAAATATCAGAGCGGACTGACA
>JAZSMP010000333.1:0-5255 GCA_045535915.1 Eubacteriales bacterium | reverse complement strand
AACATTATACAGAAAGCTATGTTCACACTTGCAAAGCAGGGGTGAAGGGGACGCAGTCCCCTTCAAGAAAGACGATGTCATCCTGAGGGCGCGCTCGCAAGCCGCTTGGCGCCCGAAGGATCTCGTGACACCTGAGTTGTTCCTCGGGCGTCGCGGTGCCTGTACGGAGAAGGTTGCAGAAATAATTGTAATAATTTCGATAAAGTACTATGTTAGCAGTTGTTACGGCAGAATATAGAGCGATTTTTTGTCTTTTGATAGAGCAAACATAATCGTTTGACTTAACCATTACGGTTATTCATATCAAACCTCTTTGTTACGGCACCGCGCCGCGCTTGTAAATGGGCGCGGCACGAGATTCTTCGGCGCCAAGCGGTCTGCGGACGCGCCTCAGAATGACAATGTTTTTTCTGCAGGGGCTTCGCCCCTGCACCTCATTAAGCAAGAACTAACAATGGCTTTCTGTTTATTAATATGTTAAGTTTTAGATGAAACAAGGAAGTAGCAACCAACATCCTCCGCGGTCTCTACGGATATAATGATATTTGTACTCTTATCTCAAACTCAACAAATAATACCGTTTATTATACGATTTCTCTTGCATTTTCCTTAAATTTATAGTATAATAAATGTAACTATAAATCCGCAAGGAGAACATCATGAAAAAGGCAAGATTTATAACCCATCCTTCGCTTGTCGGAAATCCCGCCGAGCATCCTTGGAAAAATATGAAATTCAACAGCTACGAGCGTGACCTCGAACCAGGTAAGGGGCTGCTCAACCTGCTTTGCGAGTTTGCTCCCGAGCCGGGACGTGCTGTTGAAAAGATAACCCTACGCGCAACCGCCCTCGGTATCTTCGATATCTTCGTAAACGGTGCGCGCGTCGGAAATGAGATCGACGGTATCCCCACCGCCGACGAGTACAAGCCCGGCTGGACCGACTACCGCAAGAGAGTTTTCGAGTACGAATACGACGTCACCTCTCTCTGCAAAGATAATAACCGAGTTGTAGCCGAGGTCTCCCCCGGCTGGTGGACGGGTCGTATCTCCTTCGGATTCTACGGCTTCAAACCGATGGCGTTCGCGGGCGAGATCGAGATCGAATACGCCGACGGCGAGAGCGAGATCATCGCATCGGGCGAGGACTGGAAAGCTTCGATCTGCGGTCCCGTTATGTTTGCCGACATCTGGGACGGCGAATACTACGACGCAACCGTTCCCGAGCCCTCCATCGCTCCCGAGGCGCACGAATGGGTGAACGCCGAGCTCTTTACCGATTACACCTGCGAGATCGTTCCCCTTGTCGGTCCCGCTATCAGACCCCGCCACGAGCTCCTTCTCCGCCCGATCTCGGCAGTCTGCCACAACGGCACGGTGCACGACGGCTCGGAATACGGCGAGCTCAACGTGATCTCCAAAAACGTGGGCGACTGGTGCGAGCAGACCAGACTCGAATTCGGCGAGTCGCTTATCCTCGATATGGGTCAGAATATGGTCGGACGCCCGATACTTATGTTCCGCGCTCCCCGCGGCACGAAGATCACCGTCTACTTCGCTGAAATGCTCAACGACAGCGGCGACCCCGCACGCGGAAACGACGGTCCCCGCGGAAGTATGTACATCAAAAACTACCGCTCCGCAATGGCTCGTCTTGTTTACGTTGCTTCGGGCAACGGCATCGAGACCTACTTCCCCACCCACTCCTTCTTCGGCTTCCGCTATCTCGAGATCCGCGCTGACCGCGAGGTTGACGTTCTCTCGGTAGCGGGCGAGGTCATCTGCTCGGAATTTACCGAGACCGGTGATTTCTACTGCGACAATCCCGAGGTTAACCGCCTCTATTCCAATATCGTATGGGGCATGAGAGGAAACTACTTCTCGGCGCCCACCGACTGTCCTCAGCGTGACGAGCGTCTCGGCTGGACGGGCGACACACAGATCTTTGCGGGCGCGGCAGCTTATCTTGCAGATATCCGTCCCTTCATGCACAAGTGGCTCGGCGACGCACGCGACTCACAGCAGGGCTTTGACGGTGCATATTGCGACGTTATCCCGCGAGTCTTTACCGGCAACAACGGCAACGCCGCCTGGGGCGATGCTTGTCTCATCGTACCCAACAAGCTCTATGAGATGTACGGCGACAAGGATATCCTCGAGGAGCACTTTGACTCGATGGAGTACTACATGCAGTACCTCGAGCAATACGGTCTTGAGGGTCCCAACACCGCTTACGGCGACTGGCTCAACTACGACGTCACCGACAAGCGTTACATCGCGGTCTCCTATTACGCATACGATGCTTCTCTTATGAAGAAGTTCTGCGAGATCCTCGGCAAACCCGAGCGTGCCGCTCACTATGCCGAACTCCGTGAGCGCATAGTTTCTCATTGGAGATGCAGATACATCGAGGACGGCGACCTCACTATCAAAACTCAGACCGGCTATCTCCTTGCTCTCGCATTCGACCTCGTTCCCGAGGAAGACCGCGCTTCCTATATCAAGAAGCTCGAGAAAAAGATCGTTGACAACGATTACACCCTCTCGACCGGCTTTGTCGGCACGGGTATTCTCAATCAGACTCTCGAAAAACTCGGTCTGCATTCGCTCTGCTACTCGCTGTTGCTCCAGACCCGTGACCCCAGCTGGCTCTACTCTGTACGTCAGGGCGCGACGACCGTTTGGGAGAGATGGAATTCCTACACTCTCGAGCGCGGCTTCGGCGACGTTGGCATGAACTCCTTCAACCACTACGCTTACGGCGCGGTTGCGGAGTGGTTCTATTCGGGCATGTGCGGAATCAAGCCCGATCCCGAGGTTCCCGGATGGGAGCACTTCTTCCTCGCTCCCACACCCGACATGAGAAGCGACGATGAGCTTCCCGAGGGACAGAAACGCATCACCACTGCCCGCGCGTCCTACGACTCTGTTGCGGGACATATTGAGAGTGCATGGGTATCTGTCGGCGACAGATTCGAATACAGTTTCCAGATCCCCGAGGAGAGCGCCGCAACAGTATCGCTGATTTCCGAAAAAGACACTCTCAAGATCAACGGAATCGAATTCAAGCTTGATGAAATCAACGGAAGAAGAATCGGCGACCGCATCCTCTTCCCGCTTTCCGAGGGCGCATACACAGTGGTAATTGGCTAAAATTCGTAAATTTTCTTCAAATTTTACAAATTTCACGAGAAATTCATAATTTCATCTTGACATATTCCCTTTTCCGTATTATAATATGTACTGTCGCTTTTTATGCCGTTTCATGGGAGGATTTAAAGTATGCTTATTGATCTGTCTGCAATACTGCGCGGTGAGATCCGCGAGATGGAGATAGACGGCGAGATCTTCCCCGACACCGCACCCTACGGTATCGAATATCTCCCCGGCGCCCGAATCTCGGGTGTTATCAGCGGAAGCGCGGGTCTGGTCACTCTGACCTCACGAGTCACCGTTCCCTACCGAGGAGAATGTGCACGCTGTCTTGAACCTGTCGAGACTCTGCTCGAATTCGATTTCGACCGTACCGTCGTAACCGAAGGTACCCTTTCGGACGAGGTGCTTGAAGAGAAGGCGGATGAATATCTCGTCGTAAGGCGCGGTATTCTCGAGCCCGACGAGGCGATCATCGAGTCGATTTACCTTGAGCTACCGTCAAGGCTTCTCTGCTCTCCCGATTGCCGCGGACTCTGCCCGAAGTGCGGAAAGAAAATGACCGGCGACATATGCGGATGCGCTCCGCGCGAGATCGACCCCAGATGGAGCAAGCTCAAAGAGCTGCTTGACGAAAATGAGGACGAAGAATAAAAGCGCAAAATTACGTAAATCTTTTTGTAAAAATATAGGAGGTGTAGGTTATGGCAGTACCGAAGAGAAAAACATCCAAAGCTCGCAGAGACAAGAGACGCGCTAACTGGAAGCTCGTAACTCCCGGTCTTGTTAAGTGCCCCAACTGTGAAGCACTCATCAAGCCCCATCACGTTTGCCCCGAATGCGGCATGTATGACGGCAAGGAAGTAATCGCTAAGAAGGAAGCATAAGGCTTACCCGAGAAAATACCGTATCTTCGGCAAGTCCGATGGTACGGTATTTTCAATATCCAATTGTAAAACTGCGTTTTACATATGCTGTTATTATCATTATAAACGGAGAACACAATGAAAAAGAAACTTATCTGCCTTACGGCATTACTTATTTTATCCTGCATGATGTTCACATCCTGCATCACAAGCATGCTCGGCGAAGTTGGAATCACAATGGCTCCCGGTGCCGAGACCAAACCCAAGCCCGACAGCACCTCGGCTCCCGAGGAAACCGAAAAGAAGGATGATGAGCCTGTTTTCGGTTCCAGACCCAGCTACGCCGGCGTTAAACTTTCGGATTACATCTCTGTAGATTACAAGGGCATCAACTTTGAGGTAGATTCTCTTCCTCCCGAGGTAAACGAAAAGTCTGTCAGCGCAAACATTTCGGGTCTTATCGACTATTACGTAACCAACTACGGTTTCAGCTGCTCGCATACTCTCGTAACCGAGGGCACAGTTGAAGAATGGGATTTCGTTGAGATCGGCTTCGTCGGAAAGATCGACGGCATTGCTTTTGAAGGCGGAACGTCAACCAAGAACGTCGGTATGATCGTAAACGAGCATGACAGCGGCTACATTCCCGGCTTTGCCGCGGGAATCATCGGCGCAAAACTCGGAACCACCGTTGAAGTCCCCGTGTCCTTTCCCGAAAACTATCAGGCAACCAATCTCGCCGGCAAGGATGCCATCTTTGAGATCACCGTTTACGGCAAAAAGGTCTACGATATCACAGACACGACTATTGATACCCTCACGGGCGGTGATTACAAAACCCTTGCCGATTTCAAGGAATATTATAAGGAATATCTCACCGAGCTCTATGACTCCGAGCTTCTGAACGCATTCAGCGCAAAAGCTCTCGAGCTTCTTGCAGAGAAAGCGTCGGTAATCTCTTACCCCAACGAGCAGTATCTCTACTATTACAATTCGAATGTAAACTATGCTTACTTAAAAGCCGAGCAACTCGGACTTTCATATGAAGAATACGTTTCTCAAACCCTTGAGACCGATGAAGTCCTCCGCCAAAAGGCAAAGAAAGAAGTTCTCAACGATATGATCGTTTACTACATCCTCGAAGCTGAAGGAAAAGCATATACCGACGAGGAATATAACGAGGCTCTTGATTATTACGTAAACTACTACAACAGCATGGGATATATGTACGACCGCG
>JAZSMP010000292.1:0-3686 GCA_045535915.1 Eubacteriales bacterium | reverse complement strand
AGCCCAGAGGATACGTCTCTGACCCGGCTTCATACCGTCGCGGACGTCGGGAAGTGCACGCGAAGTGATGACCGACATCGAATATTCGATAAAGGACTTCTTGTCCTCGCTCGACATTTCAACGTCGATTATTTTTTGGTTTCTGAATGACAAATCTTCTTTATGTTCCACGGTTCTATACCTTCCAATATTGTTTGTTCTATGGGAATATTTTTATATACTTTGTTTTTGGGACGGATGATATCGTCCACGGCTTCGTCGATGTCACTTGCCTCGGGAAGCTCGCTTCCTTCGAGAACTACCTTCATCGCGCCCGCCGCAGTCGCACAGATCAGGGCATATTCCTCGGTGAAACCCTTATCAAATCTTGCGGCAATGTAGCCTGAGAGGAAAGTATCACCTGCGCCCGAAAATCCGATCATGCGGACCTTCATCGACTCGCGGAAGATGACCTCGCCCGCGGGATTTGCATGAATCGAGCCGTCGGCTCCGCGCGTGCAAATGACGGTCGTGCCGTATTTTTTTGCCACTTTTACACAGGCTTCTGTGATATCACGGAGACGCTCGTCGGGGTCTGTTGAAAACTCACCGAAAAGACCTGTGGAAAGTCCGAGGTTTTGGAGCTCGTATTCATTTGGCTTTATTATATCGGGACAAGCTTCAAGTCCGAACACCAAAGCGTCGCCGTCGCAGTCGAGAACGACTCTTTTTCCTGTGGATCTTCCGAACTCGGTCATGACTTTATACACATCTTTTTCCACACCCTGTGGAATACTTCCGCACAGGCAGAGAACGTCGGCATCGGTTGCCAAAAACATCTCGGTCAGAGCCGCAATCTCGGCGGGAAGAAAAACTCCGCCGCGCTCGTTGAGCTCCGTGCAGGTGCAGTTTGAGTCGATGACCTTGGTGTTAAGTCTCACTCCGCAGAGAGTTTCGACCGAATTTACCTTGATACCCTCGCGGGTAAGGAAGGAGTTGGCAAGATCTCCGAACTCACCGCCGCCGAAAGTGTAATATTCAACGTCACAGCCGAGGCGGTGAAGCATAATTGCCACGTTCGCGCCCTTCGAGCCTTGAGTGGTAACACTTCTTGCGGCGCGGTTGAGACTGCCCTCGGCAAGAGGCGACGGCAGATAAAGCGCGCGGTCGATGCCGGGATTTAATGAAAGAACGGCAAATTTCTGACCCTTTGGCATATTTTTGTCAAAACACTCGTCGGGAAGCTCGGGAATATCGCTGAAATCCTTAAGTTTTATATCTCTTTGTCTTTTCATTAAATGTCGAGATTGGTAGCATATTTTGCGTTCTGCTCGATAAATTCACGTCTCGGCTCAACCTTGTCTCCCATCAGAAGCGAGAAGGTCTGATCGCAAAGCATAGCGTCCTCCATGGTGACACGGAGAAGAACACGGCGCTCGGGGTCCATGGTGGTCTCCCAGAGCTGTTCTGCGGGCATCTCACCGAGACCCTTGTATCTGCTGGTCTCAACGCCCTGCATGTCGCCGAGCTCTGCCATGATGGCGTCGCGCTCCTCGTCAGAGTAAGCATATCTCGTGAATCCGCCCTTCTTTGCCGGCTTGAAGATCTTGTAAAGCGGGGGCTGTGCCAGGTAAACGTGGCCGTCCTCGATAAGCTTCGGCATATGTCTGAAAAGGAATGTCAGAAGCAGGATTCTGATATGTGAACCGTCAACGTCGGCATCCGCCATAAGAATGATCTTGCCGTAGCGGAGCTTCGAGATATCAAAGTCCTCGCCGATGCCGCAGCCGAGAGCCTGAACGATCGGGATGACCGAGATCGAGGAATATACCTTGTCAAGTCGGCTCTTTTCGACGTTTAAGATCTTACCGCGGAGAGGCAGGATCGCCTGGAATTTAGAGTCGCGTCCGCCCTTAGCGGAACCGCCCGCGGAGTCTCCCTCTACAAGGTAGATCTCGGCGAGAGACGCATCTCTGGTCTGACAGTCGGCAAGCTTGCCGGGAAGGGAAGAGCCTTCAAGAAGACCCTTACGTCTTGTAAGCTCACGAGCCTTTCTTGCAGCCTCGCGCGCACGGGATGCCGCGAGAGCCTTATCGAGTATCGCGCGAGCAACCGAGGGATTTTCTTCAAGAAATTCGGTCAGACGCGCCGTGACGGTGCTGTCAACGAGCGCGCGGATCTCTGAGTTACCGAGCTTTGCCTTGGTCTGGCTTTCGAACTGCGCATTCTGGAGCTTGACGGAAATGATGGCGCAGATACCCTCACGGACGTCCTCGCCCGAAAGAGCCTTGTCGGATTCCTTGAGAATGCCGTTCTTTCGCGCGTAATCGTTGAGAACACGCGTCAGAGCCGATTTGAAGCCGGTTTCGTGAGTACCGCCCTCGATCGTGTTCATGTTATTTGCAAAGGTAAGTATCGTCTCGTTGTAGGAAGTGTTATATTGGAGCGCGACTTCAGCCTGGCTTGTGCCCTTCTCGCCGCGCATGTAGATAACGTTCTCGTGAACGAGATCCGAGTGCTTCTGCTCATTGAGGAAGGAAACGAAGTTACGAATACCGCCCTCGAACATAAGATCGCTTTCCTTACGTTCCTCACCGCGTGCGTCGATCAGCTTGATACGGATACCGGCATTGAGAAATGCCTGCTCGCGCATACGGTTAAGGAGCATATCATAATCGAATACCGTAGTCTCAAAAATGGTTCCGTCGGGCTTGAAGGTGACGGTAACACCGTGCTGCTTTTCTCCCTCGCCGACAGGTCCGTGGCACTCAAAGGGACGGTCAACCGCACCGTGAACGAATCTTTCGGAATATTTGATACCGTCAACAACGTCCTCGACCTCGAGCCATTCGGAAAGAGCGTTTACAACGGACGCACCAACACCGTGCAGACCGCCCGCGATCTTGTAGCCTTCACCGCCAAACTTACCACCGGCGTGAAGGATGGTGTAAACGACCTCAAGAGTGGGAATG
This sequence comes from Eubacteriales bacterium, assembly GCA_045535915.1. Classification (GTDB taxonomy): domain Bacteria; phylum Bacillota; class Clostridia; order Oscillospirales; family CAG-272; genus CAG-390. The sequence continues at coordinate 735 of JAZSMP010000292.1, read as the reverse complement.
CCCTGAGTCGGATGAATACCCGCGGGAATGCCTCGTCCGTTGTCCTCAACAGTGATACTGTTGTCGGGGTTGACGGTGACCACAATAAGGTCACAGTGACCGGCAAGAGCCTCGTCGATAGAGTTGTCAACGATCTCGTTGACAAGATGGTGCAGACCGCGGGAGGAGGTCGTACCGATATACATACCGGGACGCTTGCGGACAGCCTCAAGTCCCTCAAGTACCTGGATCTGGCTTTCGGTATAAGCCGCGTCAACGACTGTCGAAAGCTCGGTTCCTTCCGGGTCAAGCTCAATGAGCTCCGCCTCGGGAATGACTTCCTCTTCGGCTTCGGGTATCACGATATCCTCAGCCTTTTCTTCTGCATTTGTGATTTTTTCGTCGATCATTTTTATATTTCCTTTCGGATTTATCCGATGTAAATTCAAATTAAAGTTTTTAGCCAATAAGGCGGATAAATAGTGCAAAGTGCAAAATGCAAAGTTTCGGTAACTTTTCGGCAAGCCGAAAAGTAATTTTATTAAAATATAAATTAAATCACGAGTGATAAAATCTATTAATTCGCAAGTTATGTTACGAGTCTGTAGGGGACGGCGCCCTCGACGTCCCAAGCCCAATTAAATTATTGCTTTGTATCAAGCCAAGAAAATATCACAGTATTTTCTCAATTTAATCTACGATATAATTTCGTGCTGCCGCCGGACGTCGAGGGCGCCGTCCCATAGGTGGGGACTT
>JAZSMP010000002.1:0-5536 GCA_045535915.1 Eubacteriales bacterium | reverse complement strand
ACTGACCCTTGAATTTTGCGAATTCGGTTGCGATAAACTGCTCCATAAAGGGCAGAACGTACATCATACCCTCTGCGTTGAGGTGGCTGACGTCGTTTTCCGCGACGCAATATTTCTTACGGAAGCTTGCGTCGTTCATATCAACTCCGATGGTCTTCGGGTCTGCGGCGTAGAGACAGACGATCCTCTTGTCATTGCGGTACTCCGCGAGGTCGCGCATTGCGTTTGCATAATCGACGTTGGAAAGTCCGGTCGCCGCGACCTTACCGGTATGATACCAGGGTGTTACAAGGATAATAAGCGCATTCGGATAGGTCTGGAGCATACTGTCAAGCATAATATTGATGCTTCCCATAAAGGTCTTCGAGTCGCGCGATTCAAAGTCTCCGATCGGAACCTCCTTTGTGCGGTCGTTTCGTCCGCCCTCAAGAAGGATTACGTCAGCATCTCCCTTTGCCATTTTGGTATAACGCTGTACCATCGGATTGTTGGTCGTCACATAATCCGACATAGTGCTTCCGCCAATACCGTAATTGACGAAATCCATACCGTACTTACCGCCGAGAAGATTGACCCAAGTGCCCTCCTTACCGAGCGAAGAACCACCGAAGTAGCTGTCGCCCATCGCATACATGGTAATGCCCATAAGAAGCTTGTTGAAATCGTCCTGCGATTTGAGGACGGAATAATCGTTGGCTACGGTAAGCTCGGTGTTGCCTTCGCTTGCATTCACATATTTTGTGAATTCCTCTACCGCCTTGCCGGTCAGGAAATCGGTCGTGCCGACGATAACGAGCTTGTTTCCGCTGACTCTGATCGTGTACTCGCCCGGCTGGAGAGTTGCGAGAACCTCTTGGCTTTCGCGTCTGTTCGTCGCACCGATAAGTATTTCCGGAGCGGCGGAATCATATGCCTCGCCGTCCTTGATGCCCTTCACCCAGTCATCCTGAGGCTTGAGGCTGACGCCGTATTTGTTCTCCACCGCCTTGCGGAGATCCTGCATAGCGTCAATAACGAAGGTCTGGCAATCCTCGGGACGGACAATAACGTAATCGGTTGCGGACTCGGATACGAGAAGAAGTCCCGAAGGAACGGGTGCTTCGGTTTCTTCAGGCGTTGTTTCTGCGGGCACTTCAGGCTCCGTGGTTTCCTCGGGTGCAGCCTCGTTACACGCCAAAAACGTCGGAAGAAGCATAAGGAGAGCTAAAAATAATGCTGTGATCTTTTTCATGGTCATTCGTCCTTTCATTTATATGAGTTTTCTTTCGATTATTAACAATCGCTAAAATACAATAAAATCCGTTTTTGGGGCGGCTTTGCCGACCGAAAAACACCGCTAAGACGAGCAAGGCGAGTCCGCGCGCCGAGGGGAGCTGCCAAAATCTGCGATTTTGGCGTGCGGCGATAAACGCGCCTCTCACTTGTAAAACGAAGTTTTACAAGTGGTTCTCATCAAGTCGTTTCTTGATTGCTTTCATATCGCTCAGCATATCTTCCTTGCGTCTCGGATCGCGCAGAAGTGCCGCGGGATGAAATACGGCGGTCATAGCGAAATCGCCCTTCTCGACCCAGGTTCCGTGCTCCTGCGTGATCTTGTAATCCGGCTTGATAAGTCTCATTGCCGCGATCCTGCCGAGGCAGACGATCACTTTCGGGCGCACGAGGCGAACCTGCTCACGCAAAAAATCTATGCACGCGTCCTCCTCTGCGGGAAGAGGATCGCGGTTTTTTGGCGGACGGCATTTGAGTATGTTCGCGATATACACGTCCTCGCGCTTGATATCGACGGCGTAGAGGAAGCGGTCGAGCAGTTGTCCCGCGCGTCCGACAAAGGGAGTTCCCGAAAGATTCTCCTGCTCACCGGGAGCTTCGCCGACGAACATAAGTTCGGCATTCCTGTTACCCGTACCGAAAACGCAATTCGTTCTCGTCTCGCAAAGCGGACACTTGCGACACTCGCGGCACTTGGCTTCAAGTGCCTCCCATCTCGCATCTATGTTATCCATCATTTAAACCTCCGAGAGATTGATATAATAATTATATCAATCATACGGGCGGTTGTCAAGCATTTTCAGCAAAATTCCGCAAGACGCGCCACCGCATTCTCAAAAAAGATCGCGCGCGCGTGTTCCTTTATGTATCCTTCAATATTTTCGCAGTCGCGTCGGTATCCGAATTCGGCTATGACAGCCGCACCGAGCGGAAGCGGTTCGTCGCGGTCGAATTCGGGCAGGATCAGAGCATACGTGCCCTTTCCGACCTCGTAAGCCGAGCTTCCGTCGCCGTATCCGCGCCCACGGAGTATCTTGCAAAGTCTGCTCATATTTCCGATGCTGTCAAAAATGCATACCGAAGCATCACTTTCGCGCTCCTTTCCGCTGTCAAGTGCAACACGCGTTACAAACATCTCGCAACCTCCTCCCCTTGACGGAAACACCTGAACGAGCAGGCGTCCTGAGTCGATATCGAATCCGCAGTCGTTGTGCGCCCTCTCAAGCACAGGCTTGAACCCTCGCCGCAAAGCACTCGCGCCGTCACATTCTATATTGTATTTCTTCATATCCTCGGCGCTCAGCATGATCTTGAGCTTCGAGTTACTGATAAGTATAAGTTCCATGTTTACCTCACTTTTTCGTTACACTATAATTATAATCTATTTCGACCGAAAATGTAACCCCTAAAATCGTGGAAGCAGGGTCAAAAAAAGGAACTGTTCACATAAAAATCAAAAAAAGCATTTGTAACGTTAGTAATTATATGATAAAATAACTGCGCAGAAATAAATTGGAGGATATTTAATTATGAAAAAGATTCTTGCGCTTATACTGGCGGTCTTTATGCTTCTCCCCGCGGCTGTTGCCTGCTCCGAGACCCAGGACCCCGGCACAGAAACCGAAAACAATTCCGCATCCACCACCGCACCCGTTGCAGACGAGGGTACAGAAGACCTCTATGACGAGGACGGATTCCTCAAGAGCGACCTCCCCGAGCTCGACTTCGGCGGTGAGACCGTCACCGTTCTCTACTGGAGCGACGTTGAAATGCAGGAATACGAGGCTGAAGAGATCAACTCGATCCTCGTAAACGACGCGATCTACAGAAGAAATGCTAACGTGGAAAAGACTCTCAACATTGAGTTCGAGTGGCTCTCCACCCCCGGCAACAACGGCAAGACCAACGAGTTTGTTACCTACGTCGGCAATATCTACAGCGGCGGCGATACAAATCTCGACCTCATCTCGGCTTACTCGAGAACCACAGCGATCTGCGCTATCGAAGGCTACTGCGCCGATATGGCGGATCTCCCCTACCTCAATTTTGATATGCCTTGGTGGCCTGCAAGTCTCCTTGACGTCGTTTCTATCGGCGACAGTGTCTATTTTGCATCGGGCGACGCTTCGGTAAACGTGCTTCACCTTATGTACGCAATCTACTTCAACAAGGATCTCATTGAAGAGTATAAGCTCGAAAACCCCATCGAACTCGTTCGAAATGACCAGTGGACTCTCGATAAGCTTATCGAGATGACCAAGGATTCATACCAGGACCTCGATGCAAACGGTAAAGAGGACGTAAACGACTTCTTCGGACTCGTTGGCGCAAGCTGGGGCTTTGACGCATTCTACACCGGATCCGATCTCCGCCTTGTTGAGCAGGATGCCGACAAGCTTCTCGTAATCTCCGAGGACTTCTACGGTCAGAAGGCAGTAGACCTCTGCACCAAGCTCGGTCAGTGGAACAAGACCGGTGACTGCTACATTGATGACAGCTACCATCAGGATCCCTTCGTAGAGGGCAGATCTATCTTCATTCAGGACCGCTGCCATCTTGCAGACAAGAGACTCGTCGGTCTGGTTGACTTTACTTACAGCATCGTTCCCACTCCCCTTTATAACGCCGATCAGGAAGACTTCATCTCGGTTGTCGGCAACCCCTTCTCGCTTTACGCTCTCTTCTCTGCAAGCGAGGACCTTGACCGCGCAGCCGCAGTTCTCGAATGCTGGGCAAGCGAGGCTTACAGAACCACCACTCCCGCGCAGTTCGAAATGAACATGAAGCTCCGTTACTCCGAGTCCTCCGACGAAGCGGATATGTACAACATCATCCGTAATACCGTATGCTTCGACCTCGGCAGACTCTTCAATAACAGACTTAACAAGATCACAGATATCTTCTACAAAGCCGCTATTGAGAACCAGAACTTCGCTATGATTAGCAAGGCTCAGTCAAGAGCACTCAACCACGGAATTGAAGGGGTCGTTGAGGCGTTTAAGGAACTGAAGGATTAAAAGTGTACAGTGGTCAGTGGACAGTGAACAGAAAGATTTGAATTATAATTTAATTATTATCACCGACCCATTATTAAGCAGACAATTTAATAAGTAAAAAATCTCGGATATTTGGAGTTTGCTCCCAATATCCGAGATTTTTATTAGCATATATTAATTATTTTGTTTATTGCCGTACTAAATTATAAACGCACCAAACATAATTATAAATCAAACGCGTCTTTCTGTCCACTGTTCACTCATCAAAACAGCTTATACTTTCCTCCCGAGGTGGCTCTCTTCTCGATACCTGCCGTGAAGTCGGGGAAGGAGACGGGTGCGCCGCCGTTCTTTATCGACTGCTCGGAAAGGGGTGTAACTGCCATCATGATAGCCGAGTCATAGATATCAATGGGCATCGGATCGCCCGCCTTGACAGCCTGAAGGAAGGAGTCGATAACAAGGAAGTCCATGCCTCCGTGTCCCTGCTTGATGCCTGCATCAAGATAGTCGCGCCAAAGCCCCGGCATATACTTTTCCTCGTATTTCTCATAGTTGCCCCAGAAATTCTTCCATTTGAAATGGTCGGACTCCTTGTGGTCGGCGTCGCTGTAGACAGACATATTCTCCTGCGAGAACCAGCCGCGCGTGCCGTGGATCTCAAGTCCGCGCGAATAGGGGCGGGGCAGAGTGGTATCGAGAGTCAGACGGACGGTCTGTCCGAATTCGGTGGTAAGAATGGTGGTTACGATATCGCCCTGAGCCCATTTGCCGTCGGCGTAGGTCTGGTCGCGGTCGGGATGGTTTCTGATATAAGTATCAAGTCCCGCGCTCTTGGATGCGAAGGAAGAAAGACTTACGAACTTGTTGCCGTGGCCGATGCCGAGAAGAACGTTGAGCGGACCGAGCTCGTGGGTGGGATAGTTCTCGCAGTTGCGGCTGCGGTAGTTGCGGTGGCGGTAGTGCCGGTTTTCAATACCCATCGAGACCTCCTCGCGCAAGTCGTGGTTGTAGCCGCCGCATAAGTGAACGATCTCGCCGAAAAATCCGTCTGCATTCATCGAGTAAAGAGTCTGCTCGACTCTGCCGTAACAGCAGTTTTCAAGCATCATTACGGGTACGCCCGTCTCCTCGTAGGTCTTTACAAGCTCATAGCACTCGGAGATATCAAAAGCACATCCAACCTCGATAGCGGCATACTTGCCCGCCTTCATGGTATCTATTGCAAGCTTTACTCTTGAATTCCAGCTTGTCATAATAAATACTGC
>JAZSMP010000331.1:0-4503 GCA_045535915.1 Eubacteriales bacterium | reverse complement strand
ATTTTGAGGAGGATAACCGTCCTCAGTGCGCTATTGACCGCGAGATCTACGGCGGAATGGGCATTACCGCGGGCCGTCTGCGCGAGGACACCATGTTCGATTACAAGTTCGTGGGACTTTCGCATAACACTCTCCGCGGTGCGGCGGGCGGTTCGGTTCTCAACGCGGAGCTCCTCTACAGACTCGGATATCTTGATTAATAATGAAGAATAAAAACATACTTGTCGTAACCTTTTCGCCCGGCGGCGGCTGTCTCGAGCTTGCCGACGCGGCAACCGTTATCCTTGACCGCGCAGGATACGAGGTCGAATGCCTCGATATCACCTATGCCGATGACAGAGAAGCCGCTTGCGGGCTTGAGATCCACGTTGATCTGATGATCCTTATCGCGCCCGTCTATCTGCGCCATCTGCCCCCGCCCGTTGAGTATTTCATCTCGAGCTCACAGCTTTTCGTCGAAAAGGCGGCGCTCGTGCTCGGCTACGGCTCATGCGGCGTAGGATGTGCTCCCGAGGAGGCGAGAAAGCTTTTTGACCTTGCAGAAGTACCGCTATGCCGTATTATGACCTGTCCGCTTCCGCATACATTTGCCGATTGCGTTGAAGAGAAGCAGACGCTTCCCGATAGCCTCGGCGACGTTGGACGCTTCATCCTTTCGGTCGCTCAGGACGAGGACAGAGAGGAAAAACCGATCGAAAAGCGGAGCTTTGACTTGATCGGCAGATTGCCATACAATCTTACGAAAAGACTTGCTTTCGGATTTCCGAAGACCGTCAGCGCGGATTGCACCTTCTGCGGTACTTGCGCAAAGGTCTGCCCGACCGAGGCGATCACTCTTGATAAATTCAAGATCGATTCCGAGCGTTGCATCGGTTGCTCTGCTTGTGTACGCTCCTGCCCGAAGGGTGCAAAGTCGATCAATCGCTATCCTTGGACAAAAGCAATACTCCGCCGCGGCTTTGCTGAGGTGAAGTACCCCGAGGAAATTACTCTTAGAAAATAAAAAATGGCGAGCAGTTTATTTGAATTGCTCGCTTTTTTTACTTAGATCATTTACTTTTACGAAAAAGTGTGATATAATTAAGCTAAATAAAAACCACGAGAGGTGCGTTATGAAAAAACATCTTAGAACTATATCGGCAGTCCTTTCGCTTATTATGATGCTTCCCCTTGTTGGCTGTGTTGGAAACTCCGACGTTACCGATGCATCAACAACGGATGCTTTGGATCCCGAGACCGATGCTCCCACCACTGAAGCGGAGAAGGTTGAACAGACGGAAGAGGAGACCCATATCCCCGTTCAGCCGAGCGAATGGGACATTATCCGCGACAAGGCAAAGAACGAGGGCATCAAGGTCCTCTTTATCGGTGACAGCCTGACTCATTATAACGAAATGCCGCAGATCTTCGCAAGCCTTTGTAAGGCGGCGGGATATAAGGTCACAGCAGACAGACAGACCAAGGGCGGAACGGGTATCGCAATGTTTCGCGAGGATGCCGCACTCTGGCAGACGGTCAGCAAGAAGATCGCCTCGGACGATTGGGATATTGTCGTTTATCAGCCTAACAGAAATAATCCCGTTATGACGGAATATTTCCCCTATTATCCTTGGAAGGAATACAGCGCGGCAAAGGATCTTGTTGAACTTATCAAGGCGGCGGGCGCAATTCCGCTTCAGTATTCAAGCTTCGGCGTCAATAAGGGTTACGTTACCCGCGAGGGATGTACCAAAAAGATGTCTCGTGCGGAGCATACGAATCTTGTAACCTCGTATAACGCGGCTGTTTCCGATATGCTCGGAAGCAAGACCGTCTACACCGGAGCAACCTTCAACAGCCTGCTTGCGAAGAATCCCTCGCTCGGACTTTACCATACCGATAATTCGCATCCTTCTCTTGCGGGAAGCTTCCTTGTTGCGGCTGATTTCTACACCGTAATATTCGGCGAATCGCCTGCTGATATAGATTACGACCACGGACTTGACGCGGAGCTTGCCAAGACTCTCCGTTCCGCTGCCGCAGAGCTGCTGACCTTTGCTCCTTCCGAAAAGGCAAAGATCGAGTATATCGAGGAGCCGAAGTCCGAATCGGGCGAGAAGGGAACCCTTACGTTCGGCGTTCATTGCTTCCAGAACGTTGACGCATCGGGCAAGAGCGGATTCTTTGAGGTCTCGGAGGATAATTCCAAGATCAGCTACAAGTACAAGAGCGGTGACGGCATTCTTTTCGGCTTTGCCACTCTCGACGGCAGACCCGTAATGGGCAACAACTGGAGCTTTGAGGCTGATGTTGCCATTGAAAATTACTGCGGAAGCAAGAATCCCACCGCGGGTCTCCAGCTTATCGACGAAAAGGGCAAGACCTACCGTCTCTATCTGCGTACGACTGCCGCAAAGATAACGAATAACGATTGCTCCACCGCGGAATACCATATCCGCACAGACCATGACGACAGCGCGTCGCGAACCGACAAGGGAACCTTCTCAAACAAGCTGAAGCTCAAGATCGAGGTTTCTCCCGATTCGATCACTCTGTATACCGACGGTACGGTATATATGACCATCAACTACGAAGGCACTACATTCTTTGACGGAACAAAGTCGACCAAAATGAAGTACAGCGGCGAGGATATCCAGCTCGGACTCGTTACCTGCTATGCGGATACGAGCTTCAGTAACGTAGTGATAAAATAAGTGCAAAGTGCAGAGTGCAGAGTGCAGAGTTAAGGTAAATTTCCTCGCGTTGCTCGGAAATTATTCCTTATGATAATTATGTTTCTGCTTGATAACCTTTCGTGATGTTTTAACCTATAGTTTCATAATAAGAAACTCGAGATATAATGAAGTTTTTTACGCTTCACTATATCTCGAGTTTTCTATTTATTTGTTATAGTTTTTAGCGTAACATAGGATCATCCGCACAAAGCTAATTATTCAGGAATGCTTTTCGAGCAAAGCGAGAAAAGCTACCATAACTCTGCATTCTGCACTCTGCACTCTGCACTCGCTCTGCCCTCCCTTTGCATTTCCCCATATTTTCTGCTTTTTTACAAAAAAACTTTCATTTAAGAAAATCTTAATCGCTTTGGGTATTCCTTTTTAAGAAAAAATGTGATATAATTTAGTCAACGAACAGAAGGAGCACGCAAATGTACAATATTCTTATCTGCGATGACGAGGCGGATATCGTATCCGCACTTAAAATATATCTATCCTCTCCCGACCTTAATTTCTTCACGGCGGGCAACGGCATAGACGCTCTGCGAATTCTCGAGAGGGAAGAGATCCATCTGATCATCATTGATATCATGATGCCGATGATGGACGGAATCACCGCGGCGGCGAAGATCCGTGAGACAAGCAACGTACCGATAATCTTCCTTTCGGCAAAGAGCGAGGACAGCGACAAGATCCTCGGTCTCAATATCGGCGCCGACGATTACATAACCAAACCCTTCAATCCCGTCGAAGTACTTGCGAGAGTTCGCTCACAGCTGAGAAGATATTTCACCCTCGGCGGCTCGAGCAAGACCGATGACGTCATAGCTATCGGCGGTCTCGAGATAGATAACAGAGAAAAAAGATTTATACTCGACGGAGAGGAGGTCGCGCTGACGCCGAAGGAATACGATATTCTGAAGCTTCTTATGTCGAATCCCGGTAAGGTGTTTTCGCCGAGCGAGATATATACTCAGGTCTGGAAGGAGACAGCACTTACGGGAGACAATACCGTAGCCGTGCATATCCGCCATCTGCGTGAGAAGATCGAGATCGGTCCCGCCGAGCCGAGATACCTGAAGGTCGTCTGGGGTCAGGGCTATAAGATTGAAAAGGGAACAAGATGATGAGAGAGAAAAAGAAAAGGGGACTCAGCCACAGTATTGCCGCCAAGGCAGCTGCTTTTACGGTTGCTGTGGTAATGCTCTGCATAACCGCACTTTCTACTGTAGGCGTTTTCGTTATGTTCGCGGCAGAGGTCTATAGTACGAGCCGCGAAGCAAATAAATACGAGATATATTCAAGAACGGCTTACAACGATTGTTACACGATCATGAGCTTGCTTGCCACTTCGGATTTCAGCGAAAGCCGTGCGGATGAGTATATCAAATATTCTAATATCGGTAAGGTGAGATCCGAAAGTGCAGATCCCGATTATCCTGTCTACGAAAGGATTCGCGGTGAGGTTGACGAAAGATTTGTTTACACTTTCTATTGGTATATCGAGTATAATGAGGACGGAGAAGTCGAATCGTTTCGTTCCATCTTGAACGATTCCCCTGATGATTTCCCGCCTGAATCTGTATATTCCGTAACACTGGGAGTTTCAACCGATCTTTTTGAGTCGGACGATTATTTCTGGTACGGACTCCTTATCGTCGTTCCCTACGATTTCAGATTTATCGTATATCCTATAGGGATCATTGCCTTTGCAGCGGCGATGCTCTGTATCACCTTCCTTCTGATCTCTGCGGGCAAAAGAAAGGACAGCGCGGAAATCACTCCC
>JAZSMP010000185.1:0-6076 GCA_045535915.1 Eubacteriales bacterium | reverse complement strand
TGTACAGCACCGACCCAACTAAATGTATATGAATATGAAAAATCACTGTGTAGTTCCAAAATTACACAGTGATTTTATATTATTTTACCTTTCAAAAGTGCGAACAACTACTTTTGACTTTAGTTTTACGATTATGAACATCAAACCACTCCGTACAGGCACCGCGCCGCCTCTTGTAAATGGGAGGCGGCACGAGATTCTTCGGCGGCATGGCGGTCTGCTGTCGCGCCCTCAGGGTGACATCGAGGTGCGGAGCTCAACAGTCGGTTCTGCCTCGACGGCTGAACACCATCGTTTTCCTTTGGAAAACCGTCAGACCCGACGGGCAAGTGCGTAATATGGGCTTCGCCCCTGCACCCCGTTTAGCAAGTGCGAACACAGCAGTTTGACTGTTTTTGTGTACTTTGAGATATCGTTTTTTAGAATAGGGGTTTGTCAGTAATCTGAAGCTTTTCTCACTCTGTTCGAAAAGCATACTGTAAGAATTATGTTTTGTGCTTATGATCCTTTGTTATGCTAAATCCTATAACAAATAAATAGAAAACTCGGGATATAGTGAAGATTAAAAAACTTCATTATATCTCGAGTTTCTTATTATTTATGAAACTTCAGGTCAGAAAAGCACAAAAGGTTATCAAGCAGAAATATAATTATCATAAGGAATAATTTCCGAGCATCGCGAGGAAATTTACCTTAACCTTTGCCCTTTGCCCTTTGCACTTAATTTTGCTTTTTCTCCATCTTCTTATGACATATTTTTCTCCGCTCATCGAATATAATAAAGGTGAGGTGATACTTGTGGGACAAACGGTTTACGCCGATATACTTTTCCTGATAAATTTCAGCATGGACTTCCTCGTTTTTTATATATGCGCGAGGTTGTCGGGCAGAAGGCTTCGTGCCTTCAGAAGCGCATTGGCAGCTTCTATCGGCGGTATCTACGGGGTATGTGCGCTTTTTATGCCAGGTGAAAGTCTGATCGCGCCGATTTGCGACGTTGCCGTGATGGTGGCGATCTGTGCCGTGGCTTTTTATTCAAAATCCGAGAGTGTACGCAGTTTTTTGGGCAGATGCGCATTGTTCGCGGGAATTTCCGCTATTCTCGGCGGAATTATGAGTGCTATGTACTCTATGCTTAACAGATCGGGGCTTTCTTCGCTTGAAGGCGGAGACGGCGATGATATCAGTATCTGGCTTTTTGCTCTCCTCGCGGCTGCGGGAGGTGCTGCGGCGTTCGCCGGAGGACGTCGTGCAAAAAGGATAGCGGTTTCGAAACAAAGCGATGTTGAGATCACCTTCTGCGGTAAGAGCGTCTTGCTGCGCGCGATGACTGACACGGGAAATATGCTGACCGATCCTTTGGGCGGACGCGCAGTTGCAATATGCGAACTTGACGCCGTCGCGCCGATTTTTCCACCCGAGCTTGTGGATTTCTGGAGACGCGGCGATGTTTCAACCGCATCTCGACTTTCGCCCGAAAACGCCGCACGTCTCAGGTTTATCCCCGCGAAGGGCGCGCTTGCTTCAAAATGCTCGTTGCTGTGTGCCATAGTGCCCGAGAGCGTAAGCATATCCGCCCGTGGCGGAAAACGCGATGCCGACCTGCTCGTCGCGCCGGTACCGTATAAACTCAGCGCGGGGGAGAGCAGAGTCCTGCTGCCACCCGGTTTGACAGAATAAAAGGAGATTGCATCATGTATATCGGATTATTATTGTTCGCCCGCAGAGCTCTTGCGGGACTTTTGAATAAACTCGGTTTCGGACAGGGTATATATTACGTCAACGGTCCCGACACGCTCCCGCCTCCGCTTTCCGCAGATGAAGAAAACGAAGCTGTGGCTCTTCTTGAAAGCCAACCCGAAAACGACACCGTCCGAGGTCTCCTGATAGAGCGGAATCTCCGACTCGTCGTTTATATCGCGCGGAAATTCGAGAGCACGGGCATCGGCATCGAGGATCTCGTCTCGATCGGTACTATGGGACTTATCAAGGCTATCGGAAGCTTCCGCTCCGAAAAGGGAATAAAGCTTGCTACCTATGCTTCGCGGTGCATCGAAAACGAGATACTTATGTACATCCGCAAATACAGCCAGACACGGTGCGAGGTTTCGCTCGACGAGCCGCTGAACGTAGATTGGGACGGCAACGAGCTTCTGCTTTCCGACGTCCTTGACTCCGGTGAAGAAAGTGTTTGCGAGGAATTTGCTGCAAGAGAAGAAAGAGCACTCGTCAGGCGCGCCGTTGCGGCACTCGCACCGCGCGAAAGACAGATCATCGAGCTCCGCTACGGTCTTACCGGAAGACCCGAAATGACACAGAAAGAGGTTGCCGACCTGCTCGGAATATCACAATCCTACATATCAAGGCTCGAAAAACGCATAATTGAGGGTCTGCGTCGGGAAATGTCGGGAAAAATATAAAAAATTTTTGAGAAATTCTCAAAAAGGTATTGCATTTTTGATTGAATTGTGATATAATTTTACGGTAATTGCAATACCGACGGCAAAATCCGTCAGAATAATGCTAAAAGTGAGGTGTTTATTGTGAAGCAGGGACTCCATCCCAAGTATGAAGAGGTAACCATCAAGTGCGCTTGCGGCGAGACCGTAACCACTCGTTCCACCAACCCTAAGGGCGGCAACGAGATCAGAGTTGAAATTTGCTCGAAGTGCCATCCCTTCTTTACCGGCAAGCAGAAGTTTGTTGATGCCGGCGGACGTGTTGACAAGTTCAACAAGAGACTCCAGGGCAAATAATTGTCAGAAAGTGTGGGCGAGAATTGCGCGAATGCGTATGCTTGCCCACTTTTTCTTTTATACTAATCCTCATAGAGGTGATCATATGGAACTTAAAATTACGGATAAAATAGTTGCGGGCAGAGCAGTGCTCGTCGGCGTCGATTCCTTCGGTATGGCAGAGGGCGAATGCGAGATATCGCTTGCCGAGCTCCGTCGCCTTCTCGATACCGCGGGAGGCGAGACCGTCGCAACGCTTGTTCAGACCCGTTCGAATCCCGATGTCAGAACCTATATCGGATCGGGTAAGCTTCTCGAGCTTGCCGAGCTTTGTAAGAATAACGAGGTCGATATTGCCGTTTTCGACTGCGAGCTCACTCCCTCGCAGATAAGAAATATTGAAGACGAGCTTGACGGCGTGCGCGTCATCGACCGCTCGATGCTCATTCTCGATATTTTCGCTCTCCACGCCGCAACCGCGGAAGGTAAGTTGCAGGTCGAGCTTGCACAGCTCAAATATACCGCACCGCGACTCATCGGTAAGGGCGCACAGCTCTCGCGTCTCGGAGGAGGTATAGGTACACGCGGACCCGGTGAGACGAAGCTCGAATCCGATAGACGTCATATCAAGCGCCGCGCCGCCGCTCTCGAGGCGGAACTGCGCGAGCTTGAAACACAGAGAAAAACTCTCCGTTCGGCGCGCGACAGAAGCGGCGTGCCGAAGGTCGCTATCGTCGGATATACCAATGCGGGTAAATCCACTCTCCTTAATGCGCTCACGGGCGCGGGTATTCTTGCGGAGGACAAGCTTTTTGCTACCCTCGACCCGACAACAAGAAAATTTTCGCTTCCTTCCGGCGAATCGGTCCTATTGACCGACACGGTAGGATTCATCCGCCGTCTGCCACACCATCTGATAAAGGCGTTCCGCTCAACTCTTGACGAGGCGGCTTGCGCCGATATCCTCATGATAATCGTCGACGCATCCGATCCCGAGCATCCCGCACAGCTCGAAGTCACCGAAAATCTTCTTGCGGAACTCGGTGCCGGAGGAAAACCTTGCCTTATCGTTTACAACAAATGCGATCTCCCTGCACGCGACGAGATCCCGCTTCCCGCAACCGAAAGCTCGGACGGGCAGAGAAGAACCGTGTTCATTTCCGCTCTCACCGGCAGAGGACTTGACAAGCTCGGCGAACAGCTCGAGTCGCTTGTCAACGCGGGTAAGAAGCGCGTGAAATTCATAATTCCGAATGCCGAGGCGGGTGCGCTCAACACTCTTTACAAAAACGCATCAGTCGAGGACGTCGATTACGGCGCGGAAAATATTACCGTCACAGCTGTTGTTGATTCAAAGATCCGCGGTATGCTTTCGGCTTACGACGGGGGTGAAGTATATTGAACACCTATACTACACTTGCCAAGGACGGCACGGCAACACTTGTTGAAAAACGATCCGAATTTATTGGATACGCAAAACCCGTGAATACCGAGGACGAAGCCGCTACTTTCGTTATGAGTATTAAGAAAAAGCACGCCGACGCACGCCATAACGTATTCGCGTATGTTCTCCGCGGCGGTGCACTCAAGAGATATTCGGATGACGGCGAACCTCAGGGAAGTGCTGGCATGCCCGTGCTTGACGTCATCTGCAAAAACGGACTCGACGGTGCAGCGGTTGTTGTTACGAGATATTTCGGAGGCATACTGCTCGGTACAGGCGGACTTGTGCGTGCCTATTCGTCAGCAGCAAGCGCTGCTATCGCCGATGCGGGAATAATCACTTACGAGGAAGTCGTTGTGCTGAAGATGCGTTGCAGCTATACCGATCACGCCCGCGTGCAGAACGAATTCGCGCGCTTCGGTATCGAGATCGAGGATACCGAATTCTCCTCCGACGTTTTTCTTACCATGACCGCTCCCACGGCAACGGTTGAGAATTTTAAGGTAAAAATGAGAGATCTTACCGGCGGACGCTCGATCCCCGAGGAGATCGGGAGAAAACTTGCCCCGCCGAGGAAGCTTTTTTAAGCTTTTCCATTAAAAAATGCGAAAAATCGCAAAAAAGTCTTTGCAAAAAAGAGTTTTTTGCGGTTTTTCTGCGTATATTGTATTATAGAGGTGAAATTCGCAGGAAGGAGTGATTCGATGAAGATACCGAGAGAAGTCGTTGAAGAGATCGTAAGACGTAACGATATCGAGCAGGTTATTTCTTCATACGTCACACTTAAACCGGCAGGATCGAACATGGTCGGTCTCTGTCCCTTCCACAGCGAAAATTCGCCGTCCTTCACCGTATTCGGTTCGGACGATCATTTCTACTGCTTCGGCTGCGGTGCGGGCGGTGACGTTATCACCTTTGTTATGAGGATGGAAAACGTCGATTACCCCACGGCACTCGAGCTTCTCGCGAAACGTGCGGGCGTTGAGATCCCTCGGACCGCGAACGATCAGTACGGAGAACGCGGAGTAAAACGCGAGCGTATTCTTAAAATGAACGAAGCGGCGGCAAGGTTTTTCAGACACTGTCTGACAAAAGAACCCTGCGGCGAGGAAGCAAGACAATATTTCAAAAAACGCGGGCTTTCGGATGGCATCTCAAAGCAGTTCTATCTCGGTTATGCGCCGAACGATTTCGGCAAGCTGACGAATTATCTCAAAAGCCAAGGTTATACAGAGGAAGAGATGATCGCCGGATTCCTTTGCGGAAAAAGCCAGAAGACGGGAAGAGCATACGACTATTTCCGAAACCGCGTTATTTTCCCAATTGTCGATACCTCGCGCAACATCGTCGCATTCGGCGGACGAGTCATGGACGACAGCAAGCCAAAGTACCTCAACTCATCCGATACCCCCGCATTCAAAAAGAGCAAGAATCTTTTTGCTCTTAACTATGCAAAGGGATTTTGCTTGGAACAGCTGATCCTCTGCGAGGGATATATGGATGTCATAGCACTCCATCAAGCAGGATTTCCGAATGCTGTTGCGACACTCGGAACTGCTATAACCGAGGAACACGCGCGGATCATTTCAAGATATACCAAAAAAGTTATAATATCCTATGACTCGGACGAGGCGGGACAGAAAGCGGCAAACAAGGCAATGCTCCTGCTTGGACGCGTCGGAGTCGAGGTCAGAGTCCTCAAAATGCAGGGTGCAAAGGACCCCGATGAATTTATCAAAAAGAAGGGTGCGGAAGCCTTCCGCGCTCTCCTGACCGAAAGCAGAACGGGGTTTGAGTACAAGCTCGAAGCCGTGATCGGCAAATACGATCTTCCGGTCGACGAAAACAAAAGACGCGCCGCAGACGAGCTTTCGGCAATTATCTCTGATTATCATTC
>JAZSMP010000073.1:0-4388 GCA_045535915.1 Eubacteriales bacterium | reverse complement strand
GAATGATAATCGGCTACGCCGAATGATAATTCGCCTACCGCGAAATGAAGGAAGATTTTCGCCGAGCGAAAATCATTTTTAGCGGAAAGTTTTGGTCAAGCTTTTTCAAGTAGCTTATGCTTGCCTACGGCAAGCTACGACTCTGCCTCGGCGGCTAAACACCGCCGTTTTCCAAGGAAAACCGACAGAGCCGCACGGATTCTTAAGGCAACGCCTTAAGTCGCGCTCCGCAGAGGTCGGAATGCTCCTTGTGCTTCAAACCGACGGCACCCCTGCCGGCGGTTTGGAAGAAGTCAAACCTTCCTTTTCGGAAGGTTTGCGCTCCTTCACTCTTTATTGTTTCTTGAAATCTTACAAAACCCCTTACGTCCGCAATGCGGGCATTTGAAAAGTCTGTCACTTCCGATATGGATCGAGCACATGGCAAGCCAAAAATTCGGATGGAATTCTTCTCCGCACTTCGGACAGACATAAAGCCTGTTTGAAATCGTTTTTCCACCTATGAAGAAAGCGATAGCACAGAATATTGCCGTCGGTACCGCCACAACGTACCACGGCACGTCATAGCTTTCATTAAACCAGTTCACACGGCACGAGGTCAGCGAAAGCGTCATCAGCAGTAAAATCGTTATGAAAAGAATTCTTTTGAGTTTCATAATTACTCCTTAACCAGCGTATGACCGCAATCGTTGCATTTTTCGTCATCGGTTGAATTAAGCAGACCGCAGACGGCGCAGCGGACGGCTTTTTTGTTTTCGGCGGGCAGAACGATAGTATTTTTTGTGCCGTAAAGGTGGAAAACGCGGTCGCCCTTTTTGTAAAAATAGGGATTAAGATCGGTGTCCCTGCCCTCGTAGGCTTTTACCGTGACCTCTTTGCCGTTATCAAGCCTGAGATCAAGATAAACGGTGTTCTTGTAAAACATATGCTCGATCGTCGGCTTGACGTAGGATTCATTGTCAACCGATCTTTTTACACGCATACCAATGATCTCGCCGCGGTAGGTGCGGTCGATCAGCTTCATCGGAACACCCGTGACCCACAGCGGTATCAGCATCGTAACGATGTAGCAAAGGATGCGCACGTTCGGGTTATCCATGTTGAAGATGCGTCTGCCCCATACCAGAAGCACAGCACCGAAAACGGCAAGCAGAAGCACACAGGGTATCAATCTCTTGAGCATTGTTTTTTGAATATGCCTTTTTAGATCGTAAGGTAGGTTTTTCATAGTTGGTTCCTTTATTTGTAATGATGTATTCTCGTTTTACTCCAATACCGTGTCACGATCAGCCACGCGGCAAAGGAAAAGATAACAAACGGAATATCGACGGTTAATATCACAAGGATCGATTTCGGAAAGCTGTTCAAAAATTCCTCGCTTACGTAAATCAGATTTATCGTTCCGAAAAGCTTCGGAACAATCACGGGCCATATGGCGAATCCTGCGGAATTGATCCAGAAATTCTTGTTTTTCAGAGTGTAGCGGCAAGCGTCAACAAAATTCCATTCTCCGTTTTCAATATGCTTCATGTATTCGACCTTGTGCTCGGGGTTTCTGAGAAGCAGAAATCCGACGCACACGGCAACCATGCAGGCGTACTGAACAACAGTTTTCCAAAGATATTCAAGCGTGCTTTCCGCATCGAAAACAATGCGCATAGGCACTTGAAGTATCAACATTATCAAAAAAGCGGTTATAATATACGTTACGAAAAGAATTACCGAATTGATAGCGATGTTTATTACTTTTTTCATGACGTTATCTCCTTACACATATTTTGTGTCGAACGATCAAGGCTTACTTTTGATCGCCTTCATCATCTTTGCGAGTTCCTTTTCGGTTATGACGATATGTTCGCGGATGTACTCGTAAAGCTCACCGTCGGTATACAGCTCTGTGCGGCTTCTCTCAAAATCGCGGACAAGCTCGCGGACGAGCTTTTTCCTCTTTGAGCCTGCGATCAAAGTAACGATGACGTGAACCAAAATAATAATTAAAAGCTGTGTCTTTACTACGATATTTGCAGGTTCGTCAAGGTCGGTCTGCAAGCTGATCTCCGCCAAGGCCATAACGATAACGACCGCGAGGAAAGCACAGTTTATAATGCTCATAACAAGCAAAAGTGTTTTACGGGTTTTCTCTTTAAAAACGTTATAAGTCAAGCGGTTTAATTGGTCATTCAAAGCCTCGGCGCGTACGGGCAGAAAATAATACATACCGAAACACAGCGAGATCAGCAGCTCAAAAAATATTCCCATGAAAATTTCCTCTTTTTATAATAAAAATGATTCCTATTTATCTTTGTTGCAGGCGAACATTAACTCGCCTGCGGCGAAGTTTAAGGTAGATTTTAATTATTTCTTGATACTGGGCAAACTCCTTTATATCCGCAATCATTATACTTTTAGTGTATCGGTAAAATCCAATCTGCAGGATTTACATACCGCGTCTTCTGATGAAACTGTGTGTCCGCACGCGGGGCATGTAAATTCCTCCCCCTCGGTTATCGGGAACTTGAGCGGATATTTCAATCCGCGGACGAAAAAGACTCTGTCGCCCTCGTCGTAGTGCAAGCCGTCCATAATATAACCTTTTATTTTGTAAGATACCGTGAACTTCTCGCCGCTATCTTTTTCGAAAGTCACCGAACGAACATTTTCAACGTCAAAACGATTGCTCATATAAGCCTTTCTCAACTCGTCATAAAGAGCATCGTCAGACGCGTGCGAAACACTTGCGTAAAAGCTTTTTGAGAGCAATATCTTGTGCGCTGAAAACGGAAAAAACGGAACAATACAAAGAAGGAGGATAAGATAATTGCCGAGATCCGCAAATGAACGCTCGGTCGAAATTGCAAAAGCAAGAAATGCGGCAATTACAAGCGCAATCCATACCGCTGTCAGGATAAGAGTCCTGTAATACCTTTTATTGCCCAAAGTAATTAAACGCGCTTCGATCTTCGGGTCAAGCTTATTTTTCATTTTCATTCTCCTTTATTTTTGTTAAAATCATAAAAACGCTTCTTTTCATTCATACAGCCTTCAAGATATTTTATGTGACGAATGATCTCTTTTTTGAGTTTTTTGTAAATCAACAGACAATATATACCGAAATATAAGGAATATATGAGCAAAAATACGACGATATCTGCCGCTTCGGCGTTACCGTTTAGCATAACGGCTTCGAATTTGCCAAGCGGCTCAAGATAAAACGTAGTATACAAATGATAGGTCACCGGAGAAGTGATAACTCCGCATTTCGTTATTGACAGAGGTATCAGACCGATCAGAAAGCGCGCTATCTCCCCGACACCAACCCATTTTATCATCTTGCGAGTCCAAACACGAGGGGCGTCGGCAAGCGAAAAATGCTTCGGTACAAAATGCCTTATGTACTGAAATATTAGCAAAATTGGGAGCACGGCACAGATAGGAACGTAAATAAATATCGACTGCAAAATAAGATACATCGAGTTTGCCGCGAGCTTCGAAATAAAAGAATAAATGCAGGAAACAAGATAATATGCCATAAAGTTCGCAAGTATCACAATTAATGCATATTTCAGCACATCATAAAGCTCGACTTCTTTTGGGGCATAAAAATCTCTTTCATTTACAAGGTCTTTTTGTGCCATCCGAAACCTCACTTAACGCTATTGTAATCCATTCTGATTTTGACTTCATTCTTTTTCTTAACTTCGTTTTCTTTCCAAAGCTGTTTGAAAAGCAGGAACAAAACGGCGATAGTGATAGCGAAATAGATTAAATAGATCAAGAAGAAAAGCGCATTATCGGTAAAAGTATATCCAGACTCGCGTATTACTGCAAGGCGCTTTTGCGGCATAAGATAAAACCAATCATATGCGATATTGGCGGGCATAGCAAAAAATCCGTCAAAAAATCGATAACCGAACATACTTCCGGGTTTGGTCGGCAGAGTTGCCAAGACAAATCTGATTACCTCTCCCGGCAAAACCCAAGAGCAAAAGTTTTTGAATATCACCTTGATGCTGTCTGCGTTTTCTGTATCAGAAACAAAAATGTCAGGCAGTTTGCTTCTAAAATATAAAAATGTAACGAGGCAGGTAACTCCAATTCCAATAAGGGCAAAAATTACGGTAAAAAGTCTATAATTTTTGATGATAATATTGCGATCGTTAGATTTAGACAAGATCGACAAAATCAAAATAATCGCAACTGATCCCAAGAGGTTGGCTCCTAACATAGTGACGAAATATACGATCTTGTCACGCGCAGTCATTTTATTTTTCATAGTTCTTGTATAATGCATACACTTAAAGACAATTACAGTAGTATGCAAATTCCTTTCTCTCAGGTGTTGAAGGAGCGCAACCATTCCCCGCGGGGGAATAGTTGACTCCTTCCGA
>JAZSMP010000018.1:0-3162 GCA_045535915.1 Eubacteriales bacterium | reverse complement strand
GTTTTGTGCTGATGATCCTTTGCTATTGCTAAACAATATAACAACTAAATAGAAAACTCGAGATACAGTGAAGCGTAAAACTTCATTATATCTCGAGTTTTTTATTATTTACTAAACATCGGGTTAGAACAGCACAAAAGGCTATCAAGCAGAAATACAATTATCAAAGGAACAATTTCCGAGCATCGCGAGGAAATATTCCATAACTCTGCACTCTGCACTCTGAACTCTGCACTCACTTTGCCCTACGCAGTTCGTATCTTCGCCACTCTCACAACATAATTCCTTCCGTACATATATGGCAAAGTCCTGATGACCGTCTTTCCGTCTCTTTCCTCGAATTCGACGGGAGAGGAGTTATCGAGCCATTCGGCTGATATGACTTTTTCGCCGTCCAGCGTGAAGATATCCTCGTATCTTTCCACATCCTTCGCTCTTGCCGCATTCGGATCCGCTGACGTGGGAAGCCCAAAGCAGAAAAGGTAGAGATAATCTCCGTCACGGAGAAGGAAATCACGTCCTTCACAGCTTTCAACCTCAATTCCCGAGGGGCGAGGCTTGCGGATAGCTTCGTCAAACATTCCGACCCATCTGCCGACCATGCCGTAAAACGCGCGGTCGATGTCCGAAATGTATCCGTTTCCCATCGGTCCGACGTTCAGCAGCATATTCGCGCCGTATCGGCGGCAGTCGGCAAGCTCCTCGATGATCGCCGCGGGAGATTTATAAAGCAGGTCGCCATCTGCATATCCCCAGTGTGTGCCGAATATCTCGCACATCTCGGAGGCAACGTATTTGGGCGCGCCCTCAAGATTGAGCGGCTTCGGCTTGCCGCGCTCAAATGTCACGCTGTCAAGCTCAATGTGACCGAGCTCGCCGAGCGCGGAAAGTCCCGTATTATTCACGATGATGGCCTCCGGCTGATAACGGCGGATCATCGAATACATCGCGTCCTCCTCCCAATCGGCATCCTTTTTGCTCCATTTACCGTCAAACCAGATACCGCCGATCCTTCCGTAGCGCGTACAAAGCAGCTCGACGCTCTTTCGCAGGAAATCAAGATACGCGGGAAAATCCGAGTCGAATCTCTCGTCATACCAATCGAGGTAGGTGTGGTAGAAGAACGGCACGATACCGTGGCGGTTGCAGGCATCGACAAACTCGCGCACAAGATCCCTTCCTATAAATATTGCAGTAGAATAGTCGTTGAGCCCGCAGGTGTCGTAAAGCGAAAAACCGTCGTGATGGCGCGAGGTCAGCGTGATATATCTGCATCCCGCGCCCTTTGCGGTCAGAACGAGCTTCTCTGCCCAATCCTCCTCGGGACGGAAACCGGGCGCATAGCTGCGGTATTTATCCTTCGGTATTTTATGCTGATGCATCACCCATTCGCCCATACCGAGCGTGCTGTAAACTCCGAAATGAACGAACATTCCGAGTCCCATATTTTCAAAATCCTTGACGTACTGATGAACTATCATAATATGCACCTCCGCGCGTTTTTTTATATTCTAACATATCCAAAATCGAAAATCAAGTTTTTTATCATTATTACTTGATTATTTCTTCATTATATGATATAATTTTCACGAAAATAAAATCCGAAAAGGAATTGAAAAAATGAAAATTGTATGTGTAGCCGACCATTTTATGGAGGAAGCCTTTTACCGCGACTGCATGGCAAAATTCCCCGAGATCGAGCTTATTGACGTCCTCTATTTCGGTTCTCATTCGAGAAACGAGATGCGCGAGATCGCAGACAAGCTCGAAAAGGGCGGTCCCTATGCCTTCGAGCCCCCCGCAGAGCTCTACGATTCTATCAAGGACGCCGACGTCCTGATGGTCCACCTCTGCCCAGTTCCCCGGGATCTTATGGAAGCGGCTCCCAACCTCAAGTACATCCTCACCAACCGCGGCGGTCTTGAAAACATCGACCTTCCCGCAGCACACGAGCTCGGCATCCCCGTTCTCAACAACCCCGCTCACAACGGTAACGCCGTTGCAGAGCTGACCGTCTGCCTTATGATCTGCGAAACCAGAAACGTCACCCGCGCTCATTACGCAATGAAGAACGGCGAATGGCGCGAGGCATTCCCCAACGTCGGCAGAGTTTTTGAGCTTAGAAACAAAACGATAGGTCTCGTCGGCTTCGGCACCATCGGACGCCTCGTTTCCGAAAAGCTTCAGCCCTTCAACGTCCGTATCCTCGCGACCGACCCCAACGTCACCCCCGACGACCCCGATCTTGCAAAGTGGAACGTTGAGCTCGTTGATCCCGACACCCTCTTCTCGCAGTCGGACATCGTATCCGTCCACGCGAGAACAGAAAAGAAGGATCAGATCATCGGCAAGCACGAGCTTGACCTTATGAAACCGACCGCCACCTTCATCAACACCGCCCGCGCATACCTCGTAGATTACGATTATCTCGAGGAGGTGCTCCGCGAAAAGCGCATCACGGGCGCGGCACTTGAGGTCTTCCCGAAAGAGCCTCTCGGACTCGACAGCCCCTTCGTTCAGCTCGATAACGTCACTCTCACCAACCACCGCGGCGGCGACACCGTAAACTGCTATTCCGACAGCCCCGAATACCTGATCCGCGCAATGCTCGACCTGCTCGAAAACGGCAAAAGACCGCGTTTCTACATTGAATAATTGAATGATCTGCCCGGATATTCCGAAATACTTCGGAATATCCGAGTTTTTATTATAATCGGAGAATTTCTCGCATCGTGAGGAATTGATCTTCAATCGGTAATGAACAACTTTATTTGTAATGTTGAACAAAATTGCTCTCCTCAATTTGTATAATATGTACAAACTTCTAATAAATCATTACATTTACTTGACATTGCAAATTTATTGTGATACAATTAATTATCAATCTATAATGTAGAAAGGAAAAATATTATGAAAAAGACACTTTCCCTCATTCTTACTCTTTGCATGGTTCTCGGTCTTTGCGCTTTCTCGGTAGCAGCAGCTCCCGAAGGAACCGCTATCACCGATGCTGCAGGATTCCTCGCTATGGATCCCGCAGGTACCTACTACCTTGCAAATGACATCACCATCAACGAGCCCTACGCTCAGCCGTTCACCGGCACCCTCGACGGTAACGGCAAGACCGTAACCGTTACTCAGCCCATGTTCGCTGACTTCGGC
>JAZSMP010000214.1:0-3131 GCA_045535915.1 Eubacteriales bacterium | reverse complement strand
GGCGGAATGATCGCAAATAAAGCTGACTATTCGCTTTTGCATCTCCTCGAAATAGCGGTAGGTTTGAGGTACACCGACCACCAGCCCCGTGATCCTTACGGGATGTATGGTCATGGTCGCGGAGGGGACGATAAACGAACGCTTTGCCGAGGTAGCCAATGGAACACCTATGGAGTGACCGCCGCCGAGAACCAAAGACACGGTGGGCTTTGTCATAGAAGCTATCATTTCGGCAATTGCGAGACCTGCCTCTACGTCTCCCCCCATTGTATTCAATATCATTAATACTCCGTCAACGTTTGCGTCCTCCTCAATAGACACTAACAGAGGAATGATGTGCTCGTATTTTGTTGCTTTCTGACCTTCGGGAAGAAAGTAATGTCCCTCGATCTGACCTATGATCGAAAGACAATGTATGCTTTCCTCGGGACTTTTTACCCTGACACCTCCGCTTCTCTCTATTTCATCAAGCTTTTCGTTGCTTTCTTCTGAGTTCTGAATCTCCAATTTATCATTCTTGTTCATTTTCTGCGCTCCGAATCAAAGTATTTTATACTAATTATTTACATAAAAGTGATGAATTAATCTTTACAAGGCGAAAAAAGTATGTTATAATATTATAAGTGGGCGTGTGCCCTCAATAAGATATTACTTATATGTGAGGTAGTAAAATGGAAAACAAGATCTTAGTTGAAACCTCTGCAAGACACGTGCATCTTACAAAGGAATCTGTAGAGATACTTTTCGGCAAGGGACATGAGCTTACCAACAAAAAGGATCTGAGCCAACCCGGTCAGTTCGCTTGTGAGGAGAAGGTTACGGTAATTGGTCCCAGAGGCAGTCTTAAGGCAAGTATTCTCGGTCCTACGCGTCCTGCGGATCAGGTAGAGCTTTCTTTGACTGATGCCCGTACGATAGGAATTGCGGGTGTTCCCGTTCGCGAGTCGGGTGACGTTGCAGGTAGCCCCGGATGTGTTATTGAGGGACCTTGTGGCTCTGTTGAGTTGAAGGAGGGCGTTATCGCCGCTAAGCGTCATATACATATGACTCCCGCGGATGCTGAGGCGTTTGGCGTAGAGGACAAGCAGATAGTAGGAGTAAGGCTCAATACCGCTCGCGGACTTGTGTTTGGCGACGTAGTAGTAAGAGTAAACAAAAATTTTGCTCTTGCAATGCATATAGATACCGATGAATCCAATGCGGCTTGCGCGTTCGGTGAGGTATACGGAGAGCTTGTAAAGTGAGGAGCTAATATGAGAATACTATTTCAGGGCGACAGCATAACCGATGCCGGTAGAGATAAGAGAAATTATCACGATATGGGCGCGGGATATCCTAAGTATGCTACGGAGCATATAATTGCGGCTAACCCCGACATTGATTTTGAATTTATCAATTTCGGAATCAGCGGAAATCGTACAAGTCAGCTTTTTGATAGATTTTACAGTGACGCTCTTGCTTTTGACCCCGATATTATTTCTATCCTTATAGGTATCAACGACATTTGGCATCGTTACGGCAGCGGTAAGGTGGCTACTACGGACGCTCAGTTCGCGCTGAACTATCGCTCTATTCTCGAAAGAATACGCAGAGAGTCAAATGCAAAAATAATGATCCTCTCGCCCTTTCTCCTTGACAAGGAGCCTTATGAGGGAATGAGAGCAGATCTGGAAAGAATGCTTCCTATCGTAAGAGGACTTGCCGACGAGTTTGCCGACGTATACGTTCCTCTTGATAAGCACTTTGAGGAAGCTCTCAAAACACAGCCCGAGCCTCTTTACTATTCGGCTGACGGCGTTCATCCCAACGACAACGGCAGAGCCTTCATAGGAAGAATTTACGCAGAGGCGATAGACGGTCTTATAAAACAGTTATAAATTTTTAATCATAAAGGAGATAAAAAATGAGCAAAGAATTTTCTTGCGAGTACGCTATGAGCGCAGAAGTTGAAAAAATGTGCGTAGTAGCAAAAGGGCCCGATCACGGTCCCGCTCCCATTCCCGAGGAGGGCAAATGGGTTCAGGCAAAACAGATCACCGATATTTCCGCATACACCCACGGTGTGGGCTGGTGTGCACCTCAGCAGGGAGCTTGTAAGCTTTCTCTGAACGTAAAGAACGGTATCATCGAGGAAGCACTCGTTGAGACCATCGGCTGCTCGGGTATGACACACTCCGCGGCTATGGCGGCAGAGATACTTCCCGGTAAGTCACTTCTTGAGGCTGTTAATACCGACCTTGTTTGCGATGCTATCAACACCGCAATGAGAGAGCTCTTCCTTCAGATCGTTTACGGTCGTAGCCAGTCCGCATTCTCTGAGGGCGGTCTTGTTATCGGCGCAGGTATGGAAGATCTTGGCAAGGGCGAGAGATCCATGGTTGGTACTATGTACGGAACCCGCGCAAAGGGCGTTCGTTACCTTGAAATGACCGAGGGCTATTGCACAAGAATGGCTCTCGACGAGAACGACCAGGTTATAGGATATGAGTTCGTTTCTCTCGGCAAGATGACCGACTTCATTAAGAAGGGCATGGAGCCAAACGAAGCGTACAAGAAGTCCATGGGTACATACGGTAGATTTGCAGAGGCTGCAAAGTATATCGATCCCCGTAAGCAGTAATTAGAAGGAGGAAGATAATAATGGCACATTTTGAAGGTTATGAAAGACGTGTGGCTAAGATCCTCGCTGTTCTTAAGGAATACGGAATTTCCTCCATCGACGAGTGTAAGGCGATCTGCGACGCAAAGGGCGTTGATCCCTATAAGATCGTTGAAGAAACTCAGCCTATCGCATTTGAAAATGCAAAGTGGGCGTACACTGTAGGCGCTGCTATCGCTATCAAGAAGGGCTGCACAAAGGCTGCTGACGCCGCTGCCGCTATCGGTATCGGTCTTCAGTCCTTCTGTATCCCCGGATCCGTTGCCGAGAACCGTAAGGTTGGTCTCGGACACGGCAACCTTGGCGCTATGCTTCTTTCCGAGGAGACTGAGTGCTTCTGCTTCCTGGCAGGTCACGAGTCCTTCGCAGCTGCAGAGGGCGCTATCAAGATCGCTCTCAACGCGAACAAGGTAAGAACAAAGCCCCTCCGCGTAATCCTTAACGGTCTCGGCAAGGACGCTGCAATGATCAT
>JAZSMP010000059.1:0-9163 GCA_045535915.1 Eubacteriales bacterium | reverse complement strand
CTCCTTGGCTCACAGAACGACATGGCTACGATCCGACTTGATGGAAAAGTACCCTATGGTATCTCTCAAGGCACACGGTACGGCGGTGGGACTTCCCTCTGACGACGATATGGGTAACTCCGAGGTCGGTCACAACGCACTCGGTGCAGGTCAGGTGTTCGCACAGGGAGCAAAGCTCGTTTCGCAGTCTATTGAAAGCGGCAAGATGTTCGCGTCTGCAACCTGGCAGGAGCTTATCGCAAACGTAAAGAGCAATAACTCGACACTTCACTTCCTCGGACTCTTCTCCGACGGTAACGTACACTCGCATATCGACCACCTCAAGGCTATGCTCGTACGCGCAAAGGAAGAGGGCGTAAATAAGATCCGCATCCACATCCTTCTTGATGGCCGTGACGTAGGTGAGACCTCGGCTCTCGACTACATCCTTCCCTTCGAGGAGTTCCTCACCTCTCTCCGTTCCGACGATCTCGATATCTGCATTGCTTCCGGCGGCGGAAGAATGAAGATCACCATGGACCGTTACGAGGCTGACTGGTCGATGGTTGAGCGCGGATGGAAGACCCACGTTCTCGGTGAGGGCAGACAGTTCGCATCCGCTGAGGAGGCTGTCAAGACCTACCGCGCAGAGACCGGCGTTATCGACCAGGATCTTCCCGCGTTCGTTATCGCAAAGGACGGCAAGCCCGTCGGTACCGTTGAGGACGGCGACAGCTTCATCTTCTTCAACTTCCGCGGCGACCGTTCGCTTGAGATCTCCCGCACCTTTGACGAGGGCGATACCTTCGACAAATTCGACAGAGTTCGTCATCCGAACGTAGTATACGCAGGTATGCTTGAGTACGACGGCGACCTTCATATCCCTTCCCGCTACCTCGTTTCTCCTCCCGAGATCACCAATACCCTCGGCGAGTACCTTGCAGGCAGCGGCATCTCCCAGCTTGCGATCTCCGAGACTCAGAAATACGGCCACGTGACCTACTTCTGGAACGGCAACCGCTCGGGCAAGTTCTCCGAGGAGCTTGAGACCTACATCGAGGTTCCCTCCGACGTTATTCCCTTCGAGCAGAGACCTTGGATGAAGTGCGCAGAGATCACCGATAAGCTCATCGAGTGCCTTGAGTCGGGCAAGTACCGCTACCTCCGCGTAAACTTCCCCAACGGCGATATGGTCGGCCACACAGGCTCGCTCCTTGCTACCGTTTGCTCTATGGAAGCACTTGACCTTCAGCTTGCCCGTATCCTCGCGGTAGTTGACAAGCTCGGCGGAGTTGCAGTTATCACCGCTGACCACGGCAACGCAGACGAGATGGCGGAGCTTGACAAGAAGACCAAGGCTCCCAAGACCAACAAGGGCGGTTCCTACAAGGCAAAGACCTCGCATACCCTCAACCCCGTTCCCTGCATCATCTACGACGCATCGGGCGAGGGCAGAATCAGCGTCAAGGCCGATAACGGTCAGTTCGGCCTTTCCAACGTAGCCGCTACCGTTGTAAACCTTCTCGGATATGAGGCTCCCGAGATGTGGGATGAGTCTCTTATCGAGATGAAATAATAGGTTATAGCTAATATAATTCACGCCCGCGCGACCGAAAGTACGCGCGGGCGTATCGTATCTGCCGCAAGGCAGATATATCGTATTGTTCGCCTTTGGCGAACGGTATATCGCGCCGCGAAGCGGCATATCGTCTTTTGTAAACACGATATATTCGCTTCGCTCATACGATATATTGACATACGATATGTTTCACACGATATGTTCGCCGTTGGCGAACGTGAAGGCTAAAAACATAATTCAGCAACCTTGAGTCTGACTATCATAATAGATTATTAAAGCAGAACGCTTTGTTAGCACTCGCAAGCAGGGTGCTGACAAACTTACGACAAAAAATAGCATATAGCAAAATGCACAAAAAGCAGAAAGCTATGTTAGCACTTGCGATGCAGGGGTGAAGGGGGCGGCAGCCCCCTTCAAGAAAAACGATGTCATCCTGAGGGCGCGACCGCAGTCCGCTTGGCGCCCGAAGGATCTCGTGACGACCGAGATGTTCCTCGGGCGTCGCGGTGCTGGCGAAGTGGTCTGTACAGCACCGACCCAACTAAATGTATATGAATATGAAAAATCACTGTGTAGTATCAAAATTACACAGTGATTTTGTATTATTTTGCCTTTTAATAGTGCGAACAACTGCTTTTGACTTTAGTTTTACGATTATGCACATCAAACCACTCCGTACAGGCACCGCGCCGCGCTTGTAAATTGGCGCGGCACGAGATCCTTCGGCGCCAAGCGGCCTGCGGGCGCTCCTCAGGATGACAACGTTTTTTCTTGCAGGGGCTTCGCCCCTGCACCCCGCTTTGCAAGTGCGACCATAGTTTTTTTATTTTAATCAATAAAAAAAGAGCCGATCAAGGATTTTACTCCCCGATCGGCTCAAAATTTTAGGTTTTAGATCTTATCATCCATAATGTCTATGGCAAGCAGACTGAGTTGAGACTGAACATAATTGATAATTTCAATTCGTCCATCCTCGTCAGCGACATCAGATGCTTCATCCAAATATGTAAGCCAAAGATTTTTGATAGTATCGATCTTCTCTTTTTTTGCGTTCTTCTGCTCTTGATACAGATCGTTATACACGGTTTTGTAGAAGTCAAGCATCGAATTGAGCGTTTCTTCTCGTTTGTTGAAAACAGCTTCCATAGTTTTGAGCTTTTCGAAAACGATCGCATCCTCAACGCACTTTGTTTGCTCTCCGCCCTCATATTCGTGAGTATCACGTATATCGGCAATTGAGTTCATCGTTTCACTCAAAGATGCCAACTGATCCTGAAGCTTGATGATCTGTGCCCAGACTTCCGATTTGGTAAGCTCTGCGGTTTTCTGCTCTACGTTTGTATTGATATTTTCTGACATTTTATTATCCTCCAAATTATCTTTTGGCGGACACGCAAGGCAAATCTTATTTTCTCCTACGAAGCGTGCCCTGCCACTTTTTACAAGACCTTTCGCCCTTTTCGGGTAGGTCGCTTCATATTCATTACCTTGGCTGTCAACAACAATCACGTTTTTTTCGATGGGTGTCGCCCCTTTTGTTATTGTAGTTCAGATATTTAATTCGTGAATTCCGTTTTTTGTTATGGGTGCCGTCCCCGATTCACTATTTTATTATAGCATAAATTAGAGCGATTGTCAATAATAAGACTTATATTCACTTGATATAATATTGTACAGACTCCGCCACCCCTCATCCGTCGCTTCGCGCCACCTTCTCCAAGATCCGGGAGAAGGCTTATATAGCAACTGCGAACATTGGTTACAGTGATATCGCACAGTTGTGGGAAACACTTTGCATATATCCACGCCTGAATGCCCATAAGAAACTATTAATTATATAGCTTTACTTTTTGCTACATATAGTTGAACCTCTAACGATGAGGAGAAACACTTAACGAGTATATTAACCAGCCTTCTCCCGGATCTTGGGAGAAGGTGTCTCGCTTGCGAGACGGATGAGGGGTGGCAGAGTCTGTAGAGTATATTATCTTTTAACAAACAAGCCGACTCGGATCATCCACTCCAAGTCGGCTTAATTTTATATGTTTTTCTTCTTAAAATACCTTACCGTAACGGCGAGGGCGATGATTCCGATCAGCGGGAAGACGGTTGTGAGCAGCATTCCCGATTTCATTCCGATCTGCTCAGCGGTGAGTCCTGTTTTGATTGCGAGGTCGGCGGCAAAGGAGGATGCGGTCACTTTATCGACCACAATTCCCATAAGCTGGGGCGCGATAGATGCGCCGAGGTCTCCGCCCGATGCCATAAGCGCGTATGCGGCGACTCCCGCGCCGGGGAGCTTTTCCTCCATAAATATCAGCGCGCCGGGCCATAGCATCGAGGTGAACATACCCGTGAGCGCGCAGGCAATGAGTGCGATGACCGCGTTTGTCGAAAGTCCCGCGATAAGATAGCAAGTGACCGAACCGATCATTCCGACAAAAAGGACGGGCGTGATGCTCTTTCCGAACTTCGCGTAGACCATTCTCGTCAGCGCGAGAAGAATTGCGGACATAGCGGTTCCGGGGATATCACCGACAGCCTTGTCGATGCCGAGAGCGTTCTCAACAAATCCCGACGCCCAGTTTGACATAGTATTCTCCGCACAGCTTCCAAAGAAGATGCAAGCCACGCAGAGCGCGAGTCCAACGGTGTATCTTTTAGATCTCTCGCCGCCCTCAGATGCCTCCGAGGGAGTCATATCGGGCAGAGGCGATGTCATAAAGAGCGCGGCGGTAATTAGCGGAAATGCGGCGAAGATGAGAGTCAAATAGCTCCAATTCTCGCTTCCGAAGACTTTGAGGAAGACAGTGCTTATAAAGATAACGGAAAAAGACCCAACACCGAAGAGCGAATGCAGAAAGCTCATATCGCGTCCGGGGTTATCCGAGGGCAGAGCGGCAACAATGGGGCTGACGAGCACCTCCGAAAGTCCCGCGGAGACCGAAAAGACGATCGTTCCGATCATAAATCCGACGAAGATCAAGTTCGGAAAAAGTACGGGAGTGAACGCGTAAATTGCAAGGCCGCACGAGGTTATGATCGGCATAACTCTGACCAAAAACTTTTCATTGAAATACTTTGAGAAAAACGAAAGTATCAGGTCGACCGTAAGCTGGGTGCAGAAATTGGTCAGCACGAGCGTTCCGAGGAGTGTGT
This sequence comes from Eubacteriales bacterium, assembly GCA_045535915.1. Lineage (GTDB taxonomy): Bacteria > Bacillota > Clostridia > Oscillospirales > CAG-272 > CAG-390. The sequence goes on along the minus strand of JAZSMP010000059.1, from coordinate 4,446 downwards.
ACGAAACGCCGTACATATCGTGGAAGGTCACGAAAAGCAACGGAGGCAGGGAAAAAGCGGACGCCATCGTGACGTAGGCGGAATAGCAGGCGAGTTTTGTGCGTTTATAGTTCATTATTTCAGTTCGTCAAGGAAGTACGCTCTCGAATGTGCGGGCTTTCCCTTTTCGTCACGGATGGTGACGCGGACGTAGTTATCGGTAGGTTTAAGCTCGAAGGTTGCTTCGGTGATCGGAGTACCGTCGCCGTTTCCAAAGTAGCCCGCGTGGCGCGAGCCTGTGCTGAATGCGATGGTTGCAACGGGCGAGGTCTTGACGGTGATCTTACCGTCCTCGTAGCTGATCTCGGTGAAATCGGGCCCCTGTGAAGCATAATAATGACCGTTCGCAAGCGCGTCGGTGATAGCCTTGTAATCAAGCTTATCAGCCTTGATGCAGGTCCATCCGCCGAAGGAATCCCAGTTTACAGTGCCCGGGTGCTTATTGTGGTTATCATCGGTGGCAACACAGCCTATGCGGTCGCCCGCGAGGAGCATATCATCATACGCCCTGTCATTCTGCTCGGGGTAGCCGAGACAGAGAACGCCGTAATTGCAGATCTCCATTGCGTCCATGCCGTGATATTGAGTATAGCGGGTGTAGTCCTCCTGCGACCAGGTGGGGTGGTTGTATGTAACGAAGAATCCCGCCGCCTTTACGCGGGCAATACACTCGTTGATCGACTCGGGAGTGTATTCGGGCTTGAATTCGGGCTCGTCAGCGCAGTTTGCTTTGTCCTCATTCTTATTGAAATGCTTGCGGTGGAACCAGCAGACCTGCTTTGTATTCTCGGGATCCTTTGCGATAAAGCACATATGGCAAACGCGCTTAACTCCGTGAATCGGGGAAATCTGCGGTTCGGTGAAGGTGATCTCCCAACCGTTGAGAGCGAGAAATTCGGAGTCGGAGAGCTCTGCGTGGTGCGGGATGAGGATATCGTGATCGGTATAAGCGACAACGGAATATCCCTCTTTTTTATAGATATCCTTGACCTCTTCGGGTGTAAGACAGCCATCCGAAAGAACGGTATGACAGTGAAGATTAGCCTTGTAGAAATTGCCTCCTTCGGGCAACAGGTACTTTTTCATTTTGATTCCTCCAAATTTTAAAATCCGCAAGCTGAATGCTTGCGGATTTGATTTATTCCGCATTTTCGGCGGTGTGTTCTGTTTTCTTTTTGGGCTTGATGATTATCTTTATCTGCGACCAGAAGATCGTTGCGACCTGGAGCGGTATACCGAAAATAAAGATATACCAAAGCGACCAATCTGCAATAGTAACAAAGGATGCGCCTATGACCGTCCAGATTATCAGCGAGATGAAAAGGAAGTTGATCTTATATCTGCCCCAGATGGCATTGAAGACGAGCAGGTCGATGCAGGTTGCGGGAATTGCCCACATAAAGGGCATCCAGACGCGATCAGCACCGATACTCTGGAGCACGATGAACACTATGGTAGCGATAAACCAAACTCCGACAGACGAGAGAAGCGAGATCAGAAGGCGGTTTTTCTTGCCCGCGATGACTGCTTCGGCGTCGGGAGTTTTTGCTGCTGTACCGTGGTCGCTGATCAGCCAATCAACGGTAACGCCGAACATATCCGATATCTTCCAGAGAACGGCAATATCGGGCACCGATTCTCCGCGTTCCCATTTCGAGATCGCCTTATCGGTATAATTCAGTTTTTCGGCAAACTGCGCCTGAGTAAGCCCTGCGGCGTTTCGCATAGCCGAAATATTAACGGCAATATTCTGCCTGATCTCAACAATATCCATACCGTTCTCCTTTCATAGTTTTTATATGATATCACAAAAGAGCCGAAAAGGCTGTCGTTTTATTTGAATATCTTACCCTTTGCGTCGTGGATCGAGAGACGCTTGATCGAATAGTTCTCCTCCTCACGCAGGAAGATGAGTCTCTTGCGGAGTGCTTCGAGAAGATATTCGGGGCTGAGATTCTGTACGCTTCCCGCGGCTAAAAGCGCGGTGATCTTAAGTCCGCCCTCGAGCTTTTCGAGCTTGAAAGATTTGATAAGCGGGAAGATGTCGACCTCCTTTTCGCCCGATTTGGTATGCTTCATGACTGTCAGCGGCGAATTGGAAAGCACGCGCTCGATCTTTCCGAACATTTCGTCATCAGCGTCGACATCGATAACGTACTCGTAAAGTGCCGCGTCGATATCGGCAAACTTGCGCTCTGCGGGATAGCAGGCAAAGAAATCAAGGTCTGAAACGGTTGCCTTATGCAGACGCGCGAGGATGTCCTCTGCGGGCATATCGCGGGTCAGCTTGATATCAGCCATCTCGCAGACGCTCTCGCATCCTATAGGAAGAGGAAGTCCGAAAACGAGCTTCGGATGGGGATTGAATCCCTGCGTGTACCAAAGCGGAAGCTCGGCACGGCTGAGGATGCGCTGGAAGGTGCGCTGGAGGTCAAGGTGAGAAATATACTGAAGCGCGCCCTTTTTGCAGAATCCGAGACGCAGAGTCACGGGAGCTTCAAGGGTCGGATATTCGCTTATTTTTTTGAATTCGGACAGCATGTATCCTTACCTCCCAGACAGTTTGCGCCGCAACCCGAACACTGCTCACGGCAGGAGGGAGTGGTCTTTTCTTCATATGCCTTCTTCTTTTCGCGAAGGAGGAATTCCTTGGTCACGCCGACGTCGATGATGTCCCAAGGAAGGACCTCGTCGTCCGCGCGGCGGCGGTTTGCATAAAATGCCGTGTCGATTCCCGAATCGGCAAAGACCTTCATCCAAGCCTCGGCATCGAAATACTCATCCCACGCGTCAAAGCCGAATCCGCGCTCGTGGGCAAGCAGAAGAGCCTTTGAAAGTCTTCTGTCACCGAGTGCGAGTACTGCTTCGATATGCGAAACGCGTGCGTCGTGGTGATGGTACTTGATCTTGCGGTCGGTAATGCAGGTGCGCAAATACTGCTGCTTGCGAACAAGCTCGTCCACGCTATCCTGCGCCTCCCACTGAAAAGGGGTGAAGGGTTTGGGAACGAAACAAGATACGCTGACAGTGACCGTGGGTGCACGGCGGCTGTGACCGGGAGTTGCGTAGAACTGCTCAACTGTCGCCTTTGCAAGCTTTGCGATACCCTCGATATCCTCGTCGGTCTCGGTGGGAAGTCCGTTCATAAAATAGAGCTTGACCTGCTCCTTACCCGATCCGAAAGCTATTGATGCCGAACGCATAAGATCTTCCTCGGTGACGTTCTTGTTGATAACGTCACGCATTCTCTGAGTGCCCGCCTCGGGGGCGAAGGTGATAGAGGATGCGCGTACGGACGCGACCTTTTCCATAAGCTCCTTGGTAAAGGAGTCGATTCTGAGTGACGGGAGCGAGAGGTTTACCTTCTTCTCATTGGTCCACTCGATAAGTCCGTCGGTAAGCTCGGGGAGCTTTGTATAGTCGGAGATCGAAAGCGAAGTAAGCGAAATTTCCTCGTAGCCGGTTGCCTCGTAGATACATTTAGCCTGGCGAAGCAGGGTCTCGGGAGATTTTTCGCGGACGGGGCGGTAGATCATACCCGCCTGACAGAAGCGGCATCCGCGAATGCATCCGCGAAAGACTTCAAGCATGATTCTGTCCTGAACGGTCTCAAGGTAGGGCATAACAACCGCTTCGGGGAAATACATTGTGTCAAGATTCTCGACGATGCGTTTCTTAACGCTTGTCGGAACGCCTTCGGCATTGGGAGTATAAGATTTGACAGTGCCGTCTTCGTTATACTCAACATCATAGAGTGAAGGAACGTAGACACCGGGAATAGTGCGTGCAGCTGCAAGCAGGAATTCCTTCTTCGATGCGCCGGCTTCCTTCATCTTGACGTAAAGTGCAATGATCTCGGGAAGCATCTCCTCGCCCTCTCCGATATTGAAAAGATCGAAGAATTCGGCTATCGGCTCGGGATTGACAGCGCAGGGTCCGCCGCCGATGACAATGGGGTGATCTTCCCCTCTCGCGGCAGCCGTCAGCGGGATGCCTGCAAGCTCGAGAACATTGAGGATATTGGTATAGCACATCTCATACTGTAGAGTGAAGCCGAGAAAATCAAAGTCACGGACATCATCGCCGCTTTCATGCGCCTTGAGAAGAATCTTCTTTTCGCGGAGCTTGGCGGTCATATCCTGCCACGGTGCAAATACGCGCTCGCACCAGACGTCGTCGCTTTGGTTGAGAACGCCGTAAAGAATTCTCATACCGAGGTTCGACATACCGATCTCATAGGAATCGGGAAAACAGAAGGCAAAACGCGCCTTGATCTTTTCCTTATCCTTGATTATCTGTCCGTATTCTCCACCCGAGTATCTTCCGGGCTTCTGAACCGAGCGCAAAAGTGAGCTGTCGTACATTTTATAATTCCTTATTTAAGTAATAGATTTGCCAGAACGATAC
>JAZSMP010000386.1:0-2921 GCA_045535915.1 Eubacteriales bacterium | reverse complement strand
GCTGACTCCACTGCTGCTACCGCTGATAAGGCAGGTCTCGTAGCTATGTACTCCGACATCGCTGCATGTGTAGTTGCAGAGGGCAAGATCATCGCTGCTCTTAACGACGCTATCCAGCCCAAGATCACCGTTAATGTTGACGGCACTCTCGCTCCCCAGGAATTCAAGGGCACCAAGAGAGAGCTCAAGAGCGGCTATGGCATGGAAGGCAAAGTTGATAACAACGGCGACGGCGTTATGAAGGAATGGTTCGAGCAGTCCAAGGCATTCTCCGAGTATGCAGTTGGCAAGACCGCTGCTGATATCAAGGGCATGCAGACCACCGAGGCTAACGGCCACCAGATCACTGTTGATCAGGCTCTCCTCGATGCAGGTTGCTCCATTCAGATCACCGGCATCTGCGCAGTTGTTGCAGAGGCTGCTGAATACGCAAGATAATTAAAATTCACTAACAGGAGATAGGAATTGTGAAGATTCTTAAATCCCTTTCCTGTCTATCTCTGATTTGGGGGCTGCTCGTCTTTATGACGGGCTGCCCTCAAACTGCACCTAAGACAGAACCTGTGGGAAAGGTATATTACACATTTTTTGACACCGTTTCCTATATTTACAATTATGCAGGCGAATCTCAGGAAGTTTTCGATGAGAGAAGTGCCGCCGCGGCAAGTATTCTTGAAGAATACCATGCTCTTTTTGACATTTATTACGAACATTCGGGCGTAAACAACCTCTGCACGGTCAACAAGAATGCAGGAGGCGAGCCCCTCAAGGTTGACCAAAAACTTATTGACTTTCTTCTTTATGCCAAGGAGCTCTACACTCTCACGGGCGGCGAGATGAACGTCATGATGGGCGCGGTCCTCCGCCCTTGGCACGACTGCCGAACCGCAGCGAGCAACGATCCCGCAAACTCAAAAATTCCCGACGCGGCAGTTCTTGAAGAAGCCGCTAAACACACATCTATCGATCTTCTTGAGATCGACGAAGAAAACCTCACCGTCCGCATAAGCGACCCCGCGGCGTCGATCGACGTCGGTGCACTCGGCAAGGGATACGCAACCGAAAAAGCGGCGCAATATCTTGAATCGATCGGCACGACCTCATACGTCCTCAATATCGGCGGCAACATCCGTATAATCGGCACAAAGACCGACGGCACTGGTTGGCTCACCGGTATCAAGGATCCCCAAGATTCGGACAACTCCTATGCGGAATATATAACTTTGACAAACACCTCGTGCGTCACCTCGGGAATCTACGAAAGATTCTACTCGGTAGGCGGCGTACAGTATCATCATATAATCGACAAAGACACCCTTATGCCATCTGAATTCTTCGCGTCCGTGACAATTATCACGAAGGACTCGGGACTGGCAGATGCCCTCTCCACCGCTCTGTTCTCTATGAGCTACGAGGTGGACGAGCCCTCGTTGACTCCATAGGCGGAGTCGAAGTGCTCTGGATCACACATGACGGAGAGAAGCTGATGACCGATGGATTCAAGTCTCTTGTTACAGAGCAAAACTGATTCGGCGCAAGCCGATATTAATTCTCGCGAAGCGAGACAACCATTCCGCAGAAGGCGGATAACCATTCTTGCGAAGCAAGATAACCATTCCGCCGAAGGCGGACAGCACAGATAAAAATATATAAATAAAATAAACAGGAGGAGTGCTATGATTTTCAAAAAAGATATCTCATCCCTGCACGTACCGCATAATAAGAATACTGCGGGATGCGAGCCTGTGAAAATTGAGACACCCAAGGAAGTTATCCTGCCCATGAACATGCATTCGGGCGGCGAGGCTGAGCCCATCGTCACCGTAGGCGAGCACGTTTACGTAGGACAGCTTATCGCACGCGAGGAAGGAAGATTCTCTTCCCCCGTACACGCAACCGTATCCGGAACAGTTGCCGAGATCCTCACTCTCCCGACCGCACGCGGTAAGGAGGTCAAAGCCATCCGCATCGAAAGCGACGGCAAGATGGAAGCTGATCCCAATATGAAAGCACCCGTATTCGAGGGCTGCGACGGTTTCCTTGCGGCAGTTCGCGAGAGCGGTGTCGTCGGTCTCGGAGGCGCGGCTTTCCCGACCTGGGCAAAGCTCAACGAAGCAACTAACCCCGACTACAAGGTCGATACCGTCCTCATCAACGCGGCTGAATGTGAGCCCTACATCACATCCGACCACAGAATGATGCTCGCGCACGCCGATCTCATCGACGACGGAATCGAGTACATGCGCAAGTATATGAACGAGTATCTTGGAAATGCTACATATAAGATCTGCATCGAAAAGAACAAGCCCGACGCAATTGAAGTTCTCAAAAAGAAATTCGCAAACAAGCCTTACGTGGTTATCCATGAGCTCAACGCGATCTACCCTCAGGGCGCAAAGCAGGTAATGCTCTACAATGCGACCGGCAGAGTTGCAATTGCCGGCAAGCGTTTCCCCTCCTTCGGCGCACTCATCATCAACGTTTCCACTCTCGCAAAAACTGCTGAATACCTCAATACCGGTATGCCCCTTGTTGAGCGTATCGTAACCGTTGACGGTCCCGCAGTTAAGAAGCCCGGTAACTTCATCGCTCCCATCGGAACCTCGATCCGCACCCTTCTCGAGCTTACCGAAACCGATCTCGAAAAAGTCGGCAAGGTCGTAATCGGCGGCCCCATGAACGGTAACGCAACCGTTTCGGTTGACTCCCCCATCGTCAAGGTATCGAACTGCATTCTCGCCTTTGACGAAAAGAGAGCTACTCTTCCCGAGCCCTCCGCATGTATTCGTTGCGGAAGATGTATGGAAAAGTGCCCCGTTGATATCAATATCAGCGCTGTTGAGGGCGCAATGAAGATCAAGAACGAGGCAAAGCGTGAAGCCGCCCTCATCGAGACCGGCGTACGTCAGTGCGTTGACTGC
>JAZSMP010000147.1:0-6504 GCA_045535915.1 Eubacteriales bacterium | reverse complement strand
GTTGTCTTCCCTAAGACCGCTTGGCCTCCGACTTAGTAGCTTCGTCCGTCACAAGCTGCCGCGATACGTGCGGCGTTGAGAAGCGCGAGTGTGCCACGGGGGCTGACGCCCATCGAAATGCGGTTATTCGTTCTCGTCGCGTCGACTATGCGGAGAATATAATCCTTGACGGGCTCTGTGACCGTTACGCCTCGGCAAGCCGCGGACGCCGCTACAATATCGGCGGAGGTGCAAACGGCTGTAAGAGAATCAAGCGGAACCTGCGAGCCGTGGATATCCATCATCGACATCTCGCTGTCGCGGTCGGGGTAACCGAGCGCAAGCTTCATGAAGAAACGGTCGGTCTGCGCCTCGGGAAGCGGGAAGGTACCCTGCGACTCGATAGGGTTCTGTGTTGCGATGACGAAGAAGGTGTCGGCGAGCTTATATGTCACACCGTCGACCGTCGTCTGCTTCTCTCCCATACATTCAAGAAAAGCCGACTGGGTTCGCGGGGTGGTGCGGTTGATCTCGTCGGCAATAAGAATATTAGTAAATACGGGACCCGGACGGAATACGAAATCCGAGGTCTTCTGGTCAAAGAAATTGATACCCGTGATGTCGGATGGAAGAAGGTCGGGGGTGAACTGAATGCGCTTTACGTCGCCCGAGATCGACTTGGCAAGCGCACGCGCCAAGGTAGTCTTACCCGTGCCGGGGATGTCGTCGAGAAGGACGTGTCCGCCCGCGATAAGCGAGATGACGATAAGCTCGATCTCGCGCTTTTTACCGAAAATAACTCGGCTTACGTTTTCGGTGATATTCGAAGAAAGTCTTGCAACAGAAGTAATATCCATTTTATTTAATCCTTTCAGCAAGTTCTGTATTTTATTGACTTAATTATAACACACAATCACGTGATTGTCAATAGGAATTTGGAAAGTTTTTAAGATTTTTTTAATAATTTATTCTTCGGCGATTAACCGATTTCCGTTTTGGGCATAAACTGTGATTGAATAACACTTGTGAGGTAAAAAATATGACTGAACATTGCAATCATTGCCACAAAAACCTTCCTCTCGCCTGCGAAGCCGCGCGCGCACGTGCGGGTGAACTCAACTCGGTATCCGAATATCTTTACTTATCAATAATGTTCGCAGATGCTCTTCCCGAGCTTTCCGAGTATTGGAACAAGCTTGCCATGGAGGAGATGCACCACCACCGCGCGCTCGGCGAGCTCATTCTGCGCCTCGGCGGAGATCCTGCAGAGCGGAGCACCGTACGCAATTCAGGCAGGATAAATCTCTGTCAGGACTGCGACAGCCGCGCACCCGTCGCCGCGACCCGCGCGCTCAAGCGGAATATAGCCGACGAGCGGAATTCATCCGAAAACTACCGCAGACTCGCCTCCATCGCCGAACGCTGCGGCGACGTCTCTGCCGCCGCGCTCTTCCGGAAATTCTCAGCCGATGAAGCCAAACACGCGAAGGAGCAGGAGGCTATGCTGTCATAACTTATATCATTATATAACAAAAACTTCCTCGCAATAGATTTGGGGATAAACAGAATTATTTTAATGATTTGTGCAAAAACCACCAAGAGTACCATCCTCGGCAGATGGCGCTCTTGGTGGTATATTACATCACAAACACTAAGAAGCGGTGAAAGGATATCGGTCTGCTCAAATTATATCTAAGTTAAATGAGCCTACCCATTTAATAATTAAGTTATTTTACTCAACAACGCCCAACGATACGAACCAAAATTATTTACCCGCATCTTTCTGACCGCTAACCACTGACTGCTACCTGAGAGTAAAATTGCCCGGCAAACCGTCTGCGCTCTTGATACGGCTCTCGCTCTCGGCGATCAGACCCGTAAACTCTCTGCCGACCGAGGGATATTTAGCGGAGGCGAGGCTGTTGTAGGGGAGAAGCTCGACGGGTGCGCCGCTCGCAAGGCGGGCGATGGCGGTAAGGTTTTCATCGGTATCCGTGATGCCCGGGATGAGGGGCGTGCGGAGGAGAAATTCCTTGCCGCTTGACTTGAGGATCTCGAGATTCGCGAGGATCTTGTCGTTGTAAACGCCCGTGAATTTCTTGTGCTCTTCTCTGTCGGCGAGCTTGAGATCCATCATCACAAGATCGCATTCGGAAATGACCTTGCGGAAAACCTCCGCGTCGGCATATCCGCTTGTTTCGATGGCGATGTGGAGCGGTTTGAGCTCGCGTATCAGTTCAAGCGCGAATTCCCATTGCATCAATGGCTCGCCGCCCGAAAGAGTTACACCACCGTTTTGGGAAAGGAAATCGGCGCTTTTTTTGACCTTTTCGGCAAGTGCCTTTGCCTCGTATTCCTTGCCGCTGACACGAATCAGTCCTTGCGGACAGATATGCAGACAACGTCCGTAAACGCAATCGGGATGACCACACGGCTTTCGGCACAGCCCGCAGCCCGTGCAGCCGTTTGTGCCGACGTAAAGCTCGGGCTCGGGGGAGAGCCCCTCGGGGTTGTGGCACCATATGCATCGGAGCGGACAGCCCTTGAAAAATACCGTCGTCCGCACGCCGTCGCCGTCGTGATGGGCGAATTCCTTTATGTCAAAGATGACGCCGCTCATACCGTGTACCTTCTGCGCGCGATGACGTGATCCTGATAGCATCTGTCGAGCTCGACGAAGTAGCCCGACCACCCCCACACGCGGACAATGAGCGAGCGGTGCGCCTCGGGATTCAGTTGCGCGTCGAGCATATCCTCAAGGCTGACGGCGTTGAGCTGGATCTGATGCCCGCCGCGGTCAATGAAGTGCTTGACGAGCTTCGCCGTTTTCGACCTTGCCTCGTCATTTTTGAACATATCCGCGGAAAATTCGACGGTGAAGGGTCCGCCGTTGATCGTTTTTGCGAGATTGGGCTTGGAAAATGATCTGACAAGCGAAACGGGACCCGAAATGCACGAGAAGAGGTTTGGAGCGTAGTTTGTGCCGAAAGATTCACCGTCGCGGCGGCCGTCGGCGGTTGCGGGAGTGTTGCGCGCATCGTTGATATACATCAGCGCCGTGCCCGTGCCCGCGCGGAAGCGTCCGCCGAAGATATTGCGCTTGTCGCGGAGCGCATCGGCATAAAATTCAAGGACTTTACAAGCCATGCCGTCAACTTCGTCCTCATCGTTTCCCATTTTGGGCGCCTCATAGCGAAGAAGGTGTAAAAGCTCCGGGTCTTTCTCGTAATTGCTCTCTATCGCCTCGAGAAGGCGCGCGGGTGCGACTGTTTTTTCATCAAAGACATACTTTTTGACCGCCGCGAGCTGATCCGCCGCCGAGGCGATGCCCGCGCCGTGGAAGCCGAAATTGCGGTACTTGATCTCGGAGAAAAGCATCTCGAGCACGGGCGAGGGCATCTGCCAGAGCGGCTTTTTGCGAGCCTCGACCATAACCGAGCAGCGTTTTTCAATATTCCCCCTGACCGCTCCCATAAGACTCTCGAAATCTGCCGCCTTTTCGAGGTCGGCAACTATCGCCTCGCGCACGGCAAGGCTGAGGTTGAACGAGCCGTAATTGACCACGTCCATCGCGCATCCGGGAATGATGCACTCCCAACAAGCCGCGACCGAATAATTGACCGCGTCCGAGTAGTCGTATCCAAGCTCGAGAAGCCCGGGGATGACGACGTCGTCGTTCGAATACTGCGGAAAACCGAGTCCGACCGCCGTCAGCGTCGTTCCGAGCTCATACAGGCTTTCGGGCGTGTTTTTATTGACGCGAAGGTTGATCTTTGGGTCGATGACGCGCAGATTTCGGCTTGCGATGAGGCAAAGCTCGGAAAATTCCGAAAAGCAATCCTTGCCCTCAGCCGTCAGACCGCCGAGCATGAGGCTCTGACCGTTGTCGCCCTGCTGAATGCCGCTATACATGTCGCTGTCGATATTGAAGGATATGAAGAAATCCTCGATCAGTTCGAGAGCGGATTCCTTCGTCAGTCTGCCCGCCGCAAGGTCGGCATAATAGTAGGGAGCAAAATGCAGATCGAATCTGCCAACCGTATTGTGATAATCGCCCTCGAGCCAGAGCGAATAGTGCAGAATTCTGAAGAACTGCAAAGCCTCGCGCAGGGTTCTTGCGGGCTTCGCGGGGACCTGCGCGAGCACCTCGGCAACGTCCTCTCTGCCGATCTCCCGTGCGTGCTTGCGGTATCTTTCGGCAAGGCCGAGGATCGCCTTTATCACACGAGCGCGGTGTTCATCGGCTCCGTAAAGGCGAGAAAGAAGACCCGACTTTATCGCAGTAATATAATCGGGCGTGTAGTTTGACTGATAACCGCCCTCGTGGACGATATGCTCCGCCCTGATCGCGCGCCATTCGTCATTCGTGAAAACGTCGGGCAGCTTGCCGATGGTTCGCATTAAAACGATCTGCTGACCCTCAAAAATATGGGGTTCCTCCGCGGCCGCGGCGATCTCGAAGCGTTCTGTCATACGCTCGACTGCCGGAGTGCCGAGCGCCGAATGCCGCGCGGCAAAATCCGCATCGGGAAACTCCCGCCGCATCGACCGTTGGACTCTGTTTTTTATAATATCATTGTAATATTTCCCGTTCATATCACACCTCGGTTGAAATGTTTTATTGAAATGATTATAGCATATATTCGAAGAAAAGTCAATGGGGCTGCCTTCTCGTTTTTGATCTCATTTGTTATATAAGCCAAAAAATTAAGGCCGTATCACATTTCTATGATACAGCCTCATTTTTATTATACATCGCTTTTTCTCTCGTAATCGCCCGACGCATCCATATTACAAAACAGATCATGCCCCGATGCCGCCGACGGCAAAGATCAGCTTTCTCGCGAAAACCAGATCGAGATACTGCTCGACGCTTGTGATCTTTTCCTCGGAAAGCGTAGCGGAGACGCCTACGTCCTCGGGCTTGTGGCAGTCAGAGCCAATAGTGAGAGGCATATTGTACTCCTTTGCCAGCTGCAGAGTCTTTTCATTGTTATTTTCTTTACGAATGCAGAAATTGAGCTCAAATCCGTCAACGTGATGAGGTTGGGGAGTGCAATCTTCGCTGCGGGCACGGTGCGAATGCGCCTGGATGATGGTTATACCGTGCGATTTGAGATGCCCGTAAAGCTCATCAATATCAATATCGAAAATATCCTCGCGGAGTTTTAAAAATTCTCGGGTTACCCCATAAAGCAAATAGTGATTTTTATGGAAACTGAGCTCGACCGAGAACAGAACGGTAAGACCGATGCGGTCGCCCTCTTCCTTCGCCTCAAGATATGCGTCGCAGAGCTTATCGACCTTCTGGGCGAAGGTCAGATGCTCACCCAGCTTCTTGAAATGGTGGGGCGAAAAATGGTCGGATACGAAAACGGTATCGTAGCCTGCTTCCTTGAAAAGTCTTACCTGCTCGCGCGGAGTCAGCTTTGAGCACGATGAGACGGGATACGTATGCATATGTGCTTCGGTTTTGAACAAAATTATGTCCTCTTTTCTGATTAATGTATATATTATAGCATTTTTTGATTCTAAAATCAACCTTTGGCAACTAATTCTTGACATTTCCCCTTCCTTTTGATATAATAAAGAAAAGCGAGGTGACAATATGAAGAAAATAATGATAATCGGCTGTCCCGGGAGCGGTAAGAGCACCTTTGCGCGCGCACTTGCAGAAAAGACGGGGTTGCCGCTTTACTACCTCGACATGATGTACTGGAACTCAGACCGCACGACCAAGCCGAAGGAGGAATTCCGCGCCGCGCTCCGCGAGACGGTAAAGCTTCCCGAATGGATCATCGACGGCAACTACGGTTCAACGCTCGAGATACGTATGGAAGCCTGCGACACCGTCTTCTTCCTCGATTATCCCCCCGAGGTCTGCCTTTCGGGAGTCGAAGAACGCCGCGGCAAGCCGCGCGCGGACATGCCTTGGATCGAGACCGAACCCGACCTCGAGTTTATTGAATTCATTAAGAAATATAACGAGGAAAGCCGCCCGAGGGTCGTTGAACTGCTCAAGCAGTATAACAATAAAAACATTATCGTCTTCACATCGCGCGCAGAAGCTGACGAATTCATAAAAGGATATGATCTTCAATGAAACGATTTATTTGCAGTTTGCTCAGTATTATGATGCTTCTCGGTGCGGTTGCCTGCTCTCCGGCTAACGAAACCGAAAACACAACCGATACCGACACATCCGCACCGAAACCCGAAACCACAGAGGAACCCGAAGAAACCGAAGAACCTTTTATCATCAAGGAGGATACGCTCGTGTTTGTACAAAACAATATTTCCGAATACACCATCATACGTCCCGAAAATTCGACAGACTCGAATATAAAAGCAGCGACAGAACTTCAAAGCTACGTAAAGCAGATCTCGGGAGTCGAACTTCCTATCGTGACCGATGCCGAGGCAGAAAAGGAATTTGAAATTCTCGTCGGCTACACCAACCGCTCGGCGGATGGTCAGTTCGACACAGCCAAACTCGGCGCGGAAGGTTTCGTTATCGAAACCGTC
>JAZSMP010000088.1:0-12279 GCA_045535915.1 Eubacteriales bacterium | reverse complement strand
ATAGCCCTTGCGATGCGCTTTGAGATATTCGAGGTGCAATCTTCCGTACTTGCCGATCTCCTTCTGTTCGGGAAGTTCAAGCAGGGGGTAATATTGCTCGCCTCTGAGTTCGTAGGTAATTCCGTTTTGTTCAATGTACTTTTTCATATATTGCACCGCCCTTTCCTTTGGTGCTTTAAGTGTACTACAAAGGCGAAAATACTGCAAATGTACCGATTAAAAAAATACGAGAAACGTCCGAAAACGCTCTCGTATCTTTTATTTTAGATATTTAATTTCACACGCGTCAGCGTATTTCACTCGTTCCGTAAGGAACGAATTTCACTGAAAAAAGCCATTCGCTTCAGTGCTTCGTTCTTAAGGACAGTTTCTGAGAATTAAGAACTACGAGCATTGCGAAGGCGAAGAAAGATACGAGAACATTTCGGTGTTTCTCGTATTTTTCTTTTTTGCACATTTGCAGATTTTCCGTCTTTATAGTACACTTAAAGCACCAAAGGAAAGGAAGGTGCAACATATGGAAAAGTACATTGAACAGAACGGAATTACCTATGAACTCAGAGGCGAGCAATATTACCCCTTGCTTGAACTCCCCGAACAAAAGGAGATCGGCAAGTACGGAAGATTGCACCTCGACTATCTCAAAGCGCATCGCAAAAGTCGTTACACCAATCTTCTTTCGGAAGTCACGCTCGATCAGCGGCTCTATGAGATCAACGTTGAATCGAAAGCGATGGTTGAAAGCATCATAAACCGACTTGCCGCCGAAAGAAGTATTGACGAGGATTTGAAAGCTCGCGACATGCTCCGTTGGGGTGCCGAGATGAACAACATCCGCAACTGCGCGGAAGATATCGTTTTGCGGGAGGTGGTATACGTATGAGGTCGGTTATCAACGAACTTTGGCACGGAAACATCATACCGCAAGAGGACAGCCGAACTAACTCCAAAGAAATGAAAGAACTCCTCGGATATATGTCACGGCATCACGAGGACTTGGAAAAGAGCTTCACGGACGAACAGAAAGAAACATTCGAAAAGTTCCACGATTGTTGGAGCGAGTATATGAGTTTGGCGGAGGCATCAATCTTTGAATATGCTTTCAAACTCGGTATGCAGATTGCTATTGAAACATTAGCCGAATAATTTAAGGCGGTGAGGATAAAAACCTCGCCGCCTTAAGTATTTTAAGTTTCTTGATTTTTAATAGCTAATTGCAATTTAAACATTTTATTCTCTGCTTTGAAAGAACAGATTGCATCATATTTGTCTGCAAACGCCTTTATAGAATGAGTTCCTATTCCGTGATTGTTTTTTTCGGAAACGGGCAAACCATCGGAGGAAAATTCGACTTCACGCTCATACGGGTTGGAAAATTCGATCATCATACAAGGGGTGCTGATGCATTTGCAGAATATGACTCTCTGTTCTACGGGTAAATCCTTTACTGCATTGATCATATTTTCGAGTGCATTGGCAAAAACGGTTGACAAATCTGCGGCAGGAACAGGAAGCGTATCCGGAATATCAAGACTTGCTTCTACTCTGATTCCGAGTTCCTTCGCCTGTGAGAAATATGCCAACAATATCGCATCTAAAACGGGATTACTACAGTAATGCTTGATGTCGGTTTCGCTAAGTGCTTCTTCGGCAGCACCGATATACTCAAGTGCTTCGTCGGTTTGTCCGTTTTTCAGCATTGTGCTCAAGGTTTGAAAACGGTGTCTTAAGTCGTGACGCTCAATTCTGATTTTTTGCTCTGCCGCCCTAAACTCAAAGGCTCTTTGTTCCATCATCGAAGTTTGGATTTCAAATACTTTTTGGTGTTCGCGCATTTCAAAATTGGCTTGCTGCTGCCCTAAAAGTCTAACAATCGTAATATATGTCAGCGGCAGCAGTATCAACACCATAACAGCAGACGGCATATCCTCGGGACGCAGACGAAGATTGGTAGGAATTCCTCCCATAACTGTAAGAGTTATGTAAAAAATTCCCGTCATTGCGGTAAATATCCACCAACCTTTGCTTGCGGTACGGAGCAATTTCAAATAACGTTTACGTCCCCAAAACCACGTAATAGGCAACATAGCACTGAAAGTGATCATTCTCAAAACGAAGTTTACGATCCCCTCGCTTCCAACCGCATAATCAATAAGCCCTGTAACCATCATTACCCAGATCATAATGGTATCTACAAAACAAAAGGTGAAGAAAAAACGTCCGCCTCTGTCTTTTGCTACAATGAAGAAATAAATTAAACTGGGGAGAGTGGCAGTTAATAAACTATATGTTCCTTGAACTTCAATTCCGCAGACAAAAAGAATTCCCAGATTGAGCCCGAACCAACAAATCGAGAACGGGATCAGAGAGGCGAAATACTTTTTCTTGGGATAACGAGATTCAAAAAGAAACAAAAACATAATTATCACTACAAACATAGAAATTGTAGTTGACCAATCAATTAGATATTGATGAGTTAGGTTTAACATAAATTATTCTCCCTTCAGGTGAAAATCAAGCCATTTATTTACGATGTCATTTTTGAGATTTCTTGATATAGGTAAATATTTTCCGTTTGTAAGCTTAAGCCCTTCTGCGCTAATATTTTCTATGAAATACAAGTTTACAACAAACGATGCCGATGTCATGGTAAAGCGCGGTTCGTCAAGTAACGAGAGTATTGCATCTCGAAAAGACGTTCTTATACTCATTCCCTCAATTTCCGATCCGTCGGAGAGATGATAATGGATGCAGTGACCGATCAATTCACCGTAAACAATGCTGCGAATTGCGATTCTTTGAATGCCTACGTGTGTTTTTATAGTAATAAATTTTTGATGGTTGCCGAGCCATTCATCTACCAAAGAATCAAGCGCACAAAACAGTTGCACTTTATCAATCGGTTTCAGCAGATACTGTGATGCTCTGACCGAAAAAGCATCTACGGCAAAATCAATCGAAGATGTAAGATAGAAAATTGTTCCACCCTTATCTATCGTATGAATCTTTCGTCCCAAATCGATCCCGTTTTCGTTAGGCATAATGATATCAAGCAAATAAAGATCAAAAATGTCGTGTATTCTTATGTGTTCCAAAAGTTCTGCGGCAGACGAAAAAGCTTTTATCTTTATAGGAATATCGGGGTGTCCCTCAAAGTATTCGTTCAGCAATGCTTCAAGCTTGGCAATGTGCGCTCTATTATCATCACACAATGCGATTTGTATCATAAAATCCACCCCCTTCAAAACAGATTCCTCGCAAAAAACAGCATTTTTTTTGCAAAGTATAGCAATCTGCTCTTTGTCACTTTATAATTATACCATAAGATACAATTTTTTTCAATACTCGATAATCCGCAGATATCTTGCAAAATCGGACAAATTTATCGCAAACAGCAAATGGAAGCAAAAATCGGAGGTAAAACAGATGAAAAAAAGAAGAATTTTGACGTCGCTTTTCGCAATCGTATTGGTATTGGCACAGCTTATGGCAGTGTGTGCCATGCCTGTTTCGGCGTTGGCTGAAGAATATGGGGCGTATAAGGAAACGATGCCCTCGGCTTCGACCGACGGTTCGCAGATCGTATTCGGTGACGTGAACGATGACGGTCTTATAAATTCAACGGATATTGAATTGTTGGCAAGATACCTTGCTGACGACAAAACCGTAACAATCAATCTGATTGCAGCCGACGTTACGGATGACGATGTTGTAGATTTGAAGGATCTCTTATACCTTGTCAAATTCGTAAAGGGCGACAGAGTTGCGTTGGGTGAAACCGTGACCGTTACGTTCGAAACAAACGGAGGCGATAGCATCGAACCTATCACGCTGGTTTTGGGAGGCACAGTTCGTGTTCCCGATGCGAGAAAGGATAATGCTATATTCCTCGGTTGGTATTCCGACGAGTCTTTGGAAACTCCTTTTTACGGCTCCGATCCGATTATCCAAAACATCACGATCTATGCAAAATATCAAGAGGTTTCCGGAAACACGGAGTATATGCCTACTGCCTATGCTTTGCAGGATCAATCGCCCGATCTCGCATTTGATATTGTTCGCATCAGTGGTGAATTGATGCCCAAGGATGCCGTTATACTCCGCAACGCAGACGGTTCCGCTGTTCCCGAATTGGAATTTGTTGAGATCGGAGAAAACAAATGGCGTGTTACAGCCAAGGGCGGATACAAAGAGGGAGCTTCCTATCGTATGATCCTTGCCGATGGATATAATTTCGACGGCAAGAATGAAAATATCCGAGAGGCTTCTTTTTACATATTCAAAGAAGAAGTGGTGAATTTCACCACCAACGAGGATATTATTTATATTAAAGACACAGAAGATATGGACTACACACTCTCTGACGGAAGTGTGTGTGAGATATTGACATCCGCTGTGCTTTACAATAGTGAGGACGTTACCTCGGGTAACTTTACGTATGACGGACAGACCGAGCTTTCTGTTGGCGATACCGTTTGTATTTATGTCAGCGTTCATCCGAACGAGCGTGATTACATAAACGGAGATTATAGAAACGATCCCGCGTCCTATATTATAGTGGAAGCAATCAATGATGACGTAATTACTTTCCGCGGTATGAGTATGCAAGGCGAAGAATCCGACGTGGAAAAACTGATTTCCTTGCCTTCTACCATTCCGTTCTCGGTTTTGAATCTGCCCGAAGGCGACGGAACCGTTGATTTTGCAGATATGGATACCGTAGCACTTTATGCTATGTACGGCACCAACGCTCCCGAAACGGTCAAGGTTGGAGACTTTCTCGTATTCTATGTTGGTTCGTTTGGTTCTGTCAGAGAAGGAGACACCGTTTACTATAAGAAGGTAACAAAGGTTGACGGAACGGCGATCACATACGTTTCCTCTTCGCAGGAAGAACTGCAAAATTCGATCAATCTCTTCCTCTCCGATGGTGTTGACGGCGATACCATGCTTGAGGGAATCGACCAAGGCGCACTTGAACAGCAAGTGATACAGCAGGTTACGGAAACAGGCTTTGCCGAGGATGCCGTACAGTATCTTTCCGGCGTGGTAATGAACAGCGAAGAATTTCTTAATTACGTTGCCGAAAACAAAATAATCGTATATGATGAAAACGGAGTGCGTCTTACGGAGGAACAGTTAAAAGCATACGGTGCCGGTCATTCCTTTGAGCTTGGCGATGATGTTGAAATTGAATTCAACATTACAACGTGCGATGGCGAGAACAGCCATTTTGAAGACGGACTCAAGGTTACGCTACAAATCAGCGCTGAATTTGAAGTGGATATCGGTAAAGGCGGAAAAATGGGAAGCCTGAAGATCGAGCTTGGCGCGGCATTTACGCAAGAGGTTTATATCGATGTTAATATCAACGCCAACGCAGATATTACATGGGCGTTGTTTATCCCCATTATTCACGATATTGTATTTTCCAGCGCTGTTGACGTAATGAGCTATACTGCCATCTCTCTTGAGGCAAAATTCTATACTCAGGAGCCGTCCGAGGACTTCTTTGATAAGCTCAAGGAGGCATGGGGCGATAAGCTTGGCAAGGATACGCTTAAAAAAATAGATGATTTCAAGAAGAAATACGATAAAAAGTTTGGCGAGGATTCTCTCGGAGAGGATATTGAGGGCTTTTGGGAAGCACAGACCGACCTGATAGAAGAGCTTATTATGAACGGCGAGCTTACAAAGGACGATGCGATCTCCTTTATGGAAAGTACTAACGAGCTCAATGTAATGCAAGATTTTTACAACAATATCGGTATGATGAACGACGAGGATTACGGTGCCGGCGTTGTGGAGCTTGCGGAACGCTACTCCGATATGTTAAGCGAAGAAGATAACGGCTGGCTTGAGCTTTGCAAGATCAAAATTTTTGAAGTACCGGTCAATCTCTTCCTTTTTGAGATCAACATTGAAGGTGATTTTGTAGTTCGCGCGAATATTAACGTTGCTCTCGGTGCCAATATGGAATACGAGGTTGGCAAGCGTTATATTAACTGGTTCAGCATTTTCGGCAAGGGCAGCGGCTCGTCCGAGATCGATTTGATTGACGAAAGATTCGCATTCCAGTTCTATGCAATGGGCTATATCGGATTAAAAGCCGGTATTCTCGTTGAGATCAAGGTGGGCATTATCTCCACCAAGATCGGTTCGGTTGGTATTTCTGCCGAATTCGGTGCTTATGCCGAGCTGTACGGATATTTTATGTATACATACACAAAGTATCGCCCTGCGAGTGAGAAGGAGTGGAAAGAGGAAGAATCCATCATCGGTGCACTGTATTTTGAATTTGGATTGTATCTCGATATCAATCTGAACGCATCGCTTCTCAGTATTTTGGAAAAGGAATGGGAATTGTATTCCGGAAAATGGGCAATTCTTTCGGCGGGCTCACGAGAAAACGTGTATGGCTTTGCCACTGAGTTTGAGGATGGAGAAAAAATTGTGATTGAGGATGAGGACGGAAACTCCAACAACGGTATTCTGGGTATCCTCTCAGACTCCTTCCGTTCTATGAATACACTTGATATGACCAGCGGTGAGCAGGATACGCCCGTTAAGCCTTGGATTTCCTATTACGATTATAGTTTCTTGCAGGGTGATGATTATTCTTTAACCGATAACAAAGAAGACAAGATCAACTTCACATACACCCTTTCCAGCAAATACTTCTCGCTCGTTCCCGTATATGAGTATAACGAAAAAGAGGACAAATATTATTTGACCGACTATAAGGTACAGGTTTATGTTCCCGAGGGAGTTCACTATCTCTCTTGTGAGCTTCGATTGGTTTGGTGTCTGGATAAGCTTTGTTGGTCAAAGTATGATATTGCATTGACGATTCCGCTCGTATGGACTGACCTTGCAGATGAAGAACTTGCCGAATACAAAACGGCAACCGTTAAGGTGGGCAACGAAGCCGAGGGATATCGTACTGTTTGGACCGGTCGTTACCTCAAAGGCGAGAGCTTTGAGCTGCCTTCTGACGAGAAGGTTTTGAAATACGCAGGATATGCGGGTGAAAATGATGTTCAGTATTCCGGTTATACGGGATATACGTTAACAAATCGCGGCGAAGAGATCAAAGAGGGTGAACAGCAGATGTATTTCGATACTGTCTACTACTTTGATATGACGGCCAGACAATACACTGTTACGGTTAAAGACGTGGAAAATCCCGATGGAACTCTTTCCGATATGCAGTTCACGGCAAAATACGGCGAAAAATTTGATTTCTCTTCCTTGCTCCCGACAGGAACAAACAAAAATGATCATTATACCGTATTTGCGGGAATTGAAGCAAGGGATCAAAAAGGAAATGTTACGCTTCGCGACGTATTTGATGTGATCGGAGGCAACTACGCAAGCGAGCTTCTCGCAGGCGAAATTACCTATCACGCAAAATATGTCAATAACAGCGGAGCCGTTACCTACAAATTTACGGGAATTGCTATTGATCCAATCACCAAGCTCTATAAAAACGGAACGATGCCTTCTCAGGACGATTTTATTGATGCAGTGAAATCGTTTGATGAAACCGCTTATATTTCTTCGATTTCCCCTGTATTTGAAAGCGTGAACGGAGATATCGTTTATACGGTGACTGTCAAGATTCCCGAAAAGCCGTTGCAGTCTTACACCATAACGTATGAGACGAACGGCGGCAGCTCGATTGCTTCCTCCAACGTTGTCGAGCGTTCCGCTCTTACTCCACCCCAAACACCTACAAAGGAAGGATATACCTTTGTGGGTTGGTTCTATGACGAGGCTTTGACAGAAGCGGTTGATTGGAATCGCACAATGCCGTCAATGAACTTTACGCTTTACGCAAAGTGGAAGGCAAATGATTATAAGATTACGCTTAACGCAGGTGAGGGTTCTACTCCGATTGCTTCCGTTAATACGGTTTATAATCAAAAAATCGGTTCTTTGCCGAATGCAACAAGATCCAATTATATATTCCTCGGTTGGTACGATGCGGTATCGGGCGGTACGCAGTACACCGAGGATACGGTTTACGAGACGGCAGGAGATATCACGCTGTACGCACATTGGCAGCTTAAGGCAACCATCCCGATTGATGGTATTTTGATTGATGCAGAAACACTTACCTATGACGGAAGCACCCACAAGCCCACGATAAGCTGCGGTCTTGACGGCGTTGACATGTCAAGCCTTGTAATCAGCTACAAGCGTCAGACACTTGACCGCAATTGGAGTACCGAGCTTCCCAAAAATGCGGGAACGTATGATATCCGTATTCAAAGAGCGGAAGACGATAAATATCTGGCGTTTGAGTATACTTACACAGGTAAGCTGGTGATTGAGAAGCGAAGCAGAACGATCTCGGCAGACGGACTTGCCGGTGAGGTGTTTGGCGCGAATGTTAACGTTTATTCTATCCCTGCATACGAGGGCGACGGAACGGCGATGTACCGTCTTATTAACTCGTCAAATTCAGTAGTGAGGGATTGGCAAGCATCTTCCGGCTTTATGAATCTTCCCGCAGGCACTTACGGCATTGGTTTTTACGTTGCCGAGGGTGAAAATTATCTTGCAAGTAACACGGTATCGATTTCGGCAAACCTCAGCGTTACAGCTCCTGCCGGTGGAGATTTCAAAACAATGAAATACATTCTGCAAACGCATACAAAGGATAAGGCGGGTGCAGGCGGCGAAGCGGGAAATATTCAAGTAAGACTGAAATATATTGACGGTTCGTGGGCAAATAAGGTTACGATACCGGATACATGGTTCAGAGATGAAACGTCTACAGCTGAGCTCAACCGCATATATACGGAACCGTGGACGGTAGTAGCGCTTGAATATTCTCATGCCGGAAACGTTGTAGGCACTTGGATAGGCGATGATTTTGCAATTTGGACTGAAATTGACGGAGCTAAAAAGTACGTAATGACCTATGACGATCACAGTGGCGATTTTGAGGTTGGGAAAAACGCTCCCATTCAGTTCAATGTTGCGAATTATTTTAAGCGCAAGATCACGAGTGTGGGTGACTTTTCTAACCCGGTTTCTCTGTCACTTAACGGGAATAACGGCGTTTATTCTTATGTTTATGACGGAAAAGTTATCGACCAGTATGCTTCGTGGACAAACAGTGGGTACTATAACTGTTATAATCATCCAAACGCCCCCACATTGACATTCTCCTGCTCAACACCCGAGGTGAACGGACACAACTATGCACAGTATTTCAGAAGCGGCATCAACTCCTTGACCATTGATCGTGATGCACTTTATAAGGCAATGATCCGTGACGGTCTGACCTCTGTTACGGCAACCGCAACGCTGACCTTTGATACGACCTCCACGGCAATCGGTAACGTGTGGACGAAGACATTTACCATTACCTTGCCCGAGGCAATGGCAGTTTCGGAAGGAATGGAAAATTACTCTGTCGGAACAGATGCAAACGTATCCGTAAAAACCGAGGAGGATAACGATTACGTTACCGTCGTCGTAGGTCTTAATGAGAATCCCGGTATTTGGGCAATCAAAAATACTATTTCCTTTGATACTTCTAAGCTCAGCCTTGAACAGATTACAGCGGGAACGCTTGCCTCTGCATACGAAATTGCAAGCAGCACGGCAGACGGTAAATATACAATCCTCGCATATCGCGACAGTGTAAAAGAAAGCTATCAAACGGGAAGCTTGGTTGTTCTGACCTTCAAAAAGCTCACCGATACCGTGGATATGCAAACGGCACTCACCGTTCAGCCCGGTCAAATGATCAATGATCAAGCAGAAACACCCGAGGTGGATACTGCCTTTGAGATCGGCGACTTTACTTCGGTTCCGCCTACCGATGATCACGAATATCTGACGGATGACGGCGAAATCGTTGATGCCATTTATGAGGCACTTTCCGCCCGAAAAACCGATGTTTTGACTTTGCATTATGCTACAACAAAGTTGATTTCCATCGACGATATTTCCTCGTGGTTCCACGCAGCAAGCGATAAACTTGATTCGTATGCTCGTTTCGGTGTTCAAAGATATACTGCAACCGCGCAGAAATACACCAAGGAAGATGTTTATTATTACACCTTAACCTACACGGTTGAGTATTACACCACGGATGCAGAGGAAGATGCTTTTGAAGAGAAGCTTGACGAAATCATAGCAGGATTGAATCTTGCCGGCAAGACCGATCTTGAAAAGATTCTCACGATTTACGGATACGTTTGCGACAACGTAACCTATGATGAAGCAGCGGAGCATTGCTTTACTGCATACGGCGCACTGGTCGATGGAAAAGCAGTATGTCAAGGCTATGCCCTGCTTCTGATGCGCATGCTGGATGCCGCTTCCATTGAATCCGAAGTTGTATTCGGTGTTTCCGAAGGTGTTAACCATATGTGGAATATCGTAAAGCTTGACGGGGAGTATTTCTTGCTCGACGCAACTTGGGATAGTACCGATAACAGAGCGTGCTATTTCTGGTTCCTTAAAGGAATCGATGCGTTTGAAAAGCATACACCCGACGGTTCTTATCCGATTGGCACATCTCGTGATGATCACGCTGATGCACTCGATGTTTGTCATTTGATGGCAGATCCGACCTGCGCAGCTCCCGCAACCTGTACCGAATGCGGCACAACTGTGGGCGAGGCTCTTGGACATAAAGATGATAACCGTGACCATATTTGTGATCGCAATTGTGGAAATGTGACTCTGGGTGAGCATTCCGACAGCGCAACCGATGACAATCACGTTTGCGATTATGGCTGCGGAGCGGTTCTTGAGGAGTGCTCGGGCGCAACGAGTGATAACAATTATACTTGTGTCATTTGTGGCAGAGAGGATGTAAAGGCATCGTCTACAGATGCAATAAACAAAGCAAAAAAAGAGCTTGAAGATGCGATTGATGCGCTTGAAGCGGCTAACACGGCTTTGCAGAGCGCCATCAATACCAACAGCGGCGATATCGCAAGCCTTGCGACCGACCTTGCAAGCAAGTACAACTCTCTTAACACGCTTATCGGTACACTTCCCGATGGAGTAACAAGTATAAAGGACTACGTTGATAGCATCAATACAGCTCTCGCAAGCGCGGATGCAACAATGCAGGTGGCTATAGACAAGGTGGCTTCTGATCTTGCACAGGCAAAGACCGAGTTGCAGAATACTATCAACACAAACGAAGCCGATATAGAAGATAAGGTGGCTAAGCTCGACGAAGCTTACAAGGCGGCTGATACCCTTATCAACTCCGAGATTGCAACCCTCAAATCTGAGGACAGTGCAATCAAGCAAAGCGTTACCGACCTTGAAAATGCGATGGACGAAGCAGATGCGGCTCTTGACGAAGCAATCAAGGCAGTTCAGAAGAATCTCGAAGATGCACAAAATGCTCTTAACGAGGCAATCGCAAGCGGTGACACCGCACTGAGCGACAGAATTACCGCATTGAACGATGCTCTTACTTCTGCTCAGGCAGCTCTCGAAGCAACCGATGCGGCAAACAAGGCTGAGCTTGAAGGCAAGATCACAAGTGCACAGGCTACACTCCAAGCGGCGATCGATACTCTTGCAAGTAAACTTGACAGCGTAAAGCAAGCACTGGAAAAAGCAGATGCAGACAATAAGGCAGCTCTTGAAGCAAAAGATGCAGAGCTTGCAAAAGCAAATGCAGATAACCGGACCTTTATCATCATCGTATGTGTGATTTCGGGTTTGGCATTCTGCGGATGCGGTACGATTGCACTATTCTACTTTATCATCGACAAAAAGAAGAAAATCTAACAAACATCGAGACTGTAAGTGCAGCCTCCTTATAACTCTAAGCGGTGAGCAGATTTTTCTGCCCACCGCTTTTTCTAAAGAATATTTTTACAAAACATATTGACAATTTCGTCTATTTGTGATATAATATAATACTAAATTTTCACATAGGCATACTTTCCCATTATTAGTATTGCCACCCAAATTGAGTTCTATACAACTGAATAAGATATATTTTGCGTGAATACTTGCGGTGGAGAACGAACATCGTGCCGCTTGACAAACAAGACAGAACGCTCGGCATCATTTGCCGATGATCAGTAATCTATTTCACAAGAAATCCGTCGCCATCAGCCACTAAACCGGCATTGAATGCGGTTGCATTCTCTTATCGAAACGAGCTTTTAGACTCGTACTTATACATAGGCGCGGGACATTTTTTAGCGAACGTGCGCCGTTCGCTTTTTGGTGTTTCCCGTGATCCGTGTGTGTAAGTACGGGTCTTTTTTGTTTTGTCAAAGC
>JAZSMP010000089.1:0-2108 GCA_045535915.1 Eubacteriales bacterium | reverse complement strand
GTTCCGGAAGAGACCACAGCCGTTCCGGAAGAGACTACAGTAGTCCCCGAAGAGACAACTGTAATTCCCGAAGAAACGACGTCAGTTCCCGAAGAGACAACTTCGGTTCCCGAAGAAACCGCTCACGTTGTGACAGAGGAGACTACAGCAATTCCCCCGCAAGCGCGAAGCATAATCTCCGTCTCGGATGATGCGGACAAAAACAATATTCCTGACAGCATAACTCTCGATATTACCTACAACGCATATCGCTTTACCTACCGTGCCTCTCAGCCTAAAGTCGATCTTACAAAGACGGTCACCAACAAGTACACTTATAACGGTTATATTACTCAGACTATCAGCTGGAAGACCGATTTCAAATACGCAAAGGCGTATAATTTCAGCGAAAACCGCGCCTATACTGTTGATGCAAACGGAATAGTCAAGATCATCAATACAAGCGGAAACAACGCCGTTTATCTCTATAATTCCTATAAGACGGACAGCGGAGAGGGTTCTTTCTGGCGTTTCCAGTATTATACCGAACCTTTTGAATGCGACGAATATATGCTCGGTCACTATTACTTTGAAGACGGGCTTATAAGAATGCGTGTTGTCGAAAGACTTCCTCATAAGCTTGATATCTATGAGGCGGACTATGAGGTGCTCGTCGATACGAACGGAAAGGTCGTTTCGGTCCTTCCCGAAGGATACACTCTCGTTTCCTATTCCGACAGCGTCTTCCTTGTTGAGCGTAACGGAAGGTACGGATACTATCACCGCGACGGCTATTGGGTAGCTCAGCCTATCTACACCTACGCTGCTCCCTTTATCGAAGGGCTTGCCGTCCTCGGTTACGAAGAGGGAATCAAGGGTGTTATAGATACCGAAGGAAACATTGTTATTCCTTTCCGTTACACCTCGATCTCCAACGCATCCACGGGACTTTTTGCATGCTTCAGCGAATCAGATGGCTGGAAGATCTTTGCGAAAGTAACTAAATAATTCTTATCACGCATTTTTTCGGAAATGCGTGATACTTTTATTTTTGTTCAAAAAAAGTATCAATAATTGTCTTGATATGTCGAACTTATAATAGTATAATATGTAAGTTATTACAAACCGAAAGGAAAAAGAAAAAATGAATTTCAAGAGAATCGTTGCGTTCATGCTGATCCTCGTTATGGCGATCTCCGCGTTCGCTTCCTGCGGACCCGAGACTGATCCCGAGGTTTCGACCGAACCCGACAACACCTCCGCTCCCGAGATCAGCGGAAACGAAACCGAGGCGTCTCCCGATGAGACCACCGCGGAAGTTACCGATGAGATTACCACCGCACCCGAGGAGACTACCGGCGAGAAGGTAGAATATCCTGCCATCACCATCGCAGAAGCACTTGCTCTTTGCGAGCAGTTCGTTGATTCCGCTTCTACCGAAAGATATTATATCCGCGGTATCGTCAAGGAGATCCAGAGCGAGACCTACGGTCAGATGATCATTGAGGACTCCACCGGCTCCATTATGGTCTACGGTACCTACAGCGCAGACGGAAGCATCCGTTACGACGCTATGACACAGAAGCCCGTTGTCGGTGACGAGGTGCTCTTCCACGGTACTCTTCAGAACTATAAGGGCAACACCAAGGAGATCCAGAACGGCAGAATTATCGAATTCAAGGCGAACGGCTACGTTCCCGAGGCTCCCAAGCTTCCTGCTTTCGATACCACTCTCACCGTTGCCGAAATGCTCGCGCTTCCTCTTTCCTCCAACCAGGTGACCGAGGGCAGATACTACGTTGAGGCTACAGTTGACTCTGTCACCAATGCAGCTTACGGCGCAATGATGATCAAAGACTCGACGGGCACTATTTCGGTATACAACAGCAAGAACGCTGACGGTACCGTTGATTACGCAAACATGTCCGATAAGCCCGTCAAGGGTGACACCGTTAAGCTTTACTGCACGGTACAAAACTTCAACGGTGCTTTTGAGATAAAGAGCGCATACATCGTTGAGGTCAAGCACAATACTGTCGATGAATCCGCATACACCGCAATGTCCATCGCAGACGCCCGCAAAGCCGCAGATGGCGCAAAGGTGAAGGTCGAGGGTATCGTTGCTCAGA
>JAZSMP010000031.1:0-5668 GCA_045535915.1 Eubacteriales bacterium | reverse complement strand
GTGACGACCGAGTTGTTCCTCGGGCGTCGCGGTGCTGGCGAAGTGGTCTGCACAGCACCCGAACAAACTAAAAGTATATGAATATGAAAAATCACTGTGTACAATCAAAATTACACAGTCACTTTTTATATTATTCTGTCTTTTATAAGTACAAACAACTACGTTTGACTTTAGTTTTACGATTATGCACATCAAACCACTCCGTACAGGCACCGCGCCGCGCTTGTAAATGGGCGCGGCACGAGATCCTTCGGCGCCAAGCGGTCTGCGGACGCGCCTCAGGATGACAATGTTTTTTCGTGCAGGGGCTTCGCCGCTGCACCCCGCTTTGCAAGTGCAAACACAGCTGTTTGACTGTTTTTTGTGCACTTTGACATATCGTTTTTTAGAGTAGAGGTTTGTCAGCAGCCTGAGCACTGCATTCGCAGTGCTTTTTTGTCAGTGGTCTGCATCGTGGCGTAGCCACGATTTCGTTTTATTTTTATCATCTCAAACAGTCTTATAAACCGACACTGCAACGCAGATGCGTTTTTTATTTTCAATCAATTCCCCAAACGCTAAATTGTCGCGCCCAAACTCGCCCGAGGACGATATCCTATAATTTTACCTATTTCAAATAGGGGCCCACCCCTTACCCCTCCCGTGAACCGGGAGGGGAGTAAATAGCGCGTTAACTTCAATTTATCGCTTGACAAAAACATTTAATCGTTATTGACTTTGAAAAATAATTGTGATATAATGAGATAAACTTCTTTGGAGGATAAAAAGATGAAATGTAAGATTTGCGGTGCTGAAAGTGGAAAATATCCGCTTTGTCCTGCTTGTAATATCAAAAAAGAAGAAGGCGAGATATATAAATGCACAAAATGTGGTAATTGGCATTATGCTAATGTAGAGTGTCCGGCACCGTCTAATGAAGACTCTGGTGCGCTGTTTTTGTATGATGCAAGAAAGACTCTTGTCAGTAAGTCGGAAAGAGCTTTTTTTGAAGCTCTGAAAGTAGCTGTGCCCGAAGGATACAATGTATTTCCTCAAATCAATCTTGCGTCTTTTATCGAGAGAACGGATGACGCCAGTTTTCACAACGAGCTGTTTCGTAACGTCGATTTTTTAATAACTAACGAAGAATTTCAACCAAGAATCGTAGTTGAGATTAACGATCAGACCCATTTGAATAATGATCGTAAGAAACGCGACAAGAAGGTTCAGAGTATATGCGAGGAAGCGGGTATCCCGATTCTCAAACTGTGGACTACATACGGTGTAAACCGAGAATATATTAACGGACGTGTTACTGAAATTCTTGCGGCTTATCCTGTGGCGCGGATACATCATTTTGACAGGAATACTGCTGATCGAAAGTCTACAGAAGAATTTAGTGAATCAAATCGATCGCTCCCTTCGAGTCGCTTCGGCTCAAAGAAAGGATGCTATGTTGCTACTTGTGTTTACGGTACTTATGATTGCCCTCAGGTGTGGGTCCTCAGAAGGTATCGTGATAAAGTGCTTTCCAATAACGTGTTTGGCAGATGGTTCATAAAGGTGTACTATGCCATAAGTCCTGCAGCGGTAAATATATTCGGTAAGTGTAATTGGTTTGTTCGTATTTGCAAGAGAGCGTTGGATAAAAAAGTGAATACTTTACAGTCGAGAGGCTTTGAAGATACTCCATATAATGATTAAGATGCAAAAACGGAGGAAACATCATGTCATTCAGCACACACAGGTGTATTGACAAGTACGGTCACAGATATTCCAACACGGTATGGGCTTTTGAAGACGATATCGTTGTTTTCGGATGCGAGCCTCCGCTCGTGTTTGATATAAAAGAGCACGGATTAATGGGAAAGATCAACAAAATGAAACCGCCTTACGATGATTACGGTATGACCTATGATGTTAAGGGAGACTCGTTGTATCTGATCGAGTTTAAATTCGAAGCAAAGCCTCGCTTCAAGCCCGCGGAGCTTTTTGGTGTCGCACCCTTTAAGCCTTATCCGATTCTTCGGCGCTATTTCTATACCTTTGAGCCTCAGCCCGTCGATTACACCGGCGTCTGGCAGATAGGCAAGGATTTTGATTTCAGTTTCTGGCAGGGCGACGAAAAGGCAAAACCCACTCCCTTTTGCCCCGAGGTATATAAGCAGAACGGCTTTATACGATTCGAGAAGGGAAGAGCCGCTGAGATCGTGCTTCAACCGAGGAATGAATAAAAAGTATCGTACGAAACGGCATTATTCTTGTCACTTTGGAACAAAATTGTTACTCGCGGAGATTTATTATGAAACCAAAACTGACGGCGGTTTTTTTGCTGATTGCCGTGATAATCCCGATGCTTGCGGGATGCTCGATTTTTCACGGTGCGGATCCGACCGACGGAAGTACTTCCGTCGAGCCGTTTTCGGCTCCGTACATAGATAATTATTACGTAAACAAGCACACTCCAGTCTGCCTTGCGGGCGAGATGGAGATATATAAATACGACAGCGCCGATTCAAAGATCGTTCTGCTCGGCGGTCATTATTACCGCGGAGGATTTTCCTTTTCCTCGCGTGTCAGTGAATACGCCGAGGTCGAGTTGCCCCTCGACGGACTCTACAAAAACATAAGCTTTGTTATCGGGGGTAATTTCCGCGTTATTGATAATGCCGATGAAGGTGTGATCTTTACAGCCTCGGGTCAGAATTCCGATGAAACTGCGGCGGTTCAGTTCCTTGTTGACGGAAGAGTCGTCGATGAGATACGCATATCGGCTTACGATGCGGGAAGACGTTGTACTTATTCTGTTGACGGTGCCGAAAGCTTCACTTTCAGGATCGTTAACGAAAGCGGTGGCTACGGAAGCGTGGATGCGATCCCCGTTGCAGAGCTGACCGTCTGGGAAGGCGATGCCGTCATCACAGGTCATACGCCCGCAGACCTCTCGGAGGACGCCGTTCAGCTTGTCCGCGAGCTTAAGCCCTATCTTATCCCTTCTACATCGGGCGCCGATTACTTTCCTAAAGGTGACGATCCCGAAGAGCGAAGGGGAATGATCCTCGGCGGTATAAGGTATGAAAACGTGATACTTACGAGCATACCCGCGGTACTTCTGGGTACCGACAGCGAGGAGATATATTTCAATCTTGAAGGTCTTTACACCCATCTGACCTTTACTGCGGGCGCGGCAGACCGCTCGGGATTTGGCGAGGACGAGGCGCGCCTTACCGTTTACGCCGATGGAGATATAATATACGAGGACATCTTTTCGGCAAACGAGCTGCAGAAAAAGATCGATCTTGATGTCTCGGGATGCCGCCGTCTTTGTTTTGCCTGGAGCAGTAACGATTCCGTAGGCGGTGTCTGGGGTATCGGCGATATTTACGTTGCTTCGAACGCGCAGGCGCTCTCGCGCGTTGAGTATTCGACGGGTGAACTGCCCGACAGAGCGGTGAAGATGGTCTCTGAGCTTGGCGTTTTTTCGCATCTCAGCGCGGCGGAAAAGGCGGTCTTTGACGGATCACCGAAGGGAGGATCCTTCGAAATGGGCGGCAGAGCGTATGAGGAGGGTATCGTTCTTCTTTCGCAGAACGGTCTTATCGGTGCCAAACCCGCGAACGCTTCGTTTGTCTTGGGCGGTAAGTATGGCAGTATCACTTTCCTTGCGGGATATATCCCAAACGGCGGTGCATGCCGGGATGAACAGGTCGGAGTATACGCCGACGGTGTGCTCATAAAGATGCTTGAGGTTGAATACGGCGATCTTCCGAAAAAGTACATTCTCGACGTTAAGGGATGCAATTATCTTGAATTTGTATCGGAGACCGTTACGGGTTACAGCAATTACAGATCTTCGGTAGGCATTGCCGAGCTTGCGGCTTATCCGAGTGCCGTAGGAGGGGATCTTTTTAAGCCTTCCGTGAACGCAGAGCATCCGAAATCCGGCTCGCTCATAGATCAGTTTGGCTTTTACGAGGTCCGTAATCCCGATTCCGAAAGACTTATAGGATCTGTTGGTGCGGAAGGCTATTATGACGGCAAGAACAACAAGGGTGTCTTCAGAATCGGTGAGCGGCTGATAGAGAAGGGCATTATCCTGCGCACCTCCGTAAATCTCAAACCGAATATGGATGAGGTAATAGGCTCGGGATATATCGGTACCGATATTACCGAGAGAGATCTTGCCGTTATTGAAATGTCAAATGACGGTGCGGCGCACAAGTCTGCTTTTGCCATGGCGAATATCTCGGGCGGAGGCTATACTTCGGTCAGCTTTACCGTGGCGTTTCATTCGAAAAATCTTGTTTCGGGCACCGAAGACGCAACGAATCTTATTATAGCGGCGGATGAAAAGTGTCTTGCAGATCTTCTTCTGACTGCGGAGATGAAGCCGCAAAGGCTTACTCTCGCTATCGAGGATTGCGAAAGACTGCTTTTCTGGCTTGATTGCTCGGAGAAGAACGGTGCTTCGCATTATTACGCGATATATGATATCACGCTTAATAAATAAAGTTGAAAACTGCTTAATATTATTAAACGGTTAATATAATAAAAATCGTTTTTTCGGCGGCTTTGCCGACCGAAAAAACACCTTTCAGACGAGCCACGCGAGTCCGCGCGCCGAGGGAAGCCGTCAAAATCTTTGATTTGGGCGGCGGCGATAAGCGCGCGTATCTCCGCCGCGCGGCTCTTCAAGTGCAAAACTTCGTTTTGCACTTGGTGTATAGAAAAAACCGCGCGATGCGCGGTTTTTTCTGTTTCGTTTGTTTGATCAAGCAACGATGAGGTACATTACAAGAACGATGACTGCAAATGCGCCTGCAATGATGGGGGTGAGCTTGTTGAGGGTCTTGTCGAGACGGTTGCTTCTGTCTTTGCCGAGGAAAGACGAGCCTGCGCCTGCGATAACACCGATTCCCTGCTCGTTAGAAGACTGAAGAAGAACAGCTACTACAAGGAAAACAGCGAACACCAGAAGAATGATGCCCAGAGTGAGTTCGATAGGTGACATTGATACAAACCTCCTTACAGAATTGTATTTGCGATTCGGAATATCCAAAAAATGGCGGAGGGAAAGGGATTCGAACCCTTGTGGGGTTTCCCCCAAACGGTTTTCAAGACCGCCTCGTTATGACCACTTCGATATCCCTCCAAACGGGGAAATCCGATACGCAAAAATGCATATTATATAATATCACATATTTTGCAATTTGTCAAGACTTATTTGTTAAATTATTTCGTAAGAAGAGAAAAATGGCGTCTTTTTCGGTTGACAAAGGGGGAAGACTGTGTTATAATATGTAAGCAACTCTGCCGGACGGCCGCGCGGTATTGTGCCGAAAGGTTTTACCGTGAGGAAAGTCCGGGCTTCACAGGGCAGGATAGCTGATAACGTCAGCCGCAGGTGACTGCCGGGAAAGTGCAACAGAAATAAACCGCCGAGATATCGGTAAGGATGGAAAGGCGAGGTAAGAGCTCACCAGTTCCTATGGTAACATAGGTCCGCTGTAAACCCTATCCGAAGCAACACCGTATGGGAGCCGTTTGCCCGACATATGCTCCCGGGTGGCATGAGGGAAACCTCAGAGCTATGTGGCGACACATAGCAAAGACAGATGGTCGTCCACGACAGAACCCGGCTTACAGGCAGAGTTGCGGCACCCGCAAGCGGGTGCCGCAGTTATATTCG
>JAZSMP010000381.1:0-5909 GCA_045535915.1 Eubacteriales bacterium | reverse complement strand
TGAGACTGTGGGAGTAAAGTGCGTCGGCGTGACGAGATCGAGACATTCAACTCCGCTTTCCGCAACCGTCAGAAAAAGCTCGGCAAGCGCATTTGTGTCAAATTCTTTGCCCGTGCTTTTCCGGCTGATCGCGGAATTCTGACAGAAAACGCATCCGAGATTACAGCCCGAGAAGAATACCGTTCCCGCGCCCCTTTTGCCGCATATTGCGGGCTCCTCGTACATATGACGGGAGACACGTGAGATCATCGGCACGGCACCCGATCGGCAGATTCCAACAGTTGATTCTCTGTCAACACCGCATTTTCGCGGGCAGATATTGCAGTTTTTATATGTAATTCCCATATTTTCACCTCATGGAATATTATACATCTTAACTCAGAAAAAATCAACGCTCTGCGACATTATTTTTGCTCTTTTACTTTACTTTTCTTATTTATTGTGCTATAATATTATTATAAATTTATTTTTGAAAGGAAATCAAACAACAAATGGAAAACTTCCTCAATTGGCTCATCACGGTTGCGCAGAACGTAGGACTTAAGCTCCTCGGCGCGATCCTCACCTGGATCATCGGTTCGCTTATCATCAAGCTCGTTCTCAAAATATTCCCGAACGGCAAGAGATTCGCAAAGATGGATCCGACAGTCCGCTCCTTCCTTAACTCCTTCGTATCTATCGGACTCTGGGTCATCCTTATCGTTTGTATCGTAGCTATTCTCGGCGTGCCTATGGCAAGCGTTATCGCTGCTATCGCGTCCTGCGGTGTCGCTATCGGTCTTGCTATGCAGGGTTCGCTCTCGAACCTCGCAGGCGGTATCATGCTCCTTCTGTTCCGCCCCTTCAGCGTTGGTGAATTTATCGAGGCTGCAGGCGCATCGGGCACAGTTCGTGAGATCGGCATCTTCTACACCCTTATCATCACCCCCGATAACAAGCATGTGACCATTCCCAACGGCGCAATGATGAACAATACCGTCATCAATTACTCCCGCGAGGATCTCCGCCGTGTTGATATCGACTTCGGCATTACTTACGAATCGGATTCCGAGAAGGCTTGCGAGATCGCAAAGAGAGTTGCAGCCGCTCACGCTCAGGTAAAGACCGACCAGGATGTTTTTGCACGTGTTACCAATCTTGGCGACTCGGCTGTTGTTGTTACCGTCCGCGCATGGACTGAGGCTGGCAATTACTGGGGCGTTAAGTTCGACCTTACCACCGAGATCCGTAAGGCTTTGGAGGCAGAGGGCGTGTCCTGTGCATATCCTCATATGGATGTTACAATTCTCAACAAATAATAAAACCAATTAAATAACAAAGGAAGACTCGGCAATGAAAGATGTCAGAAGCGCAGAGATTTTATGTGTCGGCACGGAGCTTTTGCTCGGCGACATAACGAACACAAATGCCTCGTATATTTCGAGGAGGCTTGCGGCGCTTGGGATACCTGTCTACCGCCAGGCGGTCGTGGGCGATAACCCCGAACGCATGCGGCAGGCGATTGCCGAGTCTTTTTCGCGCTCGGATTGTCTTATTCTGACCGGCGGTCTCGGCCCGACATGCGACGATATCACCAAAGAGATGGTCGCAGAGTATTTCGGTCTGCCGCTTGAGCTGAATGAGGAAGCTCTTGAGCGAATGAAGTCGTATTTTGCATCTACTTGCAGAACGATGACCAAGAATAACGAAAAACAGGCAATGGCACCGCTTGGTGCGCGCGTTCTGCAAAATGACTATGGAACGGCGCCGGGACTCGTCATTGAGCAGGAAGATAAGACCGCCATCCTGCTTCCCGGACCTCCCATCGAGCTTGAGCCGATGTGGCGTGACAGAGTTGAGCCCTATCTTTTCGAGCGTTCGGATTCTGTTATAGTATCGAAAAATATCCACATCCTCGGTATGGGTGAATCGGCGGTCGAAGAAAAACTTTATCATATGATGACGGAGCTGACCAATCCCACCGTCGCACCATACGCGGGCAACGGAGAGGTGCGCGTCAGAGTCAGCGCAAAGGCAAAGGACGGAAAGACGGCATCGGATATGTGCGACGCGCTGATCGAAGAGATAAAAAAGACCGAGGTCGGTCAGTTTATCTACGGCATTGACGTTGACAGCATAGAAAACGCGCTCGTTCTCTCTCTGCGCGAGAGAGGCTTGACGGTTGCTACGGCAGAGTCCTGCACCGGCGGACTTATCGCAAAGCGCATCACGGATATTGCGGGCTGCTCGGACGTTTTCCTCGGCGGATGCGTGACGTATGCGGTCAATGCGAAGGTCAAGCTGATCGGAGTCAGCCGCGAGACTATTGAAAAATACGGCGTTGTTTCGGCAGAGACTGCGTGCGAGATGGCACGCGGCGTCAGAATTGCGCTCGGTGCCGATATCGGTATTGCTACAACGGGTATTGCCGGACCCGGCGGCGGAACTCCCGAACAGCCGGTCGGAACGGTCTACATCGCGGTTTCGACGAAGGACGGTGAAAAATCCAAACTCCTTCAGCTTTCCCCGAAGCGTTCACGAGAGTTTATCCGTATCTGCGCGGCGACTAATGCGATGTCCTTGGCAATAAATTCTTGAAAAAACGACAAAACTTTACAAAAATCACAAAATACCTCTTGATTTTAGTGGAATAATATATTACAATATAAGGGTTAATAATAATCGTCGATTTTATCGACAGGAAGCGAGAAAACTATGAAAAGATTCAACACCATCGGAGTTCTCACATCGGGCGGAGACGCGCCCGGCATGAACAGTGCTGTCCGCGCTATTACCCGCCGTGCGCTTGCAAACGGACTTAAGGTCAAGGGTATCCTCGGCGGCTACAGCGGACTTATCAAGAACGAGATGATCGATCTTGACGCACGCGCAGTATCTAATATCGAAAATCTCGGCGGTACCATCCTTCTGACCGATCGTTGCGACGAATTCAAGACCGAAGAGGGCATGCAGAAGGCTATTGAGACCTGCAAGAAGAACAATATCGACGCTATCGTTGCCATCGGCGGCGACGGAACCTTCCGCGGTGCGACCGATCTTTCCCTCCGCGGTATTCCCACCATCGGCGTAACCGGTTCTATTGACAACGATATCACCGCTACCGACTACACCGTCGGCTTTGACACCGCTATGAACACCGCCATGGAAGCTATCGACAAGCTCCGTGACACCTGCCAGTCTCACGCACGCTGCAACGTAATTGAAGTCATGGGACGTGACTGCGGCGAGATCGCGCTCAAGACGGGTATCGCATCGGGTGCTGTTGCAATTGCAATTCCCGAGCTCCCCTTCGATGAGGACGCCGCTATCGAGCGTATCCTCAAGGCGAAAAACGCGGGTAAGAGAAGCATGCTCGTTGTTGTTTCCGAGGGCGTATTCAACAAGGAAGGCAAGCCCTACGGCGAGGATCTCAAGAAGGTCATCCAGGAAAAGACCGGCATCGAAACCAAGTTTGCGCGCTTGGCTCATATCGTCCGCGGCGGCTCGCCCACACTCCGCGACAGACTTACCGCTACCGAAATGGGAAGCTACGCCATCGACCTTCTCCTTGACGGCAAGTGCGACTGCATCGTAGCCGAGGTTGACGGACGTATCGTGTCCTTTGATATCAAGTTCGCACTTACCGTTGATAAGATGTATAAGAAAAAGCTCAAAGAGGGCGCGCTTGAAGGATTCACTCCCGAACAGATCGGAACTATGGAAGAGATCTGCGATTTCCGCATGTCAGAAATCAAGCGTCTTTACGATATTCATCTTTCTCTTTGTGAGTAATAAAATTTGTTTTTATGACTGCCTCATTGAATGCAATGGGGCAGTTATTTTGGTACGAGAGCTGTTAGAATTATTAGATGAATATTATTACGAGTATGTAGTGCCTTGTAGCAACGAAATCTTTACAATTACTTTATTGTAGAAAGCTATGTTCGCACTTGTTAAGCAGGGGTGCAGGGGCGAAGCCCCTGCAGAAAAAGCGATGTCATTCTGAGGCGCGTCCGCAGACCGCTTGACGCCGAAGAATCTCGTGCCGCCCCCATTTACAAGGGCGGCGCGGTGCCTGTACGGTGGAATTTGATGTGAATAAACGTATAATTATTGTCAAATAGCAATGTTAGCTCATTCAAAAGACAAAATATAAAAAAGGCACATCAAACTTTGTCTTTTAAAAGCAATATCATATACTTTTGTCATAGATTATACGGTTATGCACATTAAATCTTTTTGTGCCGGTTCCGCGCCGCCCGAGGAACAACTCGGCCGTCACGAGATCCTTCGGTGCCAAGCGGCCTGCGGGCGCACCTCAGGATGACATCGTTTCTTTTTTATGGGGGGTGCACCCCCATACCCCCGCTTGTTTGTGCGAACATAGCTTTCAATATAAGTATAAATATAAACTTTTAGTTGAAACAAAGTACTACCGGCTCGTGTTATTACAATTCAAAAAACATAAACTACTCTCATTCTGCATTGATATTTTTGAAGCGATATGTAAACAAAAACACCCCGCAACCTAAAGTTGCGCGATAGTTGGTGGCTTGCAACCCCGAAAAATGATAAAATAGTTACGGAGGTGAACAAAATGAACACAATTGGAAGCAGGATATCCGCGCTTCGTAAGGAACACGGTTATTCACAAGAATATGTAGCGGAGAAGCTTGACATCAGCCGTCAGGCGGTATCCAAATGGGAACAGGATCTTTGCGCGCCGGATACCTACAATCTTATCGCGCTCGCGGAGCTTTTCTCGGTTTCTGTCGAATATATTGGAGTAGGTAAAAAAGAAGAGAAAAGCGAGGCTCCTGCGCCGGCACCCGCTCAGAAAACGATCACGGTACAACAGATTCTCGGTCTTATCTTCATTGCTGTCGGGCTTTTGGCGACGCTCATTTTTGTGCTGATCGATACTGTACTGTTATTTGTCAGGATTTATATGGTCGTGCTCGGCTTGCTCTGTCTTGCGATCAGGAAAAGAGTCGGGTTGACTATTTGCTGGCTGCATTGGATAGTGATCGGTGCGTGCTTTTCGATTTTCGGGCAAAGCCCTTTTGCTGTGATGGGATTTACATGGGCTTCGATCATTACGGTTCTGTATTGGCTTTGCCTTATACCCCTTCTGATTTTTACCTTGCGCAAGCCGATGGCAAGGATGATCGAAAAATCGCGTAAAAAGCAAAAGTAACAATACTGATTTGAAGTTATCAAAGAGCAATAATATTTATTTCTATATTTTTTCTTACATTTAGATAAAATTTTCATTTTCCTCTTGTTTTGTCGAAAAATATAGGTTATAATATATAATGACTATGTATATTAACGGGAAAAACCCGGCAAGAGAGAATAAAATGGCTAACAACAACAAGATCAGAAATTTTTCGATAATAGCGCATATCGACCACGGCAAATCCACTCTTGCAGACCGTCTGCTTGAGGAGACGGGTGCTGTCGCAAAGCGCGATATGGAAGAGCAGGTCCTTGACAATATGGACCTCGAACGCGAGCGCGGTATCACTATCAAGGCGCGCGCGGTAAGACTTGACTATAAAGCAGATAACGGTGAAGATTATATCTTCAATCTCATCGACACCCCCGGCCACGTTGACTTCAACTACGAGGTCTCGCGCTCGCTCAACGCTTGCGAGGGCGCGCTTTTGGTCGTTGACGCGACACAGGGCATCGAGGCTCAGACTCTTGCGAATGCGTATCTCGCGGTCGACGCGGGACTTGAGATCGTTCCCGTCATCAACAAGATCGACCTTCCCAGCGCCGACGTTGACCGTTGCAGGGGCGAGATCGAGGACATCATCGGTATTCCCGCGGAGGTCTGCCCCGCAGTCTCGGCTAAGGCCGGACTCAATATCCACGACGTCCTCGAAGCTGTCGTACGCGATATCCCGAATCCCGAGGGAGATGCG
>JAZSMP010000360.1:0-16368 GCA_045535915.1 Eubacteriales bacterium | reverse complement strand
GTTTTGTGCTGATGATCCTTTGCTATTGCTAAACAATATAACAACTAAATAGAAAACTCGAGATACAGTGAAGCGTAAAACTTCATTATATCTCGAGTTTTTTATTATTTACTAAACATCGGGTTAGAACAGCACAAAAGGTTATCAAGCAGAAACATAATTATCATAATTAATAATTTCCGAGCAAAGCGAGGGAATTTACCTTAACTCTGCACTCTGCACTCTGCACTCTGCACTTTGCACTATTTAATCCCGCTCCGCGGGATTAAATTTCCCACGTCGCAAGCCATTCGGCAAATTCGCGGTAGATCTGCTGCATTCGTGCGTCAAACTCTTCCGCACGGTTCATTTTGTACTGCGTTCTGCCGTCGCCGAAGACATTTGAATATTCCGTGACTGCCGTGTAGCTGCCGGCGTCTATTTCTGCCAGAACTTCTGCGGCAAAAGCTTCGGCTTTGCGGATGTTCTCGACGAGTGCGGTAAAGTCGGTCTTGCTTACGCTTTCGACCTTCGCGACGAGATCGTCAAAATACCCTTCCTTGTAGCCGTAATTGAACTGCGCGCCGTCGTTTTTGCAAAATAATTCGACGTCGCTCGGATAGAGGTAGTCCGAACCGCCCTCGAACTGCGCCGTGTAGGTCGGCCAGAAGCAGAGGAAGTTGACGTACTCGTACATCTGGTATACATCAGATATCACGTCGGTCGATGCAAGCTGCTGCCAGAGCTTGATCTTCGGATCAAGATCGCCCTCGTCGATAACGGTGTATTCTGCGTCCTTGATGCGGTAGCCGTATTCGTAACCGAACTCGTCGGTGTAGTCGCCGAATTCGAGCACTCCCGTGACTCGGATCGCGCGGTCGGTGAACTCAAATCCCTTTTTGGATTTT
Organism: Eubacteriales bacterium; assembly: GCA_045535915.1. Lineage (GTDB taxonomy): Bacteria > Bacillota > Clostridia > Oscillospirales > CAG-272 > CAG-390. Next base: position 15,481 of record JAZSMP010000360.1, on the reverse strand, counting down.
GCGTAGACCGCCATGGTGTTCGCAAGCTGAGTCGTGTTCGGAACGCAGAACGGACAGCTCTGGTAAGGCAGATTCATCAGGTACATAAACTCGCCCGAGATCGGCGAAAGCGTAGACATATACCCGATTATGCTGACGGTCTTGCCGTCGAGCTTCCGCATCTCATCGATGCTCTGCGCCTGCGAGAACGAAAGCAGCTGAATGCCGCTCTCCTCGGGCGCGGAGATTTCTTCATTTACGCCGGAGCCTCCGCATCCGGTAAGGGCAGGGAACAGCAAAATGAAAGCCAGTATAAAAGCAATTTTTCTGATCATTCGGAAAGGCCGTCCTTTCTTGACATATTCGCCGTGCATATGACGGTCGGGATAACGCTGATAACGAATACCAATGCCATAATGGCAAGCTCAAGCGGGTAGATTCGCGCCGAGTTGAGAACAATACCCATCGACGCAACGTATTCGCCCATCAGTACAAGGCAGAGCCTCGACGCCCCGAAAGCGAGAACGGTCGAAATGAGACCGATCAGCGCGTTCTGCAAGATGTAGAGCAGATTGATCTTGCCCATTCCGATACCGATCAGGCGCATCAGCGCGATCTCCTTTTTCGAGTCGTACATATTGAGCAGCGTGATGACCGATATGATAAAAATGTTCATTATTAATATAATAATGCAGAGGATGTAAACGATCTTCGAGCTCATATCCACGTTCTCGAGCACCTCGCGCAGGACCTCCGACGGATTGATAACGAGAAGCTTTGAATCCTCGCTGAATTCCGACTTCAGCGCATTGTAGTGGTTGAAGCTCTTCGACTTGACAAGGATCGCGCAGATCTCTCCGTGCTCCTCGTGCTCCTCGTGCTCCTCGTGTTCCTCGTGACCGTGATCGTGCGTTGCCCAGACGGTCTCGACCGCGGTAAAGATCACGTTGTCGTAAGAAGTGTTGGTCTGCTTGAGGATGCCGACAACGCGCAGAGGATTCGCCTCGTGTGCGTGACCGCCCTCGGAAAGACCGTGCGACGTGATAAGCTCGTCGCCGAGGCTGAGACCGTACTTCTTCGCCACAGCCGAGCCGAGAACGCATTCGAACTTCTCTCCGAAGAGCACTCCCGCGTCAAGTTCCTTACCTTCTATAAAGAAGGGGACCGTACCGACGATCTTCGCACCGTTGTAGGAGTCGCCCATCGTGAAGGGGACCGCCGCGTTGACGCGCATATCTGCCTGAAGCTTTTCCACGTACTCATAAGAGATCGTGCCGAGAGGCTTGTCGGTGAAGAACATAGTGTTCATCGCCAGCTGAGTCGAGCTTCCCGCGGGACCGATGATCATATCGTAATAAGCCGCGGTGCTCTTGAAGCCTTCGTCCACCTGCTCTGAGATATTGTAGGCGAGCAGAGCGACCGACGCCGAGATAACTATCGAAATGACGATGAGGATGATCTTTACCCTCTTGATCGCCATATTTTTGATTGCAAACTTAAACATCGCGGCGACCTCCCGTAACTTCGTTCATATTGATAGTGAAATCGAAGTATTTAGCAAGACGGTCGTCGTGCGTGACGGCGATGAGAGTCTTTCCTTTTGAAACGTCGATAAGCTGTTGGATGACAGCCTCGCCGATTGCGAAGTTGAGGTTGCCGGTCGGCTCGTCAGCAAGGATGATATCGGGTTTTTTGACGATCGCACGCGCGATGGCAACACGCTGTCTCTCGCCGCCCGAAAGGTTTTTCACCTTCTTATGCTTTTTGTCGAGGATGCCGAGCGAATCAAGCACCTCGTCCGCCGCGGACGTGTCCACCTTTTCAAGGCGGAGGATATTGATATTGTCAATGACGCTCATTTCGGGAATGAGCTTGAAATCCTGAAAAATGTATCCTATTTTATTAATACGGAATTTGTCCTTTTCCTTTTGCGGCTTTGAGGACATTTCCTCACCCGCGATCTCAATGCTGCCACGGTCGGGCGAAAGGATCCCCGCGATCATATTGAGCAGGGTGGATTTACCGCATCCCGAAGCGCCGAGGATCATATAGGACTTGTCGTCCTCGAAAACGAGGTCGCTGTAGTCGATCGCGGTCTCGTTTTTGAAATGTTTTGAAAGATTTGTTGTTCTGATCATTTTTTAACTCCTTTGAATTTTGTGAATGGCAAAAAATTCAAAGGAAGATCACGACAGAATTTTAGTTTTGAGCGCGATGGGCGTGTCGGTGCATCGGCGGGGACGCGGCAGAAGGGAAATCTTGCGCGAGAATAATATAATAAAAGGAAGAAACGCGCAAAGAAAAGCCGCAAATGCGTCCGTTATCGTGCCGAGAGTGCCCGAAACCTTGCAAAGCAGACATCGGCTCGGCGAGCAGGTGTGATTGTGACCGCCCGAAAGCTCGAGAAGCGGCGTGATTATCGGGATCGCGAATATGATAAGCGCCAGAAAAAACAGAGAAATGCGCCGCGCGCGCCGACGGTTCATAGATTACACCTCCTTGCAGATTTATCGGTAATATTATAGCATAAATTCGACGTAAAGTCAATCGTTTCGCGGGTGAAGGTTTGGTGAAGACGAGGAGACGCCGCGGCGTTTTGGTATAGAAAAAACGCGGTAAAGAAGGATCGGACGGAAAAATGCCAGAAATAATATTTTCTTCCATAATAACCCAACGCCATAGAAAAGGGGAGGAAAATTGACAACTTTTTTTTATTTTTGGAAAATATTTTTTCAAAAGGTCTTGACAAAAAGCGAAAAGTAGTGTACAATATCTTACGTGATGTTATGCTATGCCGAAGTGTATCAATTGACGCTTGGTATGCGGGGGCGACGGGCATTGTGTCAAGTCTCAGGATAAGACACAATATCTTGTCGAAAGCATGGCATGACGGCCCCAAAAAAATACATTTTTCGAAAGGAAAGAAAACATGAAAAAGATTTTTGCGTTCATTCTGGCAACAATCATGGTAATGTCGCTCGTACCTGCGTCCGTATTCGCGGCTATTACTAACGATACCGGTTGCCCGACTGTTCACACTGTCAAGAACTGTGAATACACAGAGCTTGGCGAAGTAGCAGCAACCTGTACCGATCCTTCTTACACTGCATACAAGTGTAACAAGTGCGGCAAGCAGTTTGCTGACAATTTTGGCAGCAAGGCTGCAGGTCACAAGTGGGTTGATAACTCCAACACCAGCGACCGCAAGAACGTTGCTGTAAACTGCGCTACCAAGACCGATGGTAAGAACTACGAGAAGTGTAGCGTATGTAAGGAAACCAGAGTTCGCACCACCAAGTGGGAAGACTCTCATAAGTTCGTTGAGATCTCCGGCATAGGCTGCGAGAAGGTTTTCGAGTGCTCTATCTGTAAGACTCAGAAGACTGACGAGCATACTTGGGAATTCACCAAGGTTACCCTTGAGCCCAAGTGGGAAGCTGGCAAGTACGTTGCCGGCGAAGCTCTCTTCACCTGCAAGGATTGCAAGGACACCAAGACTGTTCAGATCCTTGATGTAGCATGCAAGTGCAAGTCCAAGTCTCTCGTTAAGGCAGCTGTTGACGCAACCTGCACCGAGGACGGTTCTTACGCTATCTACAAGTGCGATGACTGCCATAAGCTCTATATCCTTAAGGATAAGACCTATGTAGAAATCGACAAGATTGATTCCAAGGACGTTGTTATCCCCAATAAGGGCGGACACGTTGTTAAGGACGGCACCAAGAAGGTTTCCGGTTGTGATATTACTTACACCTGTAACACCTGTAAGGCTACCGTTACCGAGAAGGATCACCAGGACGTAGAGGCTCAGCATAATTTTGCCTCTAAGCCCACTTGTACCACCATGGGTTACGAGTACCTTCTCTGTAGAACTTGTGGCGAGTATTGGGTAACTCCTATCGCAGCTACCGGCCACAAGACCGTAACCAAGACCGTAGCAGCTACTTGTGCTACTCCCGGTGCTACCTACACTCTCTGCTGCAACGAGAACTGCTCTTCTGTTGCTCAGACCAACATCGTTGAAGTTAAGGACGGCAAGACCTACAACAAGATCGTTAAGACCGAAGTTATTCCTACCAACGATAACCACAAGCCTTTCGTAATGTATAACGGCAAGCCTGTTTACGACGCTAAGGAGCTTCCCGATGCTACCTGCGAAATGGGCGTTGTATACGTTTGGACTTGCGAAAACGGCTGCGCTACCTACTTCGAAGTTGACCAGCGTCCTGCTGCAGGTCACAAGATGGAGCTCACCGTTGAGTCTCATAACTGTGCTAAGGCTACAACTACTCTCGCTGCTTGGACCACCAGAGTTGCTCTTAAGTGTTCCGCATGTGGCGTAACCACCAACACCGACTATGTAAATGCTAACTCTCAGGTAATGTTCTCCAGCAAGGAAGAGGCTGAAGTATTCCACGGTATCGCGTTCAAGAACACCGATGCTAATGGCAAGGTTACTTACTCCTACCGCGACGGTAAGTCTGCTGATTCCCTCGGCAAGCCCGTTGCTTCCTCTGTTGGTAACTGCACCATTCCTTCCTACGACGTCTACTCCTGTCCTACCTGCGGAAACGCTGTTTATGTAAACACCGGTATCCAGGGTCACGTTAAGGCTAAGGATGTTGCCGGCGTTGCAGCTAAGTGCGACAAGACCGGTACTGTTGCTCACAGTGTATGTGCTCTCTGTAACGCAGCTTACGTTCAGAACGCTGACGGTTCTCAGACCACTCTTAAGACCACTGTTATCAACAAGTGTGCTTCTACTCTCGTAGAGAAGACCACCAACTGCTCTAAGGTAACTTACTGGCAGTGTACCAAGTGTAACAAGACTTACACTGATAACACAGCTTCCACCGCTTACACCGTTGTTGACGATGCACATGCATGGAAGGATATCGTTGCAGGTACCATCGCTACTTGTAACCAGGCAGGCGTTGCAAACGTTAAGTATTGTACCGCTTGTAAGACTCTCGAAGTTAACCGCGTTTACAAGAACACCAGAACCAACGCAATCGAGACCATCAAGCTTGCTGAGACTGACGCTAAGTTCGAAGGCAAGAAGATCACCGTTACTCTTACCAATGGTGCAGAGCTCGTAATTGAGGCTAACGGCACTGTTAAGGATAACAAGGCTAACAACGCTACACTTGCAATTGCTAAGCTCGAGCACACCACTCCCGCTGGCGTTTCCACCATCAAGCTCGTTGACGAGTCTGAGGGTAAGGCTGACCACACCAAGGTTGGTTACGATCAGTACATCTGTGAGTACTGTGCTTACGAGTACCTCACCAGCTACTCTCCTGCTACCGGCGGACACGTTAACGCTGCTGGCGAGATCCTCACCACCAAGTGTGACAACGCTTCCGTTAAGGATCGTGTTTGCGTAGTTTGCGACAAGACCATCTCTATCGCTCACAACTACACCAAGGCTGAGACCGTTCCTGCAACTTGCGTAGACGAAGGCTACACCATCAAGTTCTGCGAGGATTGCGGTATCCGTTCCGTAACCAATATCATTGGTATCGACAAGGACAACCACGCTGACCCCGTATCCGTTGTAGTTAACTACGCTCAGAACGGTTACAAGTCCGGCAAGCAGCCTTGTGCAGCTTGTGGCTACAAGGGTGAAGCTGCTTCCATGAAGGATAAGGGTATCGAAGTTCTCGTATCCTATGACGTAAACGGCGAAGCTGATGCTTACGCTACCATGGGCTCCATCATCACCGTAACTCTCGACCTCGGCTCCCTTAACGGCGTAAACGTTTGGGGTCTCGACTTCGCACTTCAGTACAACCCTGAAGCTCTCGAGTACATCGCTGATGCTACCGCATTCAACCAGGATTCCAAGTTCAACACCCGTCTTGCTACCGATGTTGAGCAGGAGATCATGGACAGACAGACCGGCAAGATGGTTACCGTTAAGGCTGGTATCGTTAGAATCGCTGCTTCCGCTGACAACGCTCACGTTGCAGTTAAGGGCAACCAGAACCTCGTAACTCTCCAGTTCAAGGTTATCTCTACCGCATACTCTGCAGCACAGATCTCCGTAGGTAACGTTGATGACTTCCTTGGCTTCAACTCCTACACTGCAGACTTCATCGATGAGACCGGTAAGGCAGTTGCTTCCTTCAAGAACGGTGCAAACTCTGTTTCCATCGAGCTTGCTCAGATCTTCGATATGGACGACAATGGCACTCTCAACATGAACGACGCTCTTGCTATCTACACTCTCATCCTCTTCAACGAGTATGATGTAGCTGCAGATATCAATGCTGACGGTAAGATCGATGCAGAAGACCTCAGAGTATTCTACGCAATCCTCACCGGTGCTACCACCGTTGAAGAGTACTTCAAGCCCGTAGAAGAGAACACTGGCTCTACTCCCATTGAGCCCAGAGCATAATTGACAAACGAATAAGAACAACTAAATAAGGAGAACAAATGAAAAAGAGATTAATTTCCATCCTTTTCATCTTGTGTCTCACAGTTGCTCTTTCGCTGTCAGTATCTGCTGAATCAAATAAACTGACATATGCAGTGGGGGCTTCGGCTCCCACTGTATCTGCAAATACCGAATTTACAATTTTAGTAGAGGTTACCGAGAATACCGGTATTTGCTGGCTCAAAGCAGTTGTCACCTATGATTCATCGGTACTGACATACGTTGAAGCATCTTCCGACACAAGCATTTTTAAGGATGCAACAATTACTGTTAATAACAGATATGATAAGAATAACGTAGGAAGCGCTATCGTCGTAGCCGGTACGATGGGCGTTCTCTTCGAAAACAACCCCAAGATCTATACCGCGACCGGCACTTTCGTTGAGCTCAAGTTTAAGGTTGACGCTAATGCGGCACCGGGCAATACTACTATCAAGGTTGATACATCTGTAGGCGATGCCCTCAAGATCGTGAGCGGTGTTGCTGATACAGACTATACGATCAATTCAGCTTCTACTACTGTCAAGGTTGTCGGATCTTCTCACGGTCAATGTGTCCCCGGTACTCCCGTTAAAGAGAAGGTAGTACCCGCAACCTGCTCAAACGTAGGTTCCTATGATGAGGTAGTATATTGCACGGTTTGTTCCGTTGAACTTTCCCGCAAGGCTGTTATTATCCCCGTTTCCGAGGATCATACGCCCGGCGAGGCAGTTATAGAGAATCGCGTTGCAGGCAACTGCAATACTCCCGCAACATATGATTCCGTAGTTTACTGCACTCTCTGTAAGAAAGAGATCAGCCGTACCAAGACTACCGATTCAAAGGGTGACCACACTCCCGGTGCGCCTGAAGTTATCCATACTCCCGCTACTTGCACCAAGAAGGGATCGGTTGTTGAGATCTCCAAGTGCTCTGCTTGCGGAATCGAGCTTAGACGTAACACTACAGAACTCGATATGCTTGATCATGTCGCTGCTTCTCCTGTTTACGAAAACGTAGTTGAGGCTACCTGCCTTAAGGAAGGAAGTCACGACAAGGTAACTTACTGTAAGGAATGTAACACAAAGCTCGAGACTGTCAAGGAGACTGTTCCGAAGGTAGCTCATAACAATGGTACCCCCGTCAAGGAAAACGAAGTTGCCGCTACCTGCACCAAGGGCGGACATTACGATCTCGTTACATACTGTACAGTATGTAAGGAGAAGGTTTCCTCCGAGATCAAGGTAACCGATAAGCTCGATCACGTTCGCGGTACTGCCGTTAAGGAGAACGAGAAGCAGCCCACAAGCTGCGCTGCTGACGGAACTTACGAGTCTGTTGTTTACTGCACTCTTTGTAAGACCGAGCTTTCACGTGTGACCCAGAGCATCAAGGCTCCCGATCACACTCCCGGTCCTGAGGCAACCGAGACCACACCTCAGATCTGTACTGTTTGTAACACCGTAATCGCTCCTGCAAAGGGTCACACTCACAAGTGGACTACTACTTGGACAAGCGACGGCGTAGGTCATTGGTATGCATGCTCGGGCTGTTCCGAGAAAAAGGATTACGAGCAGCATCATTACGCTAACGCGTGCGATTCCGACTGTAACATCTGCGGCGCAGTTCGTACGGGCGTAAGTCACGCATATGCCAATGACTGTGACGACACCTGCGATAAGTGCGGTGAGAAGAGACAGATCGTAGGTCACGTTTACGATAATGACTGCGACGCGAACTGTAATACCTGCGGCGAGGTCAGAGTAACTTCCCACAAGTATGACAGCGTTTGCGACGCCGACTGTAATACATGCGGCGAGAAGAGAACTCCCGCGGATCACGTATTCGGCAACTGGAAGACTGTTACCGAGGCTACCGAGACCGCTGACGGTCTGCGCGAGCGCGCATGTATCGTCTGCGCGTTTAAGGAGACCGAGGTGATTCCCGCTACCGGATCCGATGTCACTACCGGTGAGACCACTACCGAACCCGGTCAGACCGATACAACTACCGAGCCTGATAGCTCGACAACCGAGACTCCCGGTGCTACTGATCCTGAAGGCACAACTTCCAAGCCCGAAGGCACAGATACCGATGCAACCGGAGAAGAAGGATGCGGTTCTATCGTATCCGCAGGCGTTGCGATTATCGCAATTCTCGGTACTGCAATTATTTTGAAGAAGAGAGACTGATCGTGCTCCTTTCGAAAACCCGTCGCCCGTCAGGGCGGCGGGACCTTTTTTTCAAAATCACATTGACAATCGGCTCTTAATATGGTATACTTATTATGAATGAATTTGGAGGTTTTCAATATGAGAAAAGTATATTTAACACGAGACAAGAGCTTTGTCGGCTGCCTTGGTAAGCTGAACGTATACGTTGAGGATGCAAACGCACCCGAAACCGTGATCGCGGATATTCCTTGCAGAAAAGTCTGCAAGATCGCAAACGGAGAGACCGTGTCCTTTGATATTCCCGATGAAGAGATAAGAGTCATTGTAATAGCAGATAAGCTTTCGAAGAATCTTTGCAACGATTACTACCGCATCCCCGCAGGCGTTTCCGACGTTGAGATCGGCGGAAAGTGCACTTACAATCCCGGTGCGGGCAACCCCTTCCGCTTCCACGGCGTGACCGACGAGGATATCCTTGCCAACCGTAAGCGTTCGGGCAGAAAGGGTCTTGTTACTATTATAATCGCCGCGCTGATCGGTTTTGTTATCGGTTTTGTAGGCACGATGGACGTCTGGTTCGTCAACGATAAGAAGTTTACTGCTGATGAATTCGAGATCACGCTGACCACTCAATTTTCGGAGAATTACGAGGACGGCATTTATTATTTCGGTTCGAGAGACTGCTCTGTTGCCGTAACCGTTTTTGACTTTGACGAGTATGCCGGCATCGCGCAGATGAGTGAGCTCGAATTTCTCAATCTTCTTAAGACCAACGAGATATTTACCCCTTCCGCGGATCTCAAGAACATTGAGGGTCTTCTCGTTGTTGAGGAGCAGGCGGAGTCTAACGCCGGCGATGTCAGAAGCTATTTTACCGTTTTCATGAAGAGTGACGACGCATTTTACATCTTCGAATTCGGAAGCGAAAACGAGAAATATCAGGAATACCGCAATCAGTTTATTGATTGGGCGAAAACGATCGTGATCAAATAAACTATGGCTTTAAAATACGAATCCCTTTCCGATGCGCTGACCCGCCGAATTGAGGCGGAAAAGCGCACCGGAAGTTACGAGCGCATGGGTTTTGAAAACTCGATGATAACAAGGCGCAATAGCCTCAAAAAGGACAGCGGGAGCATCTGGCGCCCGCCTTTTGTGCATGACATCGACAAAATCCTGCATTGTCCCTATTACAACAGATACACCGACAAAACGCAGGTCTTCTCATTGATCAAGAACGACGATATCACGCGCCGATCCTTGCACGTTCAGCTCGTTTCGCGTATTGCAAGGACTATCGGAGGAGCGCTCAACCTCAATCTTGATCTTATCGAGGCGATAGCGCTCGGACACGATATGGGCCATCCGCCCTTCGCGCACACGGGCGAGGTCTACCTCAACGATCTCTATTTCGCGCACACGGGAAGGCATTTTATGCACAACATTCACTCGGTCCGCGTGCTTGAATGGCAGTTTCCGCTGAACATCAGTCTGCAGACGCTCTCGGGCATAGCTTTTCATGACGGCGAACTTGAACTTGAGGAGTACGTTCCCTCGTCGCTTTCGGGATTTGACGAGTTTGACGAGATCATTGAGCGTTGTTATACTGATGTCAAATTCGCACGTACTCTCCTGCCTTCGACTCTCGAGGGATGTGTGGTGCGTCTGGCTGACATCATCGCATATCTAGGCAAGGACCGCCAGGATGCCGCGCGTGCTAAGGTCGTCACCGAAGATGCGTTTACAAACGAGGATATCGGCTCGATCAATGCCGAGATAATCAACAATCTCGTTGTAAATATTATAGAAAACAGCTACGGCAAGCCCTATATCAAGCTTGACTCGAAGCATTTCAAGGCGCTGAAGGCGTCAAAGAAGGATAACTATGCCCTGATCTACGAGAGTGCGGCGACCCGCGCAAGGCTCGACGTCACGGCAAAGCCGATGATGAAGGATATCTATGAGCGACTGCTCGGGGATATTCTCGTCGGGGACAAGTCCTCGCCGATCTTCACGCATCATATCGACTATATAAATAAGTCATACTATAAGAGAAGCGTGCCTTACGAGAACAGCGAGCCGAACCAGATAGTCGTAGACTATATTGCGGGCATGACCGACAATTACTTCATCGAGCTCCACCGCCATCTTTTCCCCGAAAGCGATTACAAAGTAGAATACAAAGGATATTTTGACTGATGTATAACAAAATTCTTGAGAAAATAAAGCAGTACGATAAAATTATCATCCACCGCCATTCGAATCCCGACGGCGACGCGCTCGGAAGCCAGATCGGTCTGCGTCTCCTTCTGGAGGAAAACTTCCCCGAAAAGAAGATCTATACCGTTGGCGACGCCGCAAAACGCTATTCTTTTATGACGGGCTCGAAGATAGACGAGATCGGAGATGAGGTTTACGAGGGCGCGCTTGCGATCATCCTCGACACCTCCGCAAAGGCTCTGATCAGCGACGACAGATACAATCTCGCCGCCGAGACGGTCCGCATCGACCACCACATTTTCTGCGAGAAGATCGCCGACCTCGAGCTGACCGATACATCGTTCGAGAGCTGTGCGGGACTCGTTGCGGATTTTGCAAAGAATGCGGGTCTGCGCATGACGCCCGCGGCGGCAAAGTCGCTCTACACGGGCATGATAACCGACTCGGGCAGATTCCGTTACGATTCCACGACCTCGCAGACCTTCCTGACCGCAGCTTACCTCTGCGAGCAGAAATTCGACACCAACGATATTTACCGTAATCTTTACGCCGACGATTTTTCGCACATCAGACTCAAAGCGGAGTTCGTGCTTAAGATAAAGTTCACCGAGCATAACGTAGCCTATATCTACACGACTCTCGAGGAGGCGAAGGCTACGGGCGCGGATACCTTTGCGATCTCGCGCGGAATGGTCGGGACCATGGCTGAGATACGCGGCGTGGACGTCTGGGTAAACTTTACCGAGACCGAAGAGGGCGTACTTTGCGAGATCCGTTCAAGCAAGTACAATATCAATCCCGTCGCGGTCAAATACGGCGGCGGAGGTCACAAGAAGGCGAGCGGAGCGACTGTGGCAAACAGAGAAGAGGCGATGGCGATGCTTGCCGACCTCGATAAACTTTCGGAGGCGGGAGAATGAGCAAGGAATTAATGAGGCAGGTCCTCGATAAAATTAAGGAATACGACCGAATCTTCCTTTTCCGCCATATCCGTCCCGACGGCGACTGCGTTGGCTCGACAAAGGGTATGCGAGAGATACTGCGCCTGAGCTTCCCCGAAAAGGATGTCAGACTCCTTGACTGGCAGAAATGCGACTACCTCGAATTTCTCGGCGAGGACAATGACACCGCGGAGGACTCCGAGTACACGGATGCGCTCGCTCTTGTACTCGATACCGCGACCGAGGAGAGAATTTCCAATTCCAAATACAAGCTCTGCCGTGAGATCGTCAAGGTCGACCACCATATCCCACGCGACAATTACGGCATCGTCAACTGGGTCGAGGAGCATTCCTCGTCCACCTGCGAGATGATCGCACGCTTCTATGCGGAATTCCGCGATGAGCTGAAGATCAACGAGGCGGCGGCGACCTATATCTATACCGGAATGGTCACAGATTCGGGCAGATTCCGCTTCCGCAGTGTGTCGGGAGACACCATGCGCGCGGCGGCTCTGATGCTCGAGGCGGGCGTTGACACCGATCATCTTTACGCCAATCTCTACATCGACGACTTCGAACAGCTGAAATTCAAGGCGCACGTATATAAGAATATGAAGAGAACCGAAAACGGCGTGGCTTATATCCACGTTACTGCGGCTATGCAGGAGAAATTCGGACTCACTCAGGAGCAGGCAAGCGCAAGCGTTTCCTATCTCGATTCGATCCGCGGAAGTATGATCTGGATCGCATTCATTGATAACTCCGATGGCACTATCCGCGTGCGTCTGCGTTCGAGATTTGTAACGGTCAACGAGATCGGCGAAAAGTACCGCGGCGGCGGCCACGCCTCGGCAAGCGGTGCGACGCTCTATAAGAAGAGCGAGATCCGCAAGCTTCTCGACGATGCCGATGCGCGTCTTAAGGAATATAAGGAAAATAACGAGGATTGGTTATGAGAATACTGATTACAAACGATGATGGAATTAACGCGCCCGGCCTGCGCGCGCTTGTCAATTGGGCAAAGAAGCTCGGTGAGGTTGAGGTTTTCGCACCTCTGGTAGAGCAGAGCGGCAAGAGCGCGGGTCTTGAACTTCGCAAGCCTTTCCATGTAGAAAAGTTCGAGTACGAGGGAGTGGACGAGGCTTATGCGGTCGATTCGACGCCTGTTGACTGCGTAAGGATCGCGGTCCTCGGCTTCGGAAGAAAATACGATCTTGTGCTTTCGGGTGTCAACAGCGGAATGAACCTCGGTCACGATATAAATTATTCGGGCACCTGCGGTGCGGTTTTTGAAGCGGCTATGCTCGGTATAAAAGGCGTTGCGTTTTCTGCCGGCAAAAAAGGACTTCCGGGTGCCATTGCGAACTTTGACAGAGTTTACGATTATTTTATTGAAAACGATCTGCTTTCCGTATGTGATACGTATAACGTAAACTTTCCGCGCCATCCAGGTGAGATCGTAATAGCGCGCATGGGCGGAGTTCGCTTTTCGGATAGATATATTGATCAGGGCAACGGAATGTATTTCCCCGAGGGATATATTTGCTATGAGCTGAGAGGCGACAAAACTGTCGATATCGACGCTATGGAGATGGATTATATTTCCGTCGTTCCGATGACATACGACAGAACAGATCTTAAGGCTTTTGAAAAATTGAATAAATAACCGTATGCTTACAGCCCAAAGGAATCCGCCAAACAAAAGGCGATTACTGATACAATAATGTCATAAGAAAGCAGCAATACAGTTTGGAGTAATTTAGATTTGGTCAAAAATTACAAATTATGAATACGATTTTTATTGAATAATACCAAAAATAAAGAAAAAGTATTGACAAAAATGCAATTATGGTTTATAATTACTGCAGACACATATCGAAAAACTTATCGGTATGAAAAAACAAATGAAAGAGGTACATATCATGCGCAAGACACTCTCCATCATTCTCAGCGCTATCATGATCCTCTCGGTTTGCAGCTTTGCTATTCCCGCATCCGCTGCTCCCGAAGGAACCGCGATCAACACCGCTGACGAATTCCTGGCAATGGTATCCACTCCCGCAGACGCTACCGAGCCTACTGCTAAGTACTACCTTGCTTCGGACATCACTCTCCCCGGCTCCTACATCGAGCCTTTCTGGGGCATCCTTGACGGTAACGGCAAGACCGTAACCGTATCGGCTCCTATGTTCAACGACTTCTCCGGCGAAGTAAAGAACCTTACCATCAAGGGTGACATTTACGCCATCGATGCAAATGCAGCTGCATTTGCAACCCTTTCCGCAACCGGCTTTAACGCTACCAACTGCGTAAACAACGCTAACGTAACCGTTACCGGTACCGGTAAGTGGGCTGCAGGTTTCGTTGCTGACTGCGAGAATAACACAGTTCCCATGATCTTCAAGGATTGTGTAAACAACGGTAATATCTACGTTGACTCTACAGCAGACCAGAAGATGCGTGCCGGCGGTTTCGCAGGTATCATCGACTCTTGTATTCTGTTCGATTGCACCAACAACGGCGACGTTTATGCAAAGGGTTATATTCCGATCGCGGGCGGTTTTGTTTCCCGTGTAGGTCTCCATGCTGCTAGTTACACCGCAGAGGCTTATAACTGCGTAAACACCGGTGACGTTGTTGTTGAGGATACCTATACCAAGGCAGACGGTACCTTCGCAAACGGTAACTCCGACGCAGGCGGAATCTTTGGTCATATCGGCACCGATGGCCAGTCCGGTTGGTACAAAATCTGGGGATGCAGAAACGACGGTAAGATCGAAGCACCCTACAGAGTAGGCGGTATGGTCGGTTACGTATATGCTGCAAAAACTACTGCATACGTTGATATCCAGTTCTGCATTAACACCGGTGACATTAGCTACGGCAGACTTCAGAAGGCTTCTGCTGATACCGTCCTTTACGACTACGCAGGTCCCTTCGTTGGTTATACCAACTCCACATCCACCACCATTAAGTACAATATCAATACCGGTACACTTACTCTCAAAGATACTGCAGTATCCAGCAAGGACGGTCACTCCTTCTTCGGATGCTCCTCCGCAGACGCTCTCCTGTATGATGTTCAGGGTAACTACGACCTTAACTACGATCAGTACAAGTACTACTCCTACCCCAACGACCCTGCTGTGAACCCTGCTCAGATCCATGAGATCGGCGAGATGGAAACTATCATCAAGACCACTCTTGAAGATATCAAGTCCGGTAAGGTTTGCTACGAGATCATGCAGCTCGCAGAGGCTGATGCCTACGGCTACAACGTCTTCGATGCGGTTGACTACATTGATTACCCGGCATACGGCTATGAGATCGGCTATGCCTTCAACTTCTATCAGAAGATCGGCACCGATGATTTCCCGAGCGTAGATCCTGCTAAGGGTTGGGTAGTTCTTAACGGTACTACCTATGCTAACGGTGAGAAGACTCAGCCCGAAACTACCGAGCAGGAAGAAACCACCAAGAAGCCCGAAGAGACTACTGCTCCTGAGGTTGACGAGACCACTGTAGCTTCCGAGGTTGAAAACACCGATGCTCCCACTCCCGAGCAGACTCAGGGCGGCGAGCAGACTACTGAGAAGAAGGGCTGCGGCGGATTCGTTGCAGGTTCCGTTGCAATAGTTGCAATTCTCGGCACCGCTCTCATCATCAAGAAGAGAGACAAAGCTTTAAATAAACAAAAGAACCTCCCTCGGGACAATATCATTAAGTTAAAATAAAGAAAAGACAAC
>JAZSMP010000218.1:0-3469 GCA_045535915.1 Eubacteriales bacterium | reverse complement strand
ACGGAGGAAATACGGTACAGCTTTATCCGATAATCAAGTGATATATGAAGCTGTTTGGTAAAAAATTTCCTTTTTCGGATGCTTCGGATACGATGTGCTTCACATGTTGCCACGTATTGAATGACAACAAACCGATACAGTACGTTTCTCACGATGATGACGGATGTTGGCAGTTCCTCTGTGGGAGAATACATACGGAGGATGAAGCAAGAATCGTTTCTTTGGCGGAAATGCTTGAAATCGACAAATCCGTAGCACAATTCGTTGACTTAAAGCGAGGCGACTGCGCGGAAAAACGTGACGGCTCTTGGGTCTTACGGAAGAAGGTTTAATAATTTTCTGATATATCACAGGATATAGATTGCAAAAATCCGAAGTTGCGCAATTCCTTCCAAGTAACATAAGAAAAAGAAAGGTATTGTGCCAATAAATACGTCTTGCAATTATGCAGTACTGATTCCGCCACCCCTCATCCGTCGCTTCGCGCCACCTTCTCCCAAGGTCCGGGAGAAGGCATAGTTTGCCTTCGGTAAACAGTCGGTTCCGACTTGTCGGCTTACGCCTCCATTTTCCATCGGAAAACCGTCAGACCCGCTTGAAAACTGCGAACATCAATTAAAGTGATACAATGCTGATACAAGATAATAATATGTTGTATAAATCAGAGCTTGTTTGATTACTTATCGGAAGTTATTGTTGCATTAATTATGATTCGGATGAAGTATCTGACGATGTTTAGAAATAATGAGCGAAATTATTAATCAGCCTTCTCCCGGATCTTGGGAGAAGGTGGCGCGAAGCGACGGATGAGGGGTGGCGGAGTCTGTACTGCATATGGTCAAGAAAACACAAATAATTCCAAAGAATGGGTAACATAGAATGAAAATAATCGTAAATAGATCCGAAAAGCTCGGAAAATATATCGATCCCACTCGTTTTCAGAACAGCACTCTGCGCTATTCGCCGCCCGAGGATTTTCCGGCGTATATGGCAAAGGAGATCGGACGCGCCGAGATCATGCGCGTCTGGATCACGCTTGATGAGTATTGGGACTACAGAACGGGCAAAGTTTACCCCGATTACGACATCGGCGTTGCGCGATATCCCGTCGAGGAGCTCCACTACCCCTACGATTGGAAGAACATAGTACCCGCTCCCTCGGGAACGCGCTTCCGTGCGTACCTTACCTCGCACGCCAAGGAAGCCGACGAGCTTCTCCTGAACGTCCGCCGTCTCGAACGCGAGGTTTCGGATGGTGTCATAACATACGATCAGTATGAAAGTATATTCGAGAAGGCTGTCGAATATTGTAAGGATCTTGCGCCGAATATCAGGTATATCGAGTGCTGTAACGAGGTCGACATCCGCTCGTTCGGACTTCTCACAGCCGAGGAATACGTTAAGATATATCTCTGCGCGCACCGCGCGGTCAAGCGACTCAACGAAAAGCATAACTATGAACTCCCGCTCGAGCTCGGCGGCTTTGCGGCGGCGCATCCGCTGACAAACTGGGAGATGGTGCGCGACGTTGTTAAAGGCATTAAAGAATCGGGCGCGGAGATGGATTTCTATTCCTATCACCACTACGACGCGCACGCGGTGCCGACCCTTGTGGGAAAGAAGCTGTACGAGGTTGCGAAGCTTTCGGGAGTTGATAAACTGAAATACCTCTTGAAGCTTCATAAAGAAATGCTTGCGGATTACGGATTGACGAAAAAGCCCGTATTCTTAAACGAGCTCGGCAAGGCAAAGACAACGGGTATCGACGGCGATTCGCTATATAACGCCGCGGGCAACATTACCTATCTTCTCGCCTTCGGTTGCGAGGAAGAGCCCGAGTTCTGTCCCTTCCCCTGGTGCACCTTCCATAACCCGAAGCTGCAGATATCCTTTACGCAATTCCTGCTCTGCGAGGACGGCAGTTATGCGATGACACCGAACGGTGTTGCGGTCAAAATGCTCCACGATCTTTGCGGCGAGCGCCTTTCGACCTCGGTCACCGATGCTCTGTCGCGCGACGCGGAATACTGTGCCGTCGCGGTCGAGAACGAGGATGAAATTTCCGTGATCGTCGTTAACCCTTCGGGCGAGAGCATCGTCGGTGAGCTTGAGATCGAGGGTATGCACGAGGGCGAGTACGTTATCAAGGGTCACCTTTGCGACTCGAGCCACAACAACGTGGTAACGGGCAAGACTTGCACCGGTAAGGCAATCGATCAAACTGCCGAGGCACTCCGCAAAGTCGGGGAGGACGGCGTGTTCAGACACGTTTTTGCGCTCGAAAAGAATTCCTTTACTATGTATAGAATTTCGGAAAATAAATGATGATGAATAATCTTACCTATTCAAGCAGTATTCCCTATCTCGGTGAATATGACGTATGCGTCATCGGCGGCGGGCCTGCGGGTGTTCCCGCTGCGATAGAAGCTGCTCGCGAGGGCAAAAAGACCGTTATTGTCGAGGCAACGGGTATGCTCGGCGGCATGGCGACAGCCGCCCTGGTCGGACCGTTCATGACCTGCTACGACAGCACGGGAGAGGAGAGAGTCGTCCGCGGGATCTTTGACGAGATTGTCGACCGCACCATCGCCATCGAAGGAGCGATCTCTCCGGACGAGACCGATGCGCCGAGCGTCTACACTTCATTTCTGAAAAAATACCACCGCCGCGTCACTCCCTTTGATTCCTACGCGCTCCAGCTCGTGCTCGACAGAATGTGCACCGAGGCGGGAGTTGAGATTTTCCTTTATACCAAATACGTTGACAGCGTAGTAAAGGACGGCGCGATAGATTCGATCATCCTTGCCGCGCCCGAGGGACTCGTAGCGCTCAAGGCGAATCTCTATATCGACTGCACGGGTAACGCCGACGTCGCCGCGGCATCGGGTGTCGAGACCTGGTGGGGCTCGGAGGATGGGATGCCTCCCCAGCCGGGTACCCTCTTCTTTGAGGTCGACGGTGCGGACGACGAGGCATTCCTCGGCAGAGGCAAGCGTCCCACACTTCCGACAAAATGCTACCGAAAGCCGATCCCGGGTACTTACAAGGTCAACCATTATCGGGTCTACGGCGTCAATGCCAACAGCGCACGCAGTATGACCGATGCGCACATCGAGGCTCGCGAGCAGGTGCTTGACTCCTACCGCGATCTGCTTGAGACCGAGGGCTTTGAGCATTGCAAGATCACGCAGGTTGCTCCCGTGCCCGGAATCCGCGAGTCGCGCCACATCGTCGGCAAGTACCGACTTACGGTAAAAGACATTTCCGAAGGAGTTTTCTTCGACGATACCGTCGTGGTTTTCGGCTACGGAATGGACGTTCACAGCCGCGACGGACAGATCTCGGGCGGATTCCACGGCAAGGTTGCAAGAAAATACACGATCCCCTATCGCTCTCTCGTTCCCGAGGGCTGCTCCAATCTCCTCGTTGCGGGCAGACCGATCTCGGCGGAGTCGCAGGCGGCGGGCGC
>JAZSMP010000191.1:0-2206 GCA_045535915.1 Eubacteriales bacterium | reverse complement strand
AGCTGTAATTATTTTGTTAAATTTTCATCTTTTTTGCTCAAAAGTGTTGCATGTTTCGCAAATATATTATATAATATAATTTGAATGATTTTATTATAATAAGAGGCACTCATGTTACACAGTCTTCTCCGCGAAAAATTTTCGGATAAAAACGTAATTCTGCTCGGATTCGGCGTATCAAACATCCCCGTTGCACGCGAGCTCATCTCTGCGGGAATGGGCGCGGCGGTCACCGTGCGCGATATGAAGCCCTTCTCTGAGCTTGGAGAAACAGCCCGGGAATTTGCCGAGGCGGGTGTAAAATTTGAATGCGGCATTGAGCCGTCCAAGAATTTCACCTGCGACATGAGCCGCGCCGTCATCTTCCGCTCTCCCGGAATCAGACCCGACGCGGGCGATCTGACTCCCGCAATTGAATCGGGTGCGATACTGACATCCGAGGTCGAATTCTTCTGCGAGCACACCCCCGCGCGCATCATTGCGATCACGGGAAGCGACGGCAAGACCACGACTTCGACACTTACCAGCCTCATCCTCAAGGAAGGTTACAAGAACGGCAAGGTCTACCTCGGCGGAAACATCGGCACTCCCCTCTTCCCCCTGCTTGACGAGATTGACGAGAACGATATCTGCGTGCTCGAGCTTTCGAGCTTCCAGCTTATGACGATGGATTCGCAGGCAGCCCATGCCGCGATCACGAATATCACGCCAAACCACCTCAACTGGCATACAGATATGAACGAATACGCCGAGGCGAAATACAAGGTCTGCGGAAATAAGACCTCCCGCCTCGTGCTCAACGCAACCGACGGATACTGCCGTGAGCTTGCAAGCAGAACTGATTGTCCGAAGATCCTCTTCTCGGCTTACAAAGATAATTATGAAGATCTGTGCGCAGGTCTTGAAGCGAAAGGGATCTTCCTGCGAAACGGTCAGATCATTCTGTCGGACGGAAAAACAGAAGAAATTCTCCTCTCTGCCTCCGACATCAAGATCCCGGGAGTTCACAATATCGAAAACTACATGACCGCGATCGCGCTGACCTACGGAGTTGCCGAAAAGGACGCCGCAGTACGCGTGGCAAAGACCTTCGGCGGTGTTGCGCACCGACTCGAACTCGTCCGCGAGAAGGACGGCGTAAAATACTACAACAGCTCGATCGACTCGAGCCCGACACGTACCATTGCGGCGCTCTCCACATTTGAAAACAAGCCGACCCTGATCATTGGCGGACGCGGCAAAAAAACGCCTTATGATGGTCTTGCGCGCGAGCTTTATCTCCGCGCGGGAGCAGTCATTCTGACGGGCGAAACGGCGGACGAGGTAAGCGAAGCACTCGCGTCGGTCGCATCCGATTATCCCGATTCCGAGCTGAAGATCCTTCGTGAGGAAGATTTTGCGGCTTGCGTAAAGCTTGCGGAGTCGGTCACTCCCACGGGAAGCGCGGTAGTCCTCTCCCCCGCCGCAACCTCCTTTGACAAATTCAAGAACTTTGCCGAGCGCGGCGAAGTTTTCAGAGAATTAGTAAAGAATTTATAAATCCGAAAGGAAGAAACAATATGGAACACAAGATCGACCTGACAGAGCTGACTCTGTCGCTGGCATCGCTGATGTCGGTCACGGGACATACGAGATACTCGAAGGATAAACTCCTCGGGATCGTGTCTCCCTACTTTGACGAGGTACGCGAAACGCGCCTCGGCTGCTATCACCTGATCCGCCGCTGCGGTAAGGAAAACGCAAAAAGAATACTTGTTGACGCTCACTTCGATGAGATCGGCATGATCGTCACCGATATCAAGGATGGCGGTTTTCTCACCGTCACCTCGATCGGCGGTCTCGACACCCGTATCCTCCAGGCAAGCGAGGTCATCATATACGGTGAGGGACGCGAGATCTACGGCGTTGTAGGCTCAACACCTCCCCATCTCCAGAAGCCGGGCGAGTCGGGTAAGCTACGTGAGATCGGCGACCTTCTCATTGACACGGGATACACAAAGGAAGAACTCGAAAAGTATGTTTCCATCGGCACTCCCATCGGCTTCAAGCCTGTCTACACCCGTCTTCGCAACAACAAGATCGCAGGCAAGGGATTTGACGACAAGGCTTGCGCCGCTTGCGCTATCGCGGCGGTTGCCGAGATCCCCGCGGACGAGCTCTGGGGCGACATTTACGTTCAGCTTTCGAACTACGAGGAGGCGGGCGG
>JAZSMP010000132.1:0-6864 GCA_045535915.1 Eubacteriales bacterium | reverse complement strand
GGTTAAATTCTTCTGCAAGGATCTGTTCGATGGTCATTTATGGTTCTCCTAAAAAAATATATACGTATTATTTTGCCGCTTCCGCAAGTAGAGCGATCTCGTCTTCGGTCAGATAACGCCACTCTCCGCGGTCAAGCGCGGGATCAAGAGCAAGCGGACCGAAGGTGATTCGTTCAAGATATACAATCTTATTGCCTACCGCGCCGAACATCTGCTTTATCTGGTGGTACTTACCCTCGCGGAGCGTTATCTCGCCTTCAAATTCGGTCTGTACGGCGATCTCGCATGGTTTCGTGAGGTATCCGCCCTCTATGTGTACGCCCGCGCAGAGGCGTTCCTTGTCACTTTCCGACAATGGCGATTCGCAGGTGTATTTGTAGGTCTTCGGAACGTGACGTGCGGGCGCTAAAAGTCTGTGCGACATTTCGCCGTCGTCGGTCAGAAGCATGAGTCCGAGCGTGTATTTATCGAGTCTTCCGCAGGGATGTACTCGGACGGCATCGGCAGGCTGAAGCAGATCGGTTACGACGGGAGCATTCTTGTCCTCTGTCGCGCTGACGTAGCCTTCGGGTTTATTGAGCATGATGTAGATATGCTCGCGGTAAGAGACGGTCTTACCGCAATAAACGACTGTGTCCTTATTCGGATCGACCTGCACCGCGGGACTTTTGACAGGCGAGCCGTTCAGGGTCACTCTACCGCCGCGCACAGCCTTTGAGATCTCGCTGCGGCTGGCAAGTCCCGCGTTTGCTATTAACTTGTCGAGACGCATAAAATCCTCCGGATGGCAATGCCGTCAACTTGTCAGTTGCCGTCATTGCGTTATATATTTCGCCGATGGCGAAATGTGATATTTTGCTTACGCAAAGTGATATTCTCGCTTCGCGCGAGTGATATATTTCGCTTTCAGCGAAATGTTAAGGTAGAAATTTGCCGTGGGCAAATTTCATTTTAATTAATTAAGCTTACGGATTGAAAGCAATAATTACCGCGCAACCGAATATGAGCACGCCGAGACCGAATGATATCCAGAAATCGCGGCGCCAAAACCAGTCCTTCATAAAACCACCTCCGCGATTATTATGGACCCGATGCGCTAACTTTATTATTATATCACAAAATATGGGATTTGTAAAGAGTTTTTTTGTTGAAGAAAAGACCGATAAAATAATCAAGTATTTTCCCATTTTATCTTGACAATCCATAAAAAATATGAGATAATATTATAAATTAAAAATAAACATTCAAGGAGATCAAAAAATGAGCTTTGAATACAACTTTCACAAATCCCAGGAAGTTCTTCATTATGGCTGTGAAAAGCCACGCGCCTATTTCATCCCCTACCACAGCGAGGCATCCGCGCTGAGCGACAACCGTGCGGCAAGCGCGCATTTCTTCTCGCTTTGCGGCGATTGGGATTTCAAATTCTATCCCGTCCCCTCGATGATTGAGGATTTCACCGCCGAAGGCTTCTGCACCTGCGGATTTGACAAGATGACCGTTCCGCGCTCCTGGCAGACCGTTCTCGGCAAGGGATACGACACACCCAACTACACCAACGTAAACTACCCCTACCCCGTTGATCCCCCCCACGTTCCCGATGCAAATCCCTCGGCTCTTTACGCTCGCAGCTTTGAGCTCACCGAGGATTATCTTGCGGGCAAGGATATCTACATCAACTTCGAGGGCGTTGACTCCTGCTTCTATCTTTACATCAACGATCAGTTCGTAGGATACAGTCAGGTCAGCCACAACACAAGTGAATTCAAGATCACAGATAAGCTTATCGTCGGAAAGAACACCATCAAGGTTCTTATTTTCAAGTGGTGCGACGGCTCGTATCTTGAAGACCAGGATAAGTTCCGCTATTCGGGCATCTTCCGCGAGGTTTATCTCCTTGCGCGCGACGCCGCTCACATTTCCGATCTCTACTGCCGTCAGAACATCAATGCAAAGTACACTCAGGCAGTTCTCAAGGTTGAGGCTGAGCTTACCGGCAAGGCACAGATCGACTACAAGCTTCTCGATCCCAAGGGACGCGAGGAAAGCGGCGGCTCGATCGCGCTCGACGGAAGCGGAGCTTTCGAAATGCTCGTTTCCAATCCCAAGCTCTGGAGCGATGAGTCTCCCGTGCTCTACACTCTCGTTATCAAGTGCGGAGATGAATACATCGTTCAGTACGTCGGCTTCCGAACCATCGAGATCAAGAACCGCATCGTTTATATCAACGGTCAGAAGGTGAAGGTCCACGGTGCGAACCGCCACGACAGCCATCCCATTCTCGGCTCGGCTACTCCCACAGACCATATGCTCGAGGATCTTTACATTCTCAAGCGTTACAACTTCAATATGATCCGTACGAGCCACTATCCGAACGATCCCCGCTTCTACACCCTCTGCGACAAGCTCGGATTCTTCGTCTGCGACGAGACGGACTACGAGACTCACGGTATGCAGAGAGTCGGCGACTGGGATTTCTTCTCCCGCGAGGAGGCTTGGACAGAATCGCTCCTTGACCGCGCACAGCGTATGTTCGAGCGCGACAAGAACCATCCCTCTATCATCATGTGGTCGCTCGGTAACGAATCGGGTCTCGGCGAGAATCAGGAAAAGATGTCGGATTACATCAAGTCCCGTATGCCCGACGCAATGATCCACTGTGAGGATGCTTCCCGCAGACTCAGATATGCCCAGCACAACGCCAAAGGCATTAAGGATCTCGGCAAGTATGCTGAGTACTATGAGCTCGATTGGTACGACTTTGAAAGCCGTATGTATCCGAGCTTCGACGAGATGAAGTATTATCTCACGGAAAAGAAATTTACGAAGCCCTATTTCCTTTGCGAATACTGCCACGCTATGGGTCTCGGTCCCGGCGACCTTAAGCAGTACTGGGATCTCATTTATGCGAACGACCACTTCTTCGGCGGATGCGTATGGGAGTTCATCGACCACTCGGTTGCAACCGGCGACGACATCTACCGCGATCCCCACTACGTTTACGGCGGAGATTTCGGCGACTTCCCGCACGACGGCAACTTCTGCGTTGACGGTCTCGTTTATCCCGACCGCCGTCCTCACACGGGTATCAAGGAGCACAAGGCTGTTCTCAAGCCCTTCGTTATCAGCGAAGTCGGCGCAGACGGTTCATTCCGCATCAAGAGCCGCCGTTATTATACTTCCCTTGACGATCTTTCGCTCTACTGGTCTGTCGAATGCGACGGCAAGATCGTCCGCGACGGCGTGATCTCCGAGCTTCGTGTTGCTCCTCAGCGTTCAAGAAAGTACAAGCTCGATCTCGAAGGTCTTAATTTGTACGGAATTTGTACCATCAACTTCTCGGTTCGTCAGATCAAGTCCACTCCTTGGGCGGAGGCAGGCTTCGAGGTCGGATTCCATCAGGAAGAACTCGCAGTTGCTCCCAGAGCGAACATTGACGCGGCTGTTAAGACCGCTCCCGTTAAGGTATGCGAGAACGATAAGGCGATCTGCGTCAAGGTCGGCGAGACCTCCTATAAGATCTGCAAGACTTGCGGTCTTGTTGCTTCCATCAAGGACAACGGCAAGGAGATGCTCGAGTCTCCCATGGCTCCCACCGTCTTCCGCGCTCCCACCGACAACGACCGACGCATTAAGTCGGATTGGTACAATAACGGATTTGACAGAACCGCAGTCAAGTGCTATTCGATTGCAATCGAAAGTGCGGACGAAAACGGTGCCGTTATCAAGGCTTCCCTCTCGCTCGGCGCAAAGCTTCTTGCTCCCACGGCACGTATTGAGGCTACTTACAAGATCGACGCAGCAGGTGAACTTTCGGTAGCAATGGATGTCAAGGTCGCTGCAAATCTTCCAGCACTTCCCCGATTCGGCGTTCAGTTCAAGATGCCCGAGGGCAGCGAAAAGCTCGAATACTTCGGCAGAGGCCCCGGCGAGAGCTACGTTGACCTCCGCAACTCTACCTGGCTCGGCAAGTTCAGCGAGAGAGTAGTTGACCACTTCGAGCACTACGTCCGTCCTCAGGAAAATATGGCTCACGCAGACACCGAATGGGTTGCAGTCACTAACGAGAGCCGCCACGGACTTCTCGTCATTGCCGACGGCAAGCCGATCTCCTTCAACTGTTCGCACTTTACTCCCGAGCAGATCGCAAAGACCGCGCACGACTACGAGCTCGTTCCGCTCAAGGAAACCGTTGTCAACATCGACTACAGACACACCGGTATCGGTTCTAACTCCTGCGGTCCCGCACTCCTTCCCGAATTCAGATTTGACGAGAAGGAATTCACCTTCAAGTTCAAGATCATGCCCGCTGTCATGGGCAACGTTGATCCTTTTGACAAGCTCAACTGATGAGGTAAAGTCTTGCCACCGATCAGCGTGCTTATAAAGCCCGCATCGTCGCTTTGCAACATGCGGTGCAAATACTGTTTCTACGCCGACATTACCGACAACCGAGAGGTAAAATCATACGGTATTATGTCGGAGGAAACACTTGAAAATCTCATCAAAAAAGCATTTGATTATGCAAGCGGTTCGGCCACCTTCGCCTTTCAGGGCGGAGAGCCGACCCTTGCGGGTCTCGATTTCTACCGTAAACTGCTTGAATTCGAGAAAAAGTACAATGTAAAGAATATTCACATTCAAAACGCGATTCAGACAAACGGTTACATAATCGATGACGAATGGGCGCAATTTCTTGCCGAGAACAAATTCCTCGTAGGTCTTTCTCTCGACGGTACGCGCGACATTCACGATTCTCTTCGTGTCGATGCCGCGGGCAAGGGTACTTTTTCGCGCGTTGAAAAAACCGCTAAGCTCTTCAAAAAGCACGGTGTCGAATTCAACATTCTTTGCGTTGTCAACAACTTTATCGCGCGTTCGCCGAAGAAGGTCTACGACTCGCTGAAGGGGTACGGATTCATCCAGTTCATTCCCTGCCTTGATACTTTTGACGGCGAAAAGAAGGTCTTTTCACTGACGCCCGAACGTTACACCGAATTTCTCAAAGTGACCTTCAACGAATATTATAAGGATTTCTGTGCAGGCAAACCGATAAGTGTCCGTAACTTTGACAACTATATCGGCATGCTTCTCGGCAGACCGCCCGAGAACTGCGCAATGGCGGGTGTTTGCACCTGCTACACGGTAGTCGAGGGCGACGGAAGCGTTTTCCCCTGCGACTTTTACGTTCTTGACGAATGGAAGCTCGGTAATATCAACGAGGATTCCTTCTCTGACCTCATCACGGGTGAGATGGCGAAAAAGTTCGTAGGTGTTTCAACCTACCGCAATGAAGAATGCCGCGAGTGTTATTGGTATCCTCTCTGCCGAGGCGGATGCCGACGCGAGCGCGAGCCGATCATAGACGGCACTCCCTCGCTCAACCGCTTCTGCGAATGCTATAAAAAATTCTTCGAGGTTTGCTATCCGAAGATGGAAGAGATAGCGGTTAAATTGCAGAGGCAATACAGATAAACTCAACGGCTGCCGCAAAAGGGCGACAGCCGTTGTTATTTTATTCGGGCTTATAGTTCATGATCGCGATGAAAGTTTCTTTTGCTATCTTATGATTCGTTTCTGATCCTTTATTGGTGATGGAATTCTTCATTCTTAGGCAGAGGACGGTTTCTTTGGGGATCGCGGAGAAGACCTCGGCATTCGCTTTGGCAAATTCGGTGTCCCAGAAATATACCGAATATGAATCTATGGCGTAATCGGGTTTGTAACCGAGGGTATCCTCAAGTTTACAGAAAACGCCGTCTGCCACGTCGTCGTAGAGCCATTTTTCTATCAGGCAGAGCGAATATTCGCCGGTCTGCATCAGTCGGTTATACGAGGTATACTCCTGCGAGTTGATATGGGTGTTATACTCAGGCAGGTCCTTACCGCTTGCTATCTCTGCCTTGCGCTTTTCTATCTGCTCCTTTGAATATATGTTCAGAGCCGCGCATTCGACTCGCTTCTCTCCGTCGCCGTTGTAGTCCTCGGGCATAACATCGGCAATAACCGCAAGCATCTGGTTATAATTCGGTACGGTAGTAAGATACGCCGAACCCGAATACATGAATGTCAGGTCGTCTGCTGTGTTGCCGCACATCTGCACGCACATTATCGCCACAAGGACGATAACCGCAAGCGATACGATAACCTTCCATTTGTGATAAAACCAGAAATTATCGAGCTTGCCGATGACGCCGCCCTTGAGCTCTATCTCCTCGGGGTGGAGCTTATCGTCTTCTTTCTTGTACCGGGGTTCTTGACCGGGTGCATACTGTTTCATTTCATTTTCCTTTCCGCGGCAAGCCGCTCTCGCAGGGAACTCCGGTCTGACAGAGTCCGCAGACTGCGTAGCCGTCGTAACCGTAGCGTTCGTGGTCTATCTTCTTTATTACATCGGCGTGATACTTCATACAAAGGACTTTATCGTGCCCCTTCTCGGTAATTGCACCGGCAGGGCAGCGCTTCATACATGCGGTACAGCCGTTCTTTGCCATACAATATTCGTTGTAAACACTGTATTTGCGCTCCGTGGGTTCAAAAGGTAGGCTTACGATAACCGAGCCGTAGCGCCCCGCTTTGCCCTTCTCTGTGATCAGACCGTCGCAGAGTCCGAATGTACCGAGTCCCGATATATATGCGGTATGTCTTTCCGACCAATTCGAGATCTTGACGAATTTCTCGCTCTCGCCCCATGAAAATTCCTCAGAGCTCATAGGTGCGACCGCTTCATAGCCAAGCGACTTCAAATGCTCCTCGAGTGTCTTTGCAAGCCTGCGGTTGCATTCCTCACCGTGAACACGGTTCATGCTCCATTCGTATGGAGGACAGTCATCAACTGCGCGAGCCTTCTCTTTCGTGTCGTCG
>JAZSMP010000076.1:0-1804 GCA_045535915.1 Eubacteriales bacterium | reverse complement strand
CTCCGTTTTCAGCAACCATTCTGGCAGCCACCGCGGTATTCACTGCATTCTCAGTTTCAAATCCGTGGTTCTCAATATATGTCGCACACTGACCCAAAGCCTGCGGGTGGCTGACTACTTTCCTTATGTCAGAGAGCGCCGCCCCCTTAACACCCAGCAGATTCTGAACAACCTCAGCTTCATAAACGCCGTTTATATAGAGTGAGCCAAAGAATGCGAGATCCAGCACATTTCCAACATCACCGTTAAAACTGTTTTCGATCGGGAGAATAACACAATCACACTCCCCTTTTTCTACGGCCCGATAGGCGGTTGTAAAATCCGCATACGGCAAGCATCTTGCGTCCGGAAAAATACGGCGTGCAGCAATGTTAGCAAAAGCTCCTTCCACTCCACTGTATGCAACCGTCATTCCTTCCAAAAGACGATGTTGCAAATCTTTCGAAAGTTTAATATTATTCTTTAAAAAATTCACATAATATGCCCGATACTCTTCATTCTCGATATAGTCGGTATTTTTTCTGATGATCTCTTTTTCTCTTTCAAAGTCATCAATCGGCAATCCGTTCTTCTTTTTATACTGCGAAACGGTTTTCGCCGCATCCATTCGCATCTCGAACAAACGAGCCATTTCTTTATCGACCTTATTAATGATTTCTCTTGCTGTTTGAAGTTCACTCATTCTTAATCACCCAACCATTCCGTAATAACTTAAAGTTTTTCTGCGATATCGTAAATCAGTCTTTCGGTCTTTTCCCAACCAAGACAAGGATCCGTAATGGACTTTCCATATACATGTTCACCTACACTTTGACAACCGTCTTCCAGATAACTTTCAATCATCAAACCTTTTACCAAACGCTTGATATCCTCATTCTGATTGCGACTGTGAACAACGTCTTTTGCTATACGAATCTGCTCCAGGTACTTCTTTCCCGAATTATTATGATTTGTGTCTACAACAACCGAAGGGTTCATAAGACCGGACTTCGCATATAATTCATCCAGCTGAACCAGATCTTCGTAATGATAGTTCGAAATACTTTTTCCTGTATAATCAATATAGCCGCGAAGAATTGCGTGCGCACAAGGGTTTCCATCACTGATTACTTCCCAACCACGATAAAGGAAGGTATGACTGGACTGTGCAGCTTTAATCGAATTCAACATAACATTCAGATCACCGCTCGTAGGATTCTTCATACCAACCGGTCCTTCAATTCCGCTTGCAGTCAGCCTATGCTGCTGATTTTCTACCGAACGTGCCCCAATTGCCGTATAGGACAGAAGATCGGAAAGATAACGGTAATTCTCAGGATAAAGCATCTCATCCGCGCAAGTAAAGTCATAATCCCTGAGCGCATCCAAATGAAGCTTACGGATAGCAACGATTCCCTTATACATATCGGGCTTCGCGTCCGGATCCGGTTGATGAAGCATTCCCTTATATCCTTGTCCGGTCGTTCTCGGTTTGTTAGTGTAGATGCGGGGAATAATGATAATTTTGTCGGAAACCTGTTCCTGTACTTTTCGTAATCGGGAAACATATTCCAGCACCGGGTCACTATGATCTGCAGAGCAAGGTCCAATCACCAAGATAAATTTATCCGAAGCGCCGTCGAAAACCTCACGTATCTGAGCATCGCGTTCTGCCTTCACCTGCGCCATCTTGTCAGACACCGAATACTCTTTTTTCACTTCCTGCGGGATCGGAAGCTTTCTTTGGAAATTCATACCCATATCTTTTTCCTCTACTTTCTCCAATTATTCCCTAAAACATAAAAATCCGCACTCGTTTCATGCA
>JAZSMP010000065.1:0-3044 GCA_045535915.1 Eubacteriales bacterium | reverse complement strand
TTGACGGCGTAACCCGAAACGCGGATGGTAAGGTTGGGGTAGAGATCGGGGTTCTCGTAAGCCTCGATAAGCTTCTGCTTGTTGAGGACATTTACGTTAATGTGATGCGCGTGCTTCTTGAAATATCCGTCAAGGATATTTACAAGGTTATCGACTCTCGCGTCATCGCTGTTTCCGAGTGCATCGGGAACGATCGAGAAGGTATTCGAAATACCGTCGCGGCAGCAGTCGTAAGGCATCTTGGTCAGCGAATTGAGCGATGCGAGTGCACCGTTCACCTCGCGGTTATGCATCGGGTTCGCGCCGGGAGCGAAGGGCTCGCCCTTCTTTCTTCCGTCGGGAGTCGATCCCGTCTTCTTGCCGTAAACGACGTTCGAGGTGATCGTCAGTGCGGAAAGGGTGTGGGTAGCGTTCTTATAAGTGGGAGTCTTGCGGAGCTCCTCGATAACGTCCTTGAGGATTCCCTTTGCGATAGAGTCGACGCGATCGTCGTCGTTACCGTATTTCGGGAAGTCGCCCTCGGTATCAAAGTCAACGATATATCCGTTTTCGTCGCGGACAGGCTTTACATTTGCATACTTGATCGCGCTCATCGAGTCGGCAATGACCGAAAGACCCGCAACTCCGAACGCCATGAGGCGGTCAACGTCGGTATCGTGAAGAGCCATCTGGATCTTCTCGTAGGCGTACTTATCGTGCATATAGTGAATGACGTTCATGGTGTTAACGTAGAGACGGCAGAGCCACTCAAGATAGATATGGAAACGAGCGGTAACAGCATCATAGTCGAGCTTATCTCCGCCGTAGGGCTCGATCTGCGGACCGATCTTCATCTCGGAGACAGAGTCGTAGCCGCCGTTGAGTGCGAGAAGAAGGAGCTTCGGCAGATTGCATCTTGCGCCGAAGAACTGCATCTGCTTACCGATCTTCATTGCAGAAACACAGCAAGCGATTCCGTAGTCGTCGCCGTAGATAACGCGCATAAGGTCGTCATTTTCGTACTGGATCGAGTCGGTATCGATGGATACCTTCGCGCAGAACTTCTTGAAGCCCTCGGGAAGATGCTCGGACCAGAGAATGGTGAGATTGGGCTCGGGAGCCGGACCGAGGTTATAAAGGGTATTGAGAATTCGGAATGAGGACTTTGTAACGAGAGTCTTGCCCGAAACGCCCATACCGCCGACGCTCTCGGTGATCCACATCGGGTCGCCGCCGAAGAGCTCGTTATATTCGGGCGTGCGAAGGTGGCGAGCCATACGGAGCTTCATAACGAAATCGTCGATAAGCTCCTGCGCGCCGCTCTCGTCAAGAATACCTGCTTCGATGTCGCGCTGAATGTAAATATCAAAGAAGGATGCAACACGTCCCATAGACATTGCCGCGCCGTTCTGCTCCTTGATTGCCGCAAGGTATGCAAAATATGTCCACTGGATAGCCTCGCGCGCATTCTTTGCAGGCGCGGAGATATCATAGCCGTAGATAGTCGCCATCTCCTTGGTCTTGCCGAGGAAGGCGATCTGCTGGAAGAGTTCCTCCGCGAGACGGAAGGTGTCTGTGTTCATATTGCCGAGACCAAGCTTTGCCTTGTCTGCTCTCTTCTGCTCGATAAGATAATCAATACCGTAGAGCGCAACGCGGCGGTAGTCGCCGATGATGCGTCCGCGTCCGTAAGCATCGGGGAGTCCGGTCATAACGCCGATATGGCGCGCCTTCTTCATCTCATCGGTGTAAACACGGAAAACGCCGTCGTTGTGAGTTGTACGGAACTGGAATTCGTTCTCTATCTTGTCGGAAAGCTCGTAGCCGTAAGCCGCACAGGCGGAGCGAGCCATTCTGATTCCGCCGAAGGGATTTACTCCGCGGCGAAGGGGAGCATCTGTCTGCAGACCCACGATCAGCTCGTTTTCCTTATCGAGATATCCCGCGCCGTAGCTTGTAAGCGAAGACACGGTCATAGTGTCGATGTCGAGAAGACCGCCGTTGTCGCTCTCCTGCTTGAAAAGACCGTTCAGCTTGTCCATAAGAGCCGACGTGCGTGCGGTCGGTCCTGCAAGGAAGGAAGCGTCGCCCGTATAAGGTGTGTAGTTATCCTGAATAAACTGACGGACGTTTACCTCATTCTGCCATTCTTCACCACTGAAGCCGTTCCATTGTTCAAATTTCATTGTAGTTCTCCTTTGAATAAAAGCCCGATCAAAAGATCGCCCAGACGGTCGGCAAAAGGCCCGAAAATATATTTGCATCACACTGTGTTAATTCACTTTCCGCCAGTGATACATAATAATTATACTACATTATTTAATAAAAGTCAAGGTTTTTTTATAACAAGACAGCTTATAACTTATAACATATATAAAGCAAAAAAGCAACATCTATTGACAATCCTCCTTTGTTGTGGTAAAATATCTTTACAATAAGTAGGAGGAAGATGCTATGATAATTTCTTCGATCGAACAGCTCCGCGACCCATGCGTTCTCGTTGAGGACGACGCCTATTACATCTACGGCACCCGTTGGGTCTGCTACAAGAACACAAGCGGAAGCCTTGACGGCGAATGGGCTGACCTCGGCGTTGTTGCCGAAAAGCCCGCAGAATCCGACAACAATTACTGGGCTCCCGAGGTTCATAAGTACCGCGGCGCATACTATATGTTCACGACCTACCATTCATCGGTCACTAACCACCGTGGATGCACGATTATGAAGTCCGACAGACCCGAAGGTCCCTTCCGCGAGATCACGAACGGACATATCACGCCCCACGATTGGGACTCGATCGACGGTACCTTCTACGTTGATGAGGACGGTCAGCCCTGGATGGTCTTCGTTCACGAATGGACCTCAACCGACGACGGCATCGGCAGAATGGCGGCGGGTATGCTTTCGGATGACTTGACACATTTTATATCCGAGCCCATCGAGCTCTTCCGCGCCGACGATCCGGCGTGGACGGACTTCCACGTAACCGACGGCTGCTGGATGTACCGCACAGAGGACGGACAGCTTCTTATGATCTGGTCAAACTTCGCCAAGGACGGCTACTG
>JAZSMP010000253.1:0-2459 GCA_045535915.1 Eubacteriales bacterium | reverse complement strand
GGTCGTTGATAGCTACGACTTCGTAACCCTCTGCGCCGAACATCTGTCTGAATGCGAGACGACCGATGCGGCCAAAACCGTTAATTGCGACTTTTACTGACATTTTTGGAATTCCTCCGTTTTATATAATAAAATTTTTTCAGTAATAATTCGGGCGTTCACCCGATTTTTGCCGTATATATTATACTCTATTTTAAGTGAATTTACAAGAGTCTTGAGGAAAAATTATCAAATTCATAACAATTTCCAATATTTTCACTTATTATTGTTTTCTTTTTGGCGACTTTTCCTTGTTAAGTATCGGAATTTGATCATTTTCGGCAGAGCAGAGAGTCTTTTGGGCTCGCATATCATCCGCCAGAGCCATTCAAGCCGCATTCTTATGAAGAGAGAGGGAGCACGTTTGGTGTTACCCGACCACACATCAAGCGCGCCGCCCAGACACATCAGAGCACCGACTCCCGCAAGTCTTTCCTTGTTTTCGTGAGCCCATATCTCCTGACGCGGACTGCCGAAGCAGACGACGAGAAGGTCTGGGGATCTTTCTTTGATATCGGAAACGATTTCTTCATTATTATCAAAATACCCGTGATGCGTGCCGACGACGCGGAGGCAGGGTAGCTTTTCGGTCAGCATCTTTGCCGCTTTTTCCGCAACTCCGGGTTTGGCACCGAGCAGATAGACGCTTCCGCCGACTTCCGCAAGCTTTTCGAGGACGGCGTAGCCCGTGTCGATGCCCGTGACGCGCTCGGGTAGCGGCGTTCCCATCCGCTTTGCCGCAGAGATGATTCCGATACCGTCGGCGAGAGAAAGGTCGGCGGCTCTCAGAGCATAGAAGAGCTTTTCGTTTTCCCGAGCGTTCATGACCATTATCGGATTCGGGGTCACGACGGTGAAGGGAATCTCCCTTTTACTTTTGCATTCCGAAAAAATACGCTCGGAGGCTTCGCGCGCGGTTACGGAATCAAACGGGATATTCAGTATATCGATCCTTGACATAATTTGCCTCCTTTTTGCGGTTTGATGTAATTATAGCATACAACAGAATTATTGTCAAGGTTGGATTTTATTTGTGTAACATCTCTCCCTCCACCACTTCGTGGTCCCCCTCCCTCCTCAGAGGGAGGCAAGGTGTTAGTGCGAACAACGGATATAGAGATATCAATTTATCTGACATATAATGTACGCTTTACGCTCTTAGTTTGAAGTAAACAAGCTGCTATGCTTAGAAAAGCTATGTTAGCACTCGCAATCCTGCCTCCCTCTGAGGAGGGAGGGGGACCGCTTGCGGTGGAGGGAGAGAGGAATAATGAAAAATAACAGCAAAATCTCCGCAAAAATCAATCTTTGTCTTGACATATCGTAAATTTTGTTTTATAATATACTATGTATATTTATGTTAATCACATCAGCGAAAGGAATTAAAAAATGGCTGACAACAAGAAGATGGTTGACGCTATCACGTCAATGGAAACAGATTTTGCCCAGTGGTATACCGACGTCGTCAAGAAGGCGGAGTTGGTTGACTATTCGGGTGTTAAGGGATGCATGATCATCCGCCCCTATGGATACGCTATCTGGGAAAATATCCAGCGCATCCTTGACGCCGAGTTCAAGAAGCTCGGTCACGAGAACGTATATATGCCTATGTTCATTCCCGAGTCGCTTCTGCAGAAGGAAGCAGATCACGTTGCGGGCTTTGCTCCCGAGTGCGCGATCGTAACGATCGGCGGACAGAACAAGCTCTCCGAGCGACTCATCGTCCGTCCCACCTCCGAGACTCTTTTCTGCGAGCACTACAAGAATATCATTCAGTCCTACCGCGACCTGCCCAAGCTCTACAATCAGTGGTGTAACGTAGTCCGTTGGGAGAAGACCACCCGTCCCTTCCTCCGCACATCCGAGTTCCTCTGGCAGGAGGGTCACACCATGCACGAGACCGAAGAGGAGGCACGCGAGGAGACCATCCGTATGCTCGACGTTTACGCCGATTTCTATGAGAAGTCGCTTGCCATTCCCGTAGTCAAGGGTCAGAAGACCGAGAAGGAGAAGTTCGCGGGTGCGGTTGAGACCTACACCGTAGAGCCTATGATGCACAACGGCGTAGCTCTCCAGGGCGGAACCACACACTACTTCGGCGACGGATTTGCAAAGGCGTTCGACATCAAGTACACCGCGCGCGACAATCAGATCAAGTATCCGCACCAGACCTCCTGGGGCGTTTCGACCCGTATGATCGGTGCGATCATTATGACTCACGGCGATGACAACGGACTTATTCTCCCCCCCGCGATCGCGCCCACTCAGGTCGTTATCATTCCCGTTGCACAGCATAAGGAAGGCGTTCTCGACGCCGCATATGCTCTGCGCGACAAGCTTTCGGCGAAATTCCGCGTAAAGGTTGACGACAGCGATAACTCCACAGGTTGGAAGTATTCTCAGTACGAGATGAAGGGCGT
>JAZSMP010000054.1:0-2360 GCA_045535915.1 Eubacteriales bacterium | reverse complement strand
GCTTTGCCCTCGGGGATTTCTTACTTAGTTCTTGGGAATATAAATGCGGAGGTGGACGGCGTCTTCGGGGAGCATCTTTCGTGCGACAGATGCGGAGAGGTTAAACGCGCGGATGGTCCAGTTGCCCCACCATTCTTCGGTTACCTGAACAACGGGGGTGGCAATGTTGCCGGGACGGGTCGAGCTCGAGTT
Source organism: Eubacteriales bacterium (assembly GCA_045535915.1). GTDB lineage: Bacteria > Bacillota > Clostridia > Oscillospirales > CAG-272 > CAG-390. The sequence goes on along the minus strand of JAZSMP010000054.1, from coordinate 2,168 downwards.
CTTGGTGTCAGCATCAATCCAACCCTCGGGACGGTACTGATATCCCTCGTCAACGATGATGACGGAGCCTACGGGAAGGTCCTCTTTGGTCATAAGAGGAGACGCGATAAAGTTCGGGATATTGGATGCGGTGCTGTTGGCGTGGTGGTAGATCTCGATCGTGTTTCTGGAGTTGTAATAAGCCTCAACCTCGAGCACCCAGTCGATAGCGGTGTAGTTTGCGATATCAAGACCGAGAGACTTGAATGCTGCCGCGTCGTCGGAGGAAGTGGAAACAGAAGGCTGTTCGGGAACGACGTCACCTATGCTCGGCATACCCGGCTCCTTTACGGGAGGCACGGGATTTGAGGACTTCGGCAGGTAGATGCGGAGGTGCTTGATGTCGCTATCGCTCATAGCTCTTGCGGGGGTTGCCGAGAGGTTGAATGCGCGGATGGTGAAGCTGCCCCACCAAGCGTCGTCCGTTTCGGTGAAACGTGCGGAGACGTTGCCGGGACGGGTGGAGCTTGTGTTGGAGGAGGTCATTGTAGCCCATCCTTCGGGGCGGTACTGATAACCCTCGTCAACGATAATTATCGAGCCGTTCGGGAGGTTTTCCTTGGTCAGAAATACCGAGGAGATAAAGTTCGGAACGTTGGAGGCGGTGCTGGTCGTTTTGTTATAAATCTGGGTACCGTGAGTTGAGTTGTAGTAGGACTGAACCTCGCGCGGCCAGTCAAGGAGAGTGTAGTCAGCCATATTCTTGCCAAGGGACTTGAAGATATCTTCATCGGTCTTGAGCACAACGGGGGAGGGATTGACGGCATTGACCTTGGTTACCTCAAAAGGCTTAGCGATAGCCGATTTTACAGCCTCGCGCATTGCGGGAAGATGGGGCTCAAGTACGGACTTGTAATTTGCGGGGAGCCAATCGACCTTATCAACGTCGCCGCCGGTGAGGTATGCAAACCAGGTGAGAGCTACGGTGTATCTGCCGTAATCATAGCTCATATGGTAGCCGTCACGGGTGACGGTGTCGCCGATGTAGGAGGAACGGAGGTTCTGGATCGCGGTACCCGAGGGGATGATGCCAACGATGCTCTGCTGGGTCTTGACCTTGGAGTCAAGAGCCTTAAGGATCATATTGTACATATTCATCTGGTTGCTTCCGTAGGTGGGGAAGGAGGAGTGAGTGCTGTTTCCCTGATATGCCCAGGTCAGATGCCAGTAAATATCTGCGTTCGGCTCTTTTTCGGATATGAATTCGAGGATCTTGGTAAGAGGAGAGTAGGAGGATTCAACTCCGCTGCTTCCGCTTGCCTGCTGAACGGTAACGATATCCCATTCTTCGCCTTCAAGAGCCTTTTCTACGGCGTAGTTAGCGGTGCTGGTCCATTTGCCGTTTGTGTTTTTGTAGTACGTGTATGCGCCTTTGTTACTGTTAATGTTGGACCAGTGTGTAGCAAGAGTACATCCGCCTATGTAGAGGTTACCGATGATGATCTTTTCAACGCCGCCGTCCTTGGCGATGTCCCAGAGATATTCGGTAGCGTCGGAAGAGAAGCTGTTACCGATAGCAAGGACCTTGAGAGTCTTCGTGGCGGGGATCACTTCGGTGTAGGTGTTGCCGCAAGCCGAGCAGGTGAGGGTCTTTACGCCGTCGCTGAGAGCCTTTGCCTTCGTGGTGATCTCTTCGGTGTAAGTGTGAGCGCAATCTGTTACGGGCGGCTCGGTTACGGGATCGGTCACGGGATCGGGGACAGGATCGGTAGCGGGAGTTTCGGTGGTGATCGCGGGTTCTTCTGTGCCCGTGCATGATGCAAAAGGAATGATCATCATGAGCGCGAGGATGAGTGCAAGTATTCTTTTCATTTTTTTCTCCTATTTTTTATTGCCGTATTTCAGGCATTTCTTACCTTTGACGCGTTTCTGCTGTATGCTGTGTATTCAGTGACATCGGATATGCTTTCGCCGTCGATCTGAACTGCGCAGGGGCGGTCAAAGCGGACGGTGACCTCGTCGCATTTGACGACCTCAATGTATTTGGTGTGGCGGACATGAGTTCCTTTAAAAATTTCGGGGAAGAGGGGGACGATGCGCGCGCGGGAAAGATCATGTGCGATGAGGAAGGTGATCTTTCCGTCCTCGCCGAGTCTGTCCTGATCGGGAGCGATCTTCATACCGCCGCC
>JAZSMP010000263.1:0-5240 GCA_045535915.1 Eubacteriales bacterium | reverse complement strand
AAAGAGGATATCCACGATATACAAGACTATATCGACAAGATTCTCGGATAAAGGAGGTTTATTATGAAAAAGAAAATTATTCTTCTCTGCATTCTTATTGCGGCACTCATCCTCGAAGCACTTCCCTACGGTGTTGTGCTCTCCTTTGCGAATCCGGATGGAGATCCATGGCGCCACACCTACTCATATTTCAGTCTGACACCTTACGGCTATGCAAATTTCGCACCGCTCATCACCGCAATCCTGACCTGCGTACTGCTCCTTGTCGTCATCATTTCTTTCATTAATAAAAAAGATCTCCGAAAGAAAACCGCCATTCTCGCTGGAGTATCAGCGGTCATCTCGCTCTGCCCGCTGTTGTTCAGGATCGACGAATTCACCGCCGTCGGAGCGGGGATCTCACTTTGCCTGATCGCGGCAACAGCGGTTTGCTTCCTGCAAGATCGTTAAGTTTATCCCCACTTTTTGTTGACAAATCAAAAATAATATGGTATCATGAAAAAAAGTACAAAAAGAATGTAACCTTTTGACTGCTGTTTCTGTGTTTACTGATGAAGGAGGTGCGCCATGGAAGACAAAAGAATAATCGAGCTTTATTTTGCCCGCTCCGAGGAAGCAATAAAGCAGACCGAACTCAAATACGGCAACTACTGCTTCCTTATCGCACGCAATATTCTCTCCTCGCGCGAGGACGCCGAGGAATGTGTCAACGATACCTATCTGAACGCCTGGAACAGCATTCCGCCGAACCGTCCCGATCCATTAAAAACCTTTCTCGGCAGGATCACGCGCAATCTCGCGATCAACCGCTATATCCGCATCCGCGCAAAAAAACGCTCGGGCGAGACCGATCTTCTCTTTGAGGAGGTCTGCGAATTTCTGCCCGATAACAGAATCTCGCTATGCGACGAATTTGCGCTGAAGCAGGCTATCAATTCCTTTCTCGTCTCGCTTTCAAAGAAAACGAGGATCATTTTCGTGCGCCGTTATTGGTATCTTTCGCCGATCTGTGAGATCGCACGCGAGCTCGCCGCCAGCGAAACAAGCGTAAAAGTCACGCTCCACCGCACCCGACTTGCCTTCAAAGCACATCTTGAACAGGAGGGTATAGATCTATGAAAAACACAGAAATGCTACTCGCTCTCAACATGATAGAGGACAAATACATAGAAGAAGCCGCACCGAGAAAGCGGAACATCCGCTTCCGCAGAGCCATGATCGCGGTCGCCGCCATCTTCGTCTCGCTCACAGCATTCCTCTTCTTCCCCTACAACACCCGCCCGCCGAGCGTCAGAGAGTATAAGGACAGCGAATATTACGAGATCATTCGGAAATTCAACGAATACACCTTTGAAGAACCCATTTACGCCAACAATTTCGATCTTTTCCTATCGACCTATCTCTTATCGCAAAAAGAGACGCCGCCCGACACCATGACCGACAGCATGGGCTCGCCGTCATCCGATTTCAGCGATCCCGCGGAATATTCCGAGGATCTCTCCGCCGAAGTCATAAAAGACGGCGACATATATGCCGCAAACGACAAAAATATTTTCCTTTCGGAGAAAATTTATTCTATCAACGGAGAAGATTCGAAGAAGATCTATTATTATCACGTCCATAGCCGTTTTTCTTCCCTATTCCCCAGCTCCGCCTCCGCACCCGAAATGTTTATGTCGGATGACGGAAGCACGATGATCTGCGTATTTTCAACCGCGGTCCACGATCCCGAAGTCTATAGATCAAAACAACGCTACACAGAGATCACCGCATACGACGTCCGCGATCCGAAAAACGTCACCGAAAAGAACCGTGTGACAATAAGCGGTGAGCTTCTGCGGTGCGTTTCTGCAAACGGAAAGCTGATAGTTATATCATCCTACACGCCGAAAGTTTCAGCAATTGACTATTCCGATCCCTTGACCTTCATCCCGCAGATCGCAGAGGGATGGAATGAGTTCGCTCCCCTTCCCGCATCGGCACTCATTGCGCCCGAAAAACTGACTTCGGCTTGCTACACCACGTTTCTGATGCTCGACGAGGACGACCTTTCCATCACCGACTGCCGCTCACACATCTCGGAATCCGCCGACGTATACGTATCCGGCACCTCGGTCTACACGACGCGAACGATCACAGCCGAGCACAAATCGGGAGACTATACCGAGATCACTCCCTACACCGTACTCACGCGTATGTCGTATTCGGAAAACGGCTTCGCACTTGTCGGCGCGGCAACGCTCAAGGGTCAAGTGACCTCGCATAATTTCCTCTGCGAACGTGACGGAATCCTTTACGCCGTCACCAAGACCTCGCTCGTCGAGCGTCACGACAAGCTCCCGATCTACGCCTGTTGTATGTGTATGCATGAAGAAAAGCTCGTTTCATCCAACGCAAATATTTACAAGATCAATGCCAAAACGATGGAGCTTGTCGAGCACCGCGACGATCTCTGCCAAAGCAGACGCACGCTTTCATCTGTACTGTATTCGGGCAATTATGCGCATCTGACCTTCTCGGATAACGGCAAAACCGAACGCATTTCTGCCGATCTTTCGAGCTTCAAGCTGTCAGTAGGCGGAAATGAGCAAACCGAATCCATGCTCCTCGAGCTTTGGGATTCGCATTTTCTCACTCTGACCAAAAGCCCCGAGGGAGCGAAGGTCTCCATCCTCCGTATGACTCCCGACGGACTCGAAGAAGCCACATCATACATTATAAAAGGCGCAATAACCTCGGGCCGTTACGATATCAAGGACGAAGTCTTCATCGACCGCGAAAACAGATTCATCGGCTTCGCGATCAAGCGCAAGCAATACGAGGGAGAAGACCCCGACGACTACGACGCCGACGGAATGCCCGTCTTCAGCGAATACAGGTACGTTCTTCTGCGCTTCAACGGCGAATCACTCGAACGTATAGCCGAATTCCCGTTCGGAAACAAAGAATGGAAAAACCGCGCCATCCTCCGCGAAGGTTATCTTTATGTATTCTCGCCAAACGAAATCAAAGCCGTACCGATCAAATAACGTTCCGCGCGTAGAATATTATCGATAATTTAGCACCTGCAACCGATAGTTGCCGGATAGTTGGTTGAAATCCCGCCCGTACGAGATAGTTCGCACTCCCCGAAGACAAACGATATTCAGAACGCCGAACAAAGAAGTCTGTGCTCATAAACCTCCCCTCCTCGGTTTACGAGGAGGGGGCGGGGGAGGAGTCCCTATTTGAAATATGCAAAATTATAGGTTATCGAGAAAGACTCTGTCCGAAAGTAGTATTTGAGCAGAAGCAAAGCATCCCCCGCCCGGTTAACGGGAGGGGGAGCGAGGGGGTGGGTCCCTCTTGTAGGGCGCGAAAATTTTTGTCAAAACAAAGAATGAAGGAGTAAAACCACCCGAAAAGGGTGGTTTTTCTCCTGCCGCGGATCTGTCGGTTTTCCTTGGAAAACGACGGTGTTTAGCCGCCGAGACAGAGCCGTAGCTTGCTAAAGGCAAGCAGTTTGCAAGATTCAAAATTATGCGTATATCGGCAAAATCTCTGTCCGCGTGCAAAATTACCTGCAGGCGCCCGCAACAGGCACAAGGCCAAGTAAAAATTTAATAGAATGAAAAAATCCGCCTCGGCGGATTTTTTCATTTAACTTTCCGCGTAAGCGGAAATCATAACTTGCGCAAGCCGACCTTAACTCAAACCTTCTCCGTCCTTCCGACCTTCGCCTTATGTGAGATCTCAACCTCATCGCTGTACTGCACAAGGTCTATCTCGCAGCCGGACCCGATCTTTACGTTCCTTCCGGTCACAACGGGAGCCGAGACGTTCTCGATCTCGATAACGTCGCCTTCGATCGCACCGACTCTTACAACACCCGCACATCTTCCCAAGGAAAACAAGTTAAAGAAGGACCCCACTCTGCGATCCCTGAGTACGGTTATCCTGCTTCCGCCAATGCTTCCAATCTCCATTCCGCGCTCAAATTTAATGCTGACCTCCTCCGCATTGAGCAGTCCCGTGCAATTAAGTACACCGCTGGCCTTGACCGTCTCGGCTTCTATGTCACCCGCTACCGATGCACTGCCCGACAAAGAAAAAATATCGCACTTGATGTTCCTTTTGCAGTTAAGACTGCCCGAGCACGCGATCCTACCATCAGCCGTAATATCTCCGCCGCAGGAAAAAGAGCCCGATACAGATACCGCTCCCGCCTTCACTTCCTCCAAAAAGCAGCCGCTTCCCGATATCTTAAATTCTCCGCCGCACTCGATAGTCTCGCCCTTCGACGAACCCGAGGCATAAAAATTCTCACAGCGCACCCTTCCGTACAAGCGTCCGCTTCCGCTGATCTTTATATTCCCATATTCGCCCGCAGGCACAGCTCCGCTTCCCGAAATCTTCATATCCATGATCAATTGCTCTCCTTCATAATCTCTTCGGTAATATCACGTTTTTTGCCTTCTCCGCCGTCGATGACGACGGATCTTATTTCATTTAAATAAAAGACCTTTTCTCCGTATATCGTGTTTACGATCATAACCGCCCGTCTTTCCGATTCGGTGGAAAAGTGACGCGCAAGCTCGTCAAGCGAATGCTCATCCTTCTGCGACTTGATAAGCTCGATGCGCTCGCATATCAGACTCTTCGGGAAGAATGTCTCCTGCCCTGTGACCGTCGCCTTTTTGATGAACCATTCCTCGGGGATCAGCCCCTTGCGCTTCCATCGGTAAAGAGCCCCATAGGATATCTCATACCGCAAAAGCAGATCTTTTTTCGAAATCAAGTCTTGTTCCATTTCTGCCCTCCATAACAATGTTACGCGCATATTATATCATAACATTGTTACGGTGTCAATGGGTTTGCGGAAATTTGTTTTATTTTCTTAACAATATTTACGTCGGCGAAAACATCATCTCGTGCGAAACATATCGTATTTATATATCGTGTGAAACATATCGTATCGGCAACGCCGATATATCGTGTGAAGACCAAAAACAAAGTTTAGAACGCTGAATGAAAAAGTTCGCGCACTCATACTTTCCCCTTCCGGTTTACGGAAGGGGGAGCGAGGGGGATGGTCCCTTTTTACAGATTCAAAATTATAAGGATATCGGCGAGGACTCCGTGGGCGTGCAAAATTACCTGTACCAATTACGCAGGAAAATAAGATATCTATAGGAATCGCGCGCCCGCGAAACGGGCGCGCGAGGATAAAGGAGCGAAAATTTCCCGCAAGGGAAATTTTC
>JAZSMP010000043.1:0-3801 GCA_045535915.1 Eubacteriales bacterium | reverse complement strand
GCCGAGGGCGGTGCTCCCGGAAACCATTACTGGAATCTCGTCAATATCGGCACAAAGGATGCGCCTAAGTGGTATCACTATGATGCAAATCCGATAAGCGGACAGTATTCGGTCAGCGGATGTTTGCTCACAGATGTTCAGGTTGGCGCGTACGACGCCTGGTGCGGTCAGGGTTACCGCAAGTATGATGCATCGAAAGTCCCCGCGAGTGCAACCGAAACTATCACCGACATTCCCGAATTAAGAGGTTAAAAATGAGAACAAATATACTTCAGTATCTTGAAGAAACCGCCGCGAGAGTGCCCGAAAAGGTCTCTTTCTCTGACGGTAAGGATTCCGTGACCTTCGCAGAGCTTTACCGCGGCGCACGTTCGATAGGATCATTCCTTGCGGAGAGAAACAGCCGCAGACGCGCTGTTGCGGTGCTTATGGACAAGCATCCCCACGCGATCGTCACCTTTATGGGTATCATTTATTCGGGCGCGTATTACGTTGCACTCGACGCACAGATGCCGTCGCTCAGAATGCAGATGATAATCGACACGATCGATCCCGCGTTCATAATCACCGACGAAAAGCACAGAAAGACTGCCGACGCGCTTGGCAGAGAAGTACTGATCTACAGCGACATCGTAAACCACGCCGAAAACGAGCCCCTTCTCGATAACATCCGTGCGCATCAGATCGACACTGATCCGATCTACGTCGTGTTCACCTCGGGCTCGACGGGTGTGCCGAAGGGTGTTGCCGCCTGCCACCGCTCGGTCATCGACTATACCGAATCGCTCTGTGAGGCTATCGGATTCGATGAGGATACCGTCTTCGGCAACCAGACTCCGCTCTACTTTGACGCTCCCCTCAAGGAGATCATGCCGACGCTCAAATTCGGCTCGACGGCGTATCTGATCCCCAAGCAGCTTTTTATGTTCCCCGTAAAGCTCGTCGAATATCTTAACGAGCACGGCGTCAACACTATCTGTTGGGTGGTATCGGCGCTTACGATGATCTCGTCGCTTGGTGTGCTCGAAAATACACCGCCCAAACACCTGACCACCGTCTGCTTTGGAAGCGAGGTCTTCCCGAAAAAACAGTACGAGCTTTGGAGAAACGCACTTCCCGATGCGAGATTTTTCAATCTCTACGGCCCGACCGAGGCTACGGGAATGTCCTGCTACTGGCCCGCAACACGTACACTCGGCGAAAACGAGCCGATTCCCGTCGGAAAGCCCTTTAAGAATACCGATATCTTTCTCATCACCGATGATGGCAAGGAAGCGCCTCACGGCGAGGTTGGTGAGATATACATCAGAGGAACTTGTGTAACACTCGGATATATTTCGAACCCCGAAAAGACCGCCGAGGCGTGTGTTCAGAATCCGCTGAACGATAAATACCCCGAGCTCGTTTACCGCACGGGCGACCTCGGACGCTTTAATTCCTACGGCGAGCTTGAATTTGTCAGCCGCAAGGATTCTCAGATCAAGCATATGGGCCACCGCATTGAGCTCGGCGAGATCGAAGCCGCCGCATCGACCTGCGAGGGCGTGCGCCAGGTCTGTGCCGTTTATCCCGCGGAAAAGAAAAAGATCGTCCTTTACTACGTCGGCGAAGCGACCTCCGCAGAGCTCACGGCATATCTTCTCAAGCTCGTTCCGAGATATATGATCCCCGGTGAGTACAAAAAACTCGACGTAATGCCACTGACAGCAAATTGTAAAATAAATCGCAAATACCTCTTAGATGAGGCATCCAAATAAACATTCAGGAGAAAACTATGGAAAAGCTTATTGAAATTCTTGAAAATCTTCACGAGGGTATCGACTACGAGACCTGCGAAACTCTTATCGACGACGGCATTCTCGACTCCCTCGATATCGTAACTCTCATCACCGATATCAACGACGCCTTCGACGTTGCCATTCCGCCCGAGGAGATCCTTCCCGAGAACTTCAACTCGGCAAAGGCGATCTTTGCTCTCATTGAAAAGCTTGACAACATCTAATGAGCTTTGCATCCTTTGAGTTTTTGGCATTCCTTGCCATACTCACTCTCGTTTATTTCATTGTTCCGAAAAAGGTACAATGGATAGTTCTGCTTCTCGGAAGCGTGGTTTTCTACGCTTTCGCGGGACCCGTCAGCTTCGGTTTCCTCTTCTTTGCCATCGTAATTTCATTTATTACGGTGCAGGTTCTCGGAAAAAGACACGCGGCGCTGAAAAAATATCTGGAAGATACGAAAGATACGCTTACAAAGGACGAGCGCAAGGCATATCGCGCGAAGCACAAGAACGGAAGTCTGCTGATCCTTTGTATCGGTATTCTCGTGATGACGGCGTCGCTCGTCTATGTCAAGTATCTTTCCTCCTTCATTGGCTTCAAGATCACAGAGCGCGGAATTTCCTTCGGTAAATATGCGCTCGAGATCATGGGTATTTCCTATTATACCTTCATCTCGATCGGCTACATGATCGACGTTTACCGCGAAAAAGCGGCGGTTGAGCGCAATTTCTTCCGCCACGCACTTTTCGTGTCCTTCTTTCCACAGCTTGCAATGGGTCCTATCAGCCGCTACGCCGACACGGGGGAACAGCTGAAAGCCACTCACAGTTTCGATGCAAAGGAGGCGTGGTGCGGACTGCTTCGCATTCTTTGGGGCTTCTTCAAGAAGCTCGTCATTGCCGACGCCATCGCGCCCGCGATAGGTTACATTGTCGGTGAAAAACTCGGCGGGATCTATTTTATTCTGCTTTGTCTTTTCTACTCGATCAGAATTTACGGTGACTTTACGGGCGGAATCGATATCGTCCTCGGCGCGGCGCAGATCCTCGGTATCAAGCTCCCCGAAAACTTCAACCGCCCCTTCTCATCAAAGTCAACGGCTGAGTATTGGAACCGTTGGCACATGACGATGGGCAATTGGTTCACCAACTACATTTTTTATCCGTTGTCTCTCACTAAGACTATGCAAAAGCTCTCAAAGTGGGGACGCGCACATCTCGGCACGGGTATCGGAAAGAGACTTCCCGTCTATACCGCAACGATAATCACCTGGCTTGCCACGGGTCTGTGGCACGGAATAGCATGGAATTTCGTCGTCTGGGGACTTCTCAATGGCGTTGTTATTCTCATCTCGCAGGAGCTGAATCCTCTTTATGAGAAATTCCGCGCGAAATTCCCGAAGCTTTGGAATTCTGCGCCCTACCAGTCATTTATGGCGATCAGAACCTTCCTTCTGATGTCACTTATCCGCGTATTTGACTGCTACTGCGACGTTCCGCTGACCTTCAACCGCTTCTTCAGCATTTTCTATACCTTCAATATCGCGGATATCTGGAACGGCGGAATTCTGAATATCAAGGTTACGGCAACGCAGTATACCGTAATTGCCGTCGGTATTCTGATCATGACGGCAGTAAGCCGACTTTCGATAAAGAGATCCCTGCGCGAAACTCTTTGGGAAAAGCCGATCCTCGGCAACGCGATAATGGCTCTGCTCTGTATTGCCATCCTCGTTTTCGGCTCCTACGGACTCGGATTTGACGCCTCCGCCTTCATCTACGGCGGCACGTTCAATTAAGGAGGCGCGAAATGAAGAAAATTATCAGAATTATATCCTTTGTTTGTGCGCTTCTTATCGTCCTCGGTGCTGTGCTGTATTTCAGTGCCGTCCTTCAGGATGCGCGCCACGACAACCGCGAGGCGCATCTGCTTTGCGGATACTATGACACGACCGACCCGCACGACGTCATCTTTATCGGCGACTGCGAGATCTACGAGGGCTTTGTCCCCGCGACTCTATTTG
>JAZSMP010000027.1:0-4707 GCA_045535915.1 Eubacteriales bacterium | reverse complement strand
CGAACATTTTGGATGGCAGCGCATCCTCTTCATGAAGGATGGAGTTGAGCGGGAAGTGGACGAGAAGAACGACGAGATATACCGCCTTGTCCGTTCATATTTGGAGCTGGACTGAAAACAAAATGGGCTTCCGAAGAAGCCCAAGTTATTCAGCAGCCGCAACCGCAGCCGTTGTTATAGGTGGCGCCGCATCCGTAGCCACCGTTGTTGCAGGTGAGAGCGAGAACAACGAGGATAGCGATGATGACCCAGATCAGGCATTCGTTGTTATTGAAAAGTCCACAAAGGCAGTTGTTATTCATGGTGTACCTCCAAGAAATTTTTTCGAGGATTTTGTCTCCTCGATAGTATAATATGTCGATATACTATCCGATGTGACTGTTTTTGTCGAATTTTTAGGTTGACATTTCCCGAAAAATGTATTATAATATAAACAATAAATTTTATCCAATCAATAATGGAGAAAAATCATGCTCAAACGCTTTATCGCCTACTACAAACCCCACAAAAAGATGCTTACACTTGACATGCTCGCATCGCTCATCATCGCGCTCGTCGGCATGGTCTATCCTATGATAACCAAAGAAATGCTGAATGCCTTCGAGGAAGGAACACAAACCGCAAAAATGATCATAACCGCCAGCGCCCTCGTGCTCGCGCTTTATATCATTCGTCTGTTTTTGCGTTATTTCGTTCAGTATTACGGACATCTGATCGGCGTCGGAATGCAGGCCCAGATGCGCCGCGATCTATTCTCGCACATCCAGAAGCTCCCCTTCTCATTCTATGACGAAAATGAGACGGGTAAGATCATGACCCGCATGACGAGCGACCTTTTTGAGATCAGCGAGCTTGCTCACCACGGTCCCGAAAACCTGCTTATCAGCACCGCGACCTTCATCGCCGCCTTCATTTACCTTATCACCATCGACTGGGTGCTGACTCTCATAATCTTCATATGCGTACCGATCCTCATCGTCATCGCCGTTTACTTCCGCAAGAAGATGCGCGCCGCCTTCACCGAGCGCCGCGCCTCAAACGCTGTCATCAACGCCTCGCTTGAAAGCTCGATCTCGGGAATTCGCGTCACCAAGGCTTATACCAATCAGGAAAAGGAGACCGAAAAATTCGAGGTCGGTAACAATGCCTTCATCAATGCCTGCAAAAAGGCATATGACGCTATGGGCAAGTTCCATGCGGGAACATCCTTCATCACCGACATTTTCAACGTGATCATCCTCATTGTCGGCGGACTCTTTATCTATAACGGACGCATCGGATTCCCCGAATACTCCGCCTTCATGGTCTCGATCAACCTCTTTATATCCCCCATCAACACCCTTATCGGCTTCATGGAGCAGTATCAGAACGGCATCACCGGCTTTGAGCGCTTCCTTGAGATCATCGATTCCGAGCCCGAAGCCGACGCGCCCGACGCAAAGGAGCTCGAGGGCGTCGAGGGCAATATCGAGTTCAAGAACGTTGAATTTTCCTATAAGGATTCGGCAGAGGTGCTCCACGGCATCTCGCTCAAGGTCGAAAAGGGACAGAAGCTGGCTCTCGTCGGTCCTTCCGGCGGAGGCAAGACCACGATCTGCCACCTCATCCCCCGATTTTACAACATCACGGGCGGCGATATTCTGATCGACGGCAAGAGCATAAACTCCCTGACCATGAATTCGCTCCGTAAGAATATCGGTATCGTTCAGCAGGACGTTTTCCTCTTCAACGGTTCTATCCGCGACAACATCCTCTACGGACGCCTTGATGCAACCGAGGAGGAGGTCATTGAAGCCGCCAAGCTCGCAAACATCCACGACTGGGTATCCACCCTCGAACACGGCTACGACACCGAGATCGGCGAACGAGGAGTCAAGCTTTCGGGCGGTCAGAAGCAGCGTCTCTCGATCGCGCGAGTATTCCTCAAAGACCCCTCGATCCTCATTCTCGACGAGGCAACGAGCGCACTTGACAACACGACAGAGATCCTAATTCAGCAGGCTCTCGACGAGCTCTGCCGCGGACGAACCACCATCGTCGTCGCGCACAGACTCTCGACCGTCCGCGGCGCGGACAAGATCGCAGTTATCTCCGGCGGCAACATTGCCGAGGAAGGCAGCCACGAGGAGCTTATGCAGATCGAAGGCGGAATCTATCAGGGACTCTACCGCCTCGGAGTCCGCAACCCCGATGCTGATGGCTCTATCTCCGATATCGACGTTGATAAGCTTTCAAAAAAAGCGGGATTCTGATACAATAACACCTTAAAATTTAAAAGGACAGGGAAGTTTTTTCGTTCTCTGTCCTTTTTATACGATCATTCAATACAAACTTTATTCTCGGCAATATTCCCTTCTTTATTTTTTGGATCAAATTCAGGAAAACAAAGCAAATAATAGTCACATTCATCACAGCAACACTCAAAGCCTTGCTCTCCGTTGCCAAGACAAGCGGCAGGCTCTCCCGGAGTAAGCTTTACACCGGTAATATCTATTACCCTTTTTTAATTATCTTTTCTCATATATCCCCCATCAGCATACAAAAAGTGCGCCAACCGAAGTCAGCGCACAAAAACGCAAATTCCGGTTGTCGCCAAACAAACTATATACAGATCTGGTATATGCCTATACTTTCTCATGTACGGAATTTGCATTTTATCAAATTCAACATAAAAAAGTATAGACAAAAAAGGGTATAAGTATACCCAAAAGAGGAATACATCCATAGACTGTATATTTAGTTTGTTTGGCATCTTTATTATATCACATTTTTTGCGATTTGTAAATATTTTTTGAGAAGTTTAACAAAAATACCTTTTAGAAAGAAGAATGTCTTTTTCTTTACAAGCACTGCATTTGCGGACACAAATAAAAAATACGGCATACCTCCTTCGAAATATACCGTATTCTTGCCGAACTGTCCTTTTTATTTTACGTCGCCATTACTCCGATTTAACCCAATTCTCTTCGATAAAGCCTGAAGAAATCCTCTTCCGTCATTCCGCCGCAATCGTCGGGGCGGTCTTTTTTCGGGAACATGTCGGCAAAGCCGCCGATAGTACCCGCGTGGTCGGTGCCGCCCGTGACGTAGAGCCCTCTCTCGCGGCAGAGCGCATCGTAACCGACGCGCTCATCCTCGGTTATCGAAGGATGATAGACCTCGATACCCTTTATACCCATTTTGATGAGATCATCTATGTATTCCTGCTTTCCGTGCGGATGCGCGATGACGGGTACGCCGCCAGCGCCGAGAATGACCTTGATGCATTCCTCAATGTCGGGAGTGAAATATCCGATCTCGGCTTCAAGCTCGGGCTCGCGCTCCTTCGGGACTGTAAACGCGTCCTTGATGAACTGCGGGTGCTCCGCGTGCTCGTAGATCCCCTTTTTCTCAAGGACGGTGAAGACTTGTGTGTAATAGTAAAAATCGTTGCCGGGGAAGGCGTCAAGCACCTCCTGCCAGGTCACGCCGGGACGGAGGCTTCCGTTTGCAAGCGACTCCTCAAAGAGCAGATGGCAACGCTCGCGGTGGCGCGAGGCGCAACGGTCGATCAGCTCGCGCATAGCGGCGTTTTCGGGGTCAAAATCGTAGCCGAGAAGGTGGAAGCCCGTTCCGAGTCCCTTTGTGATAAACTCGATGCCGAGCATCGAATATATCCCCGCGCGTCGGCATGCGACGTCAAAGCGATGCGAGCCCTTGACGGTGTCGTGGTCGGTCAGAACGAGTGCTTTATGTCCAAGCTCCTTTCCTATCTCAACAAGCTTTTCGGGAGACAGAAAGCTGTCCGAAATATCCGAATGAAGATGGCAGTTTGCAAAAAAGACCATTTTGCGCCTCCGAAGGTAAGTTTTTACCTTATTATAGCACAAAATGACCCTTTTTGCAATATTTTCACATAAAACCGTATGCCCGCAGAATGATAAAAGCGGTGTAAGACACGTAAAGCCCGATGCAGACTACACCCTCAAGCCTGCCGATCCTTTTGTCCTTCGCCATAAAAATATAGACCGCCGCCGAGATCAACGCAAGCAGGCAGGTATCAACGATCAACTCACTCTCGGCTGTCATGGGTTTGATCACGCCCGTAATACCGAGTATAAAAAGTATATTGAAAAGGCTGGAGCCGACCGCGTTTCCTATCGCGATCCCGCTCTCCCCCTTCTTTGCCGCTACGAGTGAGGTCACGAGCTCGGGCAGCGACGTACCGAGGGCAACGACGGTAAGTCCGATCAGCGTCTCGCTCATTCCGAAATCGGCGGCAATGATCTTTGCATTGTCAACGACAATATTTCCGCCGAATACGACAGCGGCAAGTCCGCCGGCGACCATCAGAATGCTCAAAAGCCATGAATACTGCTTTCGTCCGCCGTCTTCCGCAGGCGATCCGAGCGCTTTTTTGATAACAGCGAAAAGATACAGTGCAAGTGCCGAAAGCAGAATGAGTGCTTCATACCACATTATAACGCCGTCAAGAATGATGACAGCAAGTCCGCCCGTCGCCAGAATTACTAACGGCATATCACGCTCAACGACTTCGCTGTCAGCCGTCAGCGGGATGACAGCCGCGGTAATGCCTATGACCATCAGAAGGTTGAAAAAGTTTGAACCTATCACGTTTCCGAGCGAGATCGAATTCGATCCCGAAAGGCTTGCCGAAATACTGATCGCCGCCTCGGGAGCACTCGTTCCGAAGGACACGACCGTCAG
>JAZSMP010000136.1:0-1842 GCA_045535915.1 Eubacteriales bacterium | reverse complement strand
GACATGGCTACGATCCGACTTCCGTCAGTACCGGGCTCTCCGTCCGAAACGCGGATGACTTTCCCGTCCGAAAAATAGATCACGTTGGTCTCGACACCCGTGACCTCGTTAGTCTCTACAAGGATGCGAGTTATAGTAACTCCGTCCGCGCCCTTCTCACCGTCGCTTCCCTTGCTGCCGTTCTTAACAGTAAGCGTCTTGCCGTCAGAGAAGGTTACGACATTGTTGCCTCCATCTGCGGTAGATTCCGAAACACTCGCGACGGTTACGGAAGTGCCGTCCTTGCCGGGCGAACCGTCTTTTCCGTCAAATTCTCCACTCGCTTTTGCTTCTGCGAGAGCGGTTTCTATAGCTTCGCTGATTCCCGAAATCGCCGATGCAGGATGCTGACCCGGTAAGTCACGGCCCTCAAGCTGTTCGTGTGAGGTGATGTCAGGGGCTTTTGTGACCGTGATACCTTTGAGGGAGGCACCGAATGCGGGCAGATCGCCGAGAGTTGCTTTGATCTCTTTCATCATATCACCTCCCTTGAAAGCGAGGGCTCGAATTCGAGGATGCCGAGGTCGATGCCGACAACGTCCCCGCCCGCGTATTTGCATCGGATGTTGATGCGCGATCTCATCCCCAGCGCAAAAGTCTCCTCCTGTGTCAACGGAACGAGGAAGAGCGCGCGCTCGGCGTCGTAGGTTATCTCGCCCGCCGAGAGGGTCTTGCGGACGCTTCTGCCGATGCAGACTTCAACGTCCTCAAAACTTTCGGGTGTCGCCGCGCCGTCCGCGGTCTCGATGCTGATCGGAATGCGGTATGCGTCGCCCTTCATCATGCGCATGCACCTCCCACAGCCGAATCTTTGAGTCTGAAATAAATATTTATCTTGTTGATAATCTCAATAATGAATCTTTTCATGAAAAATTTCCTTTCAAAACGTATTCCGAAGCCAAATGCTTCAATACGGAGTCCCGACATTCCGCCATGAAGCATTTGATCGTTTGCGGACAGAACAAATGTTCTGTTTGAAAAATTATACCATGCGATTCGGGTGATGTCAAGGAAAAATTGCTTTTTCGCGATATTTCATCGAAATACACAATCAAAGCACTCCCGAAGATCGGAAGCATAGGTAGGATTCAACGAATAGCAAAAATAAAATAATGCCAACGTTTAGCATTTACTCGCTTTCAAAATGTGAAATTGCACAAAAACAGCCGCCCGATTTTGTGCAATCTTACAAAATTTCTATCTGTTCGAAAAAACTTTCCGAAAGCGTGCGACTATTTGGCATTATTTGTGTACTAGTAAAGTGAAGGGGTAATCATCCTCGAATTAAAGAGGAAATGTCAAAAAACGCGTTACCTTTTGTTGTTTTGTGTCATTAATTTATTGATTAGAGGATCAAAAAACAGGCTTTTTCAATTTTTTTCGATTTTTGAAAATTTTTTTGAAAAAGTTGAAGAAAAACGCGAAAAAAACAGGTATACATATGTAGAACGGAAAAAGGAGGGCAGTCCGATGGTTTATTAAATTAACACTTGACAAACATCAAAAAATAATTTATAATTAAGGTGAACTCAAAATGAAACACCGAATCAGAAAACTATTTTCACTCACACTTGCTCTTTCGATGCTTCTGTCATTGATACCGTTCACCGCCGCGGCATTCGATGATGAATTCGCAGGGTATGAGACCCTCGAAGAGATCCCTTTCGAATTTGAGCTTGAACCCGGAGACCTGCCGCGCGAGCTGCTGAGAGAGGCAGTACTCGCCCCGGAGGACCTTCCCTCGTGCATAGACCCCGAGCTTGCCGAGGCGCGCGGTCACGTAAACAGACTCTATCTGCAGGA
>JAZSMP010000011.1:0-3314 GCA_045535915.1 Eubacteriales bacterium | reverse complement strand
CCATCCTCGATGACGTTCAGCTCACCAAAGGTTTGGCCGTTATCGGTACTCTTGCGGACAACAAACGGCGTTCTTCCCGCGCTCCATCTTGGGTATTGTCTGCCGTTGTAATTGGGAATGGGGTTATAGACGGCATAAAGTGTGTTTTCGTTGTACCTTGCGATCTGCATCGGCGAGTCGGGAGAGGTAAATTCGCTCGGCTCGGGGGATGTGAAGCTTCCGAGGTTATCAAATGAGAAGCTGTGGTATTGATAACCCGCGCCAGTTCTCATCCAAATGCGGAAAATGCCGTCCGCAAGCTCAATAATACCGGGCTCCTGCATTCCGTGCCTGCGATTGATCGCGTTACCCGTCACAAGACGTGCGAACGGATGCATACGGAAGGATGCACCGTCATCATCCGAGATGAGCAGTACCGTGATGGCAGGATTGTATATGCCGTACTCGCTCTTGCAGGGAGGATAATATGCCGCCGGTGCAATGATTCTGCCGTCGGACGCGCGGACGAGGCGGTCGTTGTTGATGACATAGTAAGCTGACGGAACCTTCCACTTGACACGCTCGGGCGAGAAGGTTGTGCCTCCGTCGGTCGAGATCGCTCTTCCGAGGGTCGAGGTGCCGTCGTTTTCTTTAATAAGGAAATAAAACGCAAGCGAACCGTCTGTAAGCGTGAGCGCGGAAACGCTCATAATATTTTCCGTACCAAAGAATGCCGCTGTGGCTATCAGTTCGGGATCGGACCAGGTCTCGCCCTCGTCGCGGGAACGGATCATTTTTATGTTGCAAGCGGCGTGGTCGTACCAGCTTGTGCCGCAATATGCGCTGTAAGCAAAAAGTATTTCACCCGAAGGAGCGCGCAGAAAAGCGCCCTCGCTGTTTCTCGGATTGTTCTCACAGGGAGGCAGATCGCAAACCAATTTTACGTTCATATTGTGTTCCTCACTTTCGTTTATCTTGCGACAAAATATTTTGCGATCTCCTCGGCTACGAGCTCATGACCCGCCAGAGTGGGATGATTGCCGTGCGAAAGGTATTTTGCAAGATCGGAGGGTTCGGTAATATGCTTATCAAAGGCGCGGAAGCTGTCTGCCAGGCCGATTTCATACCGATCCGCCAGAGCTCTTACCTGCTCGGCGTGTCTGACAAGCTGTTCCCACTTTTCGCTTCGCGAATAATAGGAGTTTTCCCAGGTCGGCGTGCAGAGAATGACTTTGATATTTTGCTCAAGTGCTTTTTCGATCATCGAGCTCCACGCTTTTTCAGCCGCTTCAAGACCGACCGAGCGGTCGTTTAGGCTGTAATCCATGACGAGCACGTCGGGGCGATGCGAGAGTACGTCGCGCTCAAAACGCAGCTCACCCGAGACAGAGTTTTCTCCTCCGATGGCGGTTACGATGACGTTGGTGACCGCAAACGGGAAGCGCTCCTTGATCATTTTGTGCAAAAGATGCGGGTAGGCGGAAAAGGTGTTGACGAAGGGTGTTGCAAAATAACCCGAGGGAACGCTGTGGCCGTGGCAAACGATGTTGATAATTCGGTTTTGAGGCCACTTGCGAGCAAGCTCGTCGAGAATCGGATCGAGATAATTGTTTCCTTGAATCATGTCATTTTCTCCTTAAAGTAAAGCGGTATAAACTTCTTCACCGCCGTTTACGAAGACTTCAATGACGTATCCGTCACGAAGGATCTTAAGATCCTCGATTCTGCCCGCATAAACCACGGGATCACGTCCGTCGCGTTCGATCAAGAATCCCCTTTCGGTTTGTTTTACCGAAGGATCTTCATCTTTGAGCAAGTGCTGAAGTTCTTCTATCGGATAGGCTGTGATCCTGCCGTTTTCGAGTCTGATCTCGCGCGGAACTGACATACACCCGATGTCACGT
The DNA here is from genome assembly GCA_045535915.1 of Eubacteriales bacterium. Taxonomy (GTDB): domain Bacteria; phylum Bacillota; class Clostridia; order Oscillospirales; family CAG-272; genus CAG-390. The sequence continues at coordinate 1,431 of JAZSMP010000011.1, read as the reverse complement.
TCGGCGTATCCTTTGTATTTCCATCCGGGGATCCACGAGATGAGAAGATTTCTTCCGAGGTGATCCTTGAAGACCTGACCCGCGTACTGATCGGGTCCCTTGTCAACCTCGGCGGTATATTCGACGGTGAATTTGTCCTTTTCAAATTTTCCGAACATCACGGAAAAATAGTGGAGCTTATCAAGCGGACAGACCGAGGCTGTAAGTAAAAAACGATCTTCCGCAGGCATAAACGAAGGGCATTCGGTGTATTTGCAATTTGCCCACTCACTCATAATTCCAACGTAATTCCAGGAAAGAAGATCGTCGCTACGGTAAAGCAGAAGCCGTCCGGTTTTTGTTTCGGGGTTGCCCGAAGCCATTACGCAGTAATAGCGTCCGTCGATCACGCATACCGCGGGATCACGAAAATCGGGTCCACCGTCCTCGGGATAGTGATCTATCACGGGATTGCCCGCGTATTTTTCAAAATGTATTCCATCTGCGGAATAAGCTACGCTGACGGTCTGGATCTTTTCCTTTGTGCCCTTGGGAGTGCGGATCGAGGCGTAAAAGAGGTAGAGAATGCCATTCTTCACGATCGCGGTGCCCGACCAGCAACCGTTTGAATCGTATTCTTTATCGGGATAAAGCGCAACGGGAAGTTCTTCCCAATTCAGGAAGTCCTTCGTGCGCGCGTGTCCCCAATGCATCGGCTGCTGCCAGGGAATCTCATAATCGGGCGCGTGCTGATAGAAAACGTGGTAGTAGCCGTCAAAGTAAACGAGACCGTTCGGGTCGTATACCCACCCCTTTTCGGGGCGGTAATGATATTTCAGCTTTTGGGTGTAGTCCATTTCCCTGGCACCTCCGTTATTTATCAAATACAGGGCAGGGAAGTATCTCTTTACCCTCGTGAGTGGCTTTTTCGCAATACTCAAAGAGCAGCTTGACGTATTCGCGGTAGTTTTCGATCGAAACGTCGGGCGGAGTCTGATGGTCAACAGAAACGATGACTTTTCCGTTTTGCATCGAGGGAAGGATGCGCTCGAATTCCGCGCGCATAGCCTCGGGGCCGCCCTTCATACACATCTTGTCAAAGTGACCGATGAAAGCCATCCCCGGCTGTTTGTCAAGATACGCGGAGACGTCCACGCCCGCCTTGCGTTCGAGCGGGAACATTCCGTCAGCACCGACTGAGGCGTACCAATCGACCGCCTCGGTGATGTCGCCGTCAGAGTCGATGAATACGGGGATATCGTAGCTCTGTATGACGGGAATGACTTTTCTGTAGAAGGGCGCGAGGAAGGAGTCGAAGCAATCCTTCGAGATCATGGAACCGAGATTGTAGCTCATATCCTCGGCAAAGCTCATGAAATCAAAGCGGAAGCGCGGGAAAACGTAGTGAAAGAGCTCGATAAGCCAATCCGAATAGGTCTCGCACATCTCGAG
>JAZSMP010000216.1:0-4458 GCA_045535915.1 Eubacteriales bacterium | reverse complement strand
TATTCCGATTCTTCGTAAGCGCGCATAGCGTGAACAACTACAGGCATACCGCGTAGCTCGAGAAATTGCTTGGGCGTATCTCCTCCCATACGGGTGGAAGAGCCGCCTGCAACGATTATAGCGGCTGTGGTACGGCTTTTTGTTTTGCCGGCACTTGCACGGAGGATATCGGCAAGGTTTTTAGGTGAACCACCCATAATGTGCTCCTTGATCAATTATAATTTGCTTCGTCAAAAACGCCGCGCTCGAGGTCTTCGATCATCTTGACACGTCTGCGGTGTCTCTCCTCGTCAAGTGCGGGGGTGGAGAGGAAGATATCTGTGATCTCGCAAGCAAGCTCAAAGGAGATTACTCTCGCGCCCATACAGAGAACGTTTGCGTTGTTGTGCTGACGGGTCATCTCTGCGGAATACTTGTCGCCGCAAAGAGCCGCACGGATTCCCGGGTGCTTGTTAGCAGCGATAGAAACACCGATACCGGTGCCGCAGATAAGGATTCCGCGGGGGCAGTTGCCATCTGTGATCTCGGTGCAAAGTCTGTGAACGGGAATGGGGTAGTCACAGCTTTCGGGGGAATAAGTACCCTTGTCAACGAGGTTGTAACCCTTTGCTTCAAGATACTTGATCATTTCGTTTTTGTACTCATAACCTGCATGGTCGCATGCAATTACAATGTTCTTGTTTTCCATTTTGTATATTTATCCTTTCAGTTTTTCCTTATTGAGTCTGTCGCGTTCCGCCTGAGGGAGACGCAGATATGTTGGGCGGAGCTCTTTTGCTGAAGTTCTATCCCCTGCCTGATACTTTTCATATGCTATCTGTGCCACAGAATATGCAGATTGATATCGGAGCTTTTCGGGAGTTTCGAAAGATAATTCATCGCCGAGAAGTTTTCTTGCGGGAGCATAACCGTCGCCGCAAAGATATACACGATCACCGCACACTCGAATATCTGCCTCAAATTCCTCAAAGCTCATAGGGATATCTTCGGTCAATCTCTCGAGTTTGCCGTCTCTGAACGCAAATTTAGCAGTATAGAACTGTCCGCGTCGTGCATCCATGACCGGAGTGATTATTTTATCCTCACCGAAGGCAAGATTTCTCGCCAGTGCCTCAAGAGTGGACACGCCGATGCAGGGCTTGTTCTTTCTGTGAGCGAATCCCTTCACGGTGGCCGCACCGATTCTTACTCCCGTGAACGAACCGGGACCTTCAGATACCGCAAAAACATCAATCTCGTCGATATCGGTTTTCATGGAATTGAGCAGAACTTCCGTCATGGGCAGGAGAGTTTCACTGTGTGTGTTACCGCCGTTTTGGGTGAACTCGGCAAGAAGTGTATTATTCTCGCAAAGAGCGACAGAAGCTGTCTTTGCCGTTGAATCACAAGCAAATATTTTCATAAATTCACCTCAGATAGACAGAAATATGTCGTGCCGCACCGTCGTTGATCTTGTCTATTATGACCTCAAAATACGAGTCCGGCAGACATTCGGGAATATTTTGAAACCACTCTACAAGACAAATTCCACGGTCAAGATAGTCATAATATCCCGTAGAATACAGATCATCCTCGTCTGAAAGGCGGTAGATATCAAAGTGAAAGAGTGGGATATTACCCTTCTTATATTCATTTACAAGCGCGTATGTGGGAGATCTGACAAAACTACCGGGCGATGCAACCGAAGCAAACCCGCGCGTAAATTCGGTTTTTCCCGCACCAAGATCGCCCCTGAGCGCAACGAATCTCGGAAGAGAAGCGGTATTCAGAATTTCATTGGCAAGTCTCGCTCCCGCACCCGATGTTTCTTCGGGCGAAAAAGCATCTGTTTCAAAAATCAAATTATCCATAATTGCTACCATATTTTTTACATATATAAATAGTATATCATATTTTGCTCAAAAAGTAAAGTGATAAATCAAAAAAACTGTCCCGACATTTGCCGGGACAGTAAATTCAATCGTTTTTCTTAGCGCGATCCGAGAGACTCTCCTTGCTTCCGTCGGGAGAAACGATCGTCGTGTTGTTCAGAATACCTCTCATTGATGCTCTGAACTCCCTGATATATTCCTCACGAAGGGCTTTTTGTTCGAGTTTTTCTTCATCCGTCAAGCCTGCGGATTTAGATTTTCTCGCAAGCTCATTAATACGGTCAAGCTTTTTCTGATCCATATTGCGTCTCCTTGTCAAATAAGAAATAAGAGTGCAAGCACAAGTGCTGCCTGGAGCAGGATAATCAGCGGTATGCCGAGCAAAAATTTAATATGCTTGGTCTTATGTCTGATTCCATACATTGTAAACAGCATTGCAACCGACCCGCCGAGCGCAGAGAGGAGAAGAAGCGTGCTTTCGCGTGTTCTTTCCTTCGGTCTCTTCTTTGCCGCCCATTTGTCATAAGCGGTGACGCAAATGCTGATGATCGAAATTATCAGCAGATAACCGAGAGCAAGGAGCAATAGGATTTTATTATCGAGAAGAAATTCTATATTACTTCTTAGGGAAAGAGTCCTTAAGACCAACGATGCGGTTGAAAGTATTGGCATTCTTGGTATCCTTTACATAATATCCGTTGCGGACAAACTGGAAGCGGTCGCCGGGCTCTGCATCAGCAAGAGCAGGCTCAATCATGCATCCCTCAAGCTTGATAGCCGATTCGGGATTGAGATAATCGTTGTAAGTCTTGCCCTCGGGCATGTCGTCAACATTTTCAAGAGTGAAGAGATGGTCGTAGAGCATGATATCGGTCTTCTGCGCGTAATCAGCGGAGAGCCAATGAATAGTGCCCTTGATCTTTCTGCCGTCAACAGGATTGCCGTTGCCCGACTCAAGATCTGCAGTCACGTGAATGGTGTTTACTGTGCCATCTGCGTTGTACTCGATCTCGCCGCACTTGACAATGTAAGCGCCCATTAGTCTTACCTCACCCTCGGGCTTGAGGCGGAAGAACTTGGGAGGCGGAACAGCCGCAAAGTCGTCAGCGTCGATAACGATGTTCTTGGTGAAGGGGATCTTTCTGGTGCCGGCTTCGGGATTCTGAGGATTGTTCGAGATCTCAAAATACTCGACCTTATCCTCGGGATAGTTGTCTACAACAAGCTTGACAGGCTTCATAACCGCAATTCTTCTGGGAGCAGTTGCGTTGAGTTCTTCACGGATGCAATGCTCGAGAAGCTCGATGTCAACTACGCTGTAAGCCTTTGCAACACCTGCGCGGTCAACGAAATCGAAGATCGCATCGGGAGTGTAGCCTCTTCTGCGTAGACCGCAGAGGGTGGGCATACGGGGGTCGTCCCAACCGTCAACAAGACCGGTCTCAACGAGCTGACGGAGATATCGCTTACTCATAACGGTATGAGTTACGTTAAGACGGGCAAACTCCCTCTGCTTTGGCTTGGGATCAAAACCAATGTTTTCAACAACCCAGTCGTAAAGTGGACGGTGGTTTTCAAATTCAAGCGAGCAGAGCGAATGAGTGATACCCTCAAGCGCATCCTGGATCGGGTGTGCGTAGTCGTAAAGGGGATAGATGCACCACTTGTTGCCCTGACGGTGGTGGGAAGTGTGAACGATACGGTAGATAGCGGGGTCGCGCATATTCATGTTGGGAGAAGCCATGTCGATCTTAGCACGCAAAGTATGGGTGCCATCCTCAAACTCACCGTTTTTCATTCTCTCAAAGAGATCGAGGTTTTCTTCAACAGAACGGTCACGGTAAGGAGAATTCTTACCTGCTACGGTAAGAGAACCGCGGTACTCGCGCATCTCCTCAGCGGTAAGGTCGCAAACGTAAGCCTTGCCGTCCTTAATGAGCTGTACTGCAAATTCGTAGCACTTGTCAAAATAATCCGAACCGTAGAATACACCGCCGCTCGGCTCGCAACCGAGCCACTTAAGATCCTCGTAGATGGATCTGACGTATTCGTCGTCTTCCTTAACGGGGTTGGTGTCATCATAACGGAGGTTGAAAAGTCCCGAGTACTTCTTGGCAACCTGAGTGTTGATTCTTATAGCCTTTGCAGAACCGATATGGAGATATCCGTTGGGCTCGGGCGGAAAACGTGTATGGATCTTGAGGCCGGGATTCAGTTCAAGATCCTCGTCAATTATCTCGTGGATAAAATTGCTTGCAATTACCTTTTCTTCGTTCATAATATTTATCTCTCTTTCAAAGATTCTCCGCAAAATTTCTGACTCTTGCTACGATGCGGTCGTAGCCGATGATCTGAATTACAGTATAAAGATCGGGCGCGTTCATTCTGCCCGTGATTGCAACGCGAACGAACATGCTGATATCCGCAACGCTTCCCTTGAATGCCTCGGGAGTAGCCTTGTATTGCTTCATATCGGTAGCAAAGCCGAGATCGGAAGCGATTACCTTGATCTTTTCGAACCAAGTGTTTGAGTCATCTTCCATATTAAGCGAATCGGCGAACTTAACAAGTGCGGACTTGACGTCAT
>JAZSMP010000138.1:0-14372 GCA_045535915.1 Eubacteriales bacterium | reverse complement strand
GGGATAGTTTAATCGTGCAAAGTATTCCACTATTCCACTATTCCACTATGTATATGCAAATGAATATACATTATGTGTTACACTTTTGTAATCAAACTGTTACCGCTTTGTAACTATTTGGGCATTTTGTCACCACTTTGTAACTATTTGTTTCTACATTGTAACTATTTGTTTCCAAATGTTTACCGCATTGTTACCGTTTTGTTGTTGCTAATGACAAATGAATGTGCTATAATAGTCTTGACGATAGGGGTTCCCAGTGCCCTGCGTCTGGTGGAATTATTCCACCGTTGACCGTCTTGCCCTGTGCAGAGGGGCTTGCCTGCACACCGTGTATTTTGACAACTTGCACTCTGTTTATTTTGCCTACCGTGCGGGCATAATAGCACGGTTATGGAGGTTATTATGGAAAAGCAGAATCAGAACAAGAGCACTGAAATCACTACGGCAGAGGTCAAAGCAATTGCATTCAAGTCCCCTGAGTTAACCGCCGCAACGGAGCGCATTGCCGCCGCAATCAAGTCTACCGTTGCGGGACGCCGTGAAGCATGCGTGGAATTTGCGCGGATTGAGCGTGACAAGCTCTACAAATCCGACGGTTTTAAATCCCTTGCTGAGTATGCGGAACGTATCGGTATTGACAAGTCCCTTGCTCATAAGCTTGAGAATGCGGGGCGGCTTATGATATCGGACAATATCACGGTCAAGCAGTTTGCAAGCAATGCAGACTATAGCAAGTTGTCTATGCTTGCATCCGTTAAAGAGGATGAACTTGCTACTGCCATTAAAGGCGGAGAAATCAGCCCCGAGTCTACCCAAGCAGAGGTTACGGAGTGGAAACGCAAAGCCCGTGATTCTAAAACGGTCAAGATTTTGAAACGCTACGATATCCATTATACGGAGATCCTTGCTAAATCAGATCCCACTGCTGAGATTTTCCAGCTTGAAGGACGTAACACTACGTTCATGAATACAGCTGTTGAGGAGGTAGAACAGATTCGATCCTATATTTGGGCGCGCGCAAAGCTCGACGGCGATAATATCGTGTTTATTGGTATCAATCCTGCAACAGGGGCAATTGCTCTATACCGCCTTGCTCCTGCAACAAAGCCCACGTTAAAGGACCGCGCTAATCAGAATCTACGTGAGAAGTTGGCAGCTATGGACCCGGCTGAACTGGCAGAGCTCCTTGCCTCTATCACTGGCAAGACTGAGTGATATCGAGCACAATTCAATAGACAAGCAGAGGGTACAAACCCTCTGCTTGTTACGCTCCAATCATTTATGTTATGCATAACATTGCTATATTCAACACATTGCATATTCACATATTCACTGTATTTGCATATACATTTTGTAACTATTTGTATATTTTTGTATTCATTTTGTTATTTTTATGCTCAATTTAGTTACAATTTAGTGTCAAATGTTACAATTCTATTACATTTTCGCCTCGAATTGTTACAAATCTGTGACGATTCGGTAACAAACGGTTACATTCTGTATATTCAAATGCATATGCATCATGTTCCTCATAACTGACTCGACCTCTACCCGATCCGCCTATTCCGGGCATTATTCCGATTTCCGGAAACTTTCTACTCAATTATCCTCTTGTGTTATTTAGTAGACTCTATTCCACTCGCGTTCAAAACCGCAAGTGGAATTCAATTCTACTAAATAACAGAGGGGGGTCATTGAAATCAGCCCCTTTCAAAAAAATTTTTTCTCTAAGGAGGACTAAACAATGGATTTCAGAAAACTGGCACAGCAGGAACTTTCCCTCTCCCCGCTTATGGCAGGAAGGGAACAGCTCACAACCGAGGACCTCAACGGCAAGGTTGCTACCATGATCTCGTTCGACTTCGCCAGCATCACCGACAGCGGCGTCCAGAAGACATTCCCCGTCATCATCTTCAAGGAGTACCCCGACTACTACTACAACGGCGGCTATATGCTCTACAAGCTCTGCAACGCTATCATGCAGAACTTCGAGTCCGTTGACGAAGCCTCTGCCGAGCTGGAGGAAAGCGGCGGTCTCTCCCTGCGCTTCAAGCAGTCCAGAACCAAGTCCGGCAACAACCTGACTACCATCGAGGTTGTGTAAAATCAAAATCTGCTATTCTGGGGGCGGCATTTGTCGCCCCCAATTAGTAGAATGGAATCCACTATAGGGGGTTTTATTTATGAATGCAGTTGAAAAAAATGTCATTGAGAACGATCTCTGGAAAGAGTATGTCAGATATCCGCGCTATTCTTGGATTGTCATTGGCTCCAAAGCTATGGTAAAGTTTCTGTTCAAAAGAGCATTCAACATATGGTTGTCTGAGCATTCCGAGTACAACAGAGAAGAGTGCTTCAAGTTCATCGCTAACTTCATCACGAAAGAGGCTATGAGGATTTCAAAGGAAGGGAGGGTCTTGGTTGGCTCGAATAACGAAGAACAAGTTCAAGCAAATGAAGATTCTTGACATCTACAAGATGAAGCTGAAAGAGATTCGTCCTCTGCTGAAAGAAGCAAGAGCTATGTATGAAAAGCAAAGCAAAGTTTTCAGCAAATACGAGGGAAAAATCTATTCTCACGCTTACAAGCTCATGGAGGAGTATTACGCCGGTCACAGTGTTGCGTCTGTTTCTCGGGTGAGAATTCAAGAGGCAAAGGCTGAACTTGTAAGACTGCAAGAATTTTTCAGATCAGAGGGATCAACAGTTCCAGGCGCAAGAAAGATTGCCATAGAAGCCGACCGTAGAATTTTCGGGGTTGATGAAAAAAATCGCCCCTTGCACAGAATGACCGTCGATCAATCCAGAGATTTCTGGAAGGCGTATAACGAGTTCAAGAATATAACTTCAGAATCGTATGTTAGAAACATGGGCTCAAATCGCGTTCAACAGATGCTCGCACAAATGGCACTTCCTTCGCTTAAAAGCGGCAAAGATTTCTTCGACTCTAAATTCTTTTCCGATCTAAGGGCAAGGGTAGAAGAAAGAAAGCAATATGAGGACTGGCAAGATGAACAATTCGTTTCAGAGGATAGCATTTTCTCCGGAAAGAGGTCTGATTTCTAACGCCGAGTTCGTGAAAAAAATCGCCTCCGTTGACTTGCCGGTTATAACCACCAATAAGAAAATAAAGTATTATGATGTACCAGCCGCATTTGACACGGAGGTGTCATCTTTTTACACCAATGGCGAAAAAAATGGAGTTATGTATGCTTGGGCGTTCGGTATCTTGAATTGGGTCACTTATGGTAGAACATGGGAGCAGTTTATCGCTCTAATGACTATTCTATCCGACCTGCTTGGTCTAAATGAACAATTCAAATTAGTAGTTTATGTTCATAACTTGCCATATGAGTTTGCATTTATGCGGTCAAGGATAAATTTCGATAAGGTATTTCTGCTTGATTCGAGAAAACCTGTTTACGCAAACTGGGGCGGTTTTGAATTTAGATGCTCTTTGAAGCTCTCATCAAAATCCCTTGCTAAAGTCGGAGAAGATCTTGTCAAATATCACGAACACAAGCACATCGGAGATCTCGATTATCAGTTGATTCGATTCCACTCAACGCCTTTAACAAAAGAGGAACTCGGATACTTAGAGGCTGATGTACGGGTTTTACTTGCGTACATACAAGAAAAAATCGAAACAGACGGTTCCATAGCGTATATACCGTTAACAAACACTGGATATGTTAGAAACTATTGCAGAAAAGCGTGCTTCAGTAACTTCAAATCATACAGAAAGCTAATGAGTGAATTAACTCTCGACCCAGAAGAATATGCTCAATTAAAGCGCGGGTTCGCGGGTGGATTCACCCATGCCTCTGCAAAATATGTTGCAAGCGGACTGGAAGCTCCTCTGGAACAAGTTTCTTCATACGACTTTACATCTTCTTATATTGCAGTTCTTCTGTTAGAAAAGTTCCCAATGTCTAAGTCAAAAGTGGTTGAAAAAATAGATAGCATGGAGCAATTTAGAGGTTTGTTAAAAAAATATTGCTGTTTATTTGATGTAACACTTAGGTATGTTAGACCGAAAGTAGATTATGACCATATAATATCTTTAAGCAAAGTTGTAAAGCCGAGAAGCGAAGAAAAGTGGAATAGATTGCGCAATTCTATGACAGTTGATAACGGTAGGATAGTAACAGCGGAAGAGATTACCTTGACAATGACAGAACAAGATTGGTTTGTATTTGAAAATTTTTATGATTATGGTTCAGAGGATGATGACCTGCCAGATATTGTCATACACAATTTCAGATATTATGAAAAAGGATATTTGCCCAGGGAATTTTATATGTCGATACTCGATCTATATAAAAAGAAAACTGAGCTTAAAGATGTTGATGGTGAAGAAATCAATTACATGATTCTAAAGAATATGTTAAACGCAACCTATGGGATGATCGTAACTGATATTGTCAGAGACATTTACGAGTACGATAACGACAAGGGATTCCTACCGAGGAAAAAACCCGATTTAGCAGAAGCGATTGACAAGTATAATAATTCCATTAAGAGATTCCTATTCTACCCGTGGGGTGTTTGGGTAACAGCCTACGCAAGAAAAAATTTATTTAGCGGCGTCTTGGCTTGCGGAGACGACTATATTTATAGCGACACCGATTCGTTGAAGATTTTCAACCGAGAAAAGCATGAAGATTATATAGCCTCATATAACGATATGGTTCGTAGAAAAATCTCAATAGCAGCGAAGCACTTTAACATAGACGAGGCTTTATATTCCCCGTGCAATCGAAAAGGTAAACCGAAAACAATCGGTCTTTGGGACTACGAGGGAATTTATAAAAGGTTCAAAACCCTCGGAGCTAAACGCTATTTAATAGAGTATGAGGACGGAAGCCATGTGCTAACAACAGCAGGTGTGAATAAGAAAAAAGCGTGCAGGTATTTGGAGACGGCATATGACGACCCTTTCGACGGTTTCACGAACGACCTATGTGTTCCTGCTGAATATTCTGGCAGACTCACCTTAACCTACTTCGACACCCCGTGTGAGGGGATAGGTGTTGACTACCTTGGAAATTCAGAATACTTCTACGAAAAAACTTTTATTCACATGGAGCCGTCCGACTACAATCTCACCGTATCGGACGAGTACAAATCATTCCTCCAGTTCATGTTCAATGTGGTGGAGGATAGTTGGTAGAATCAATTGCACTAAGGAGATTGCTATGAAACGCAAATATCGCTTTCGCAAGTACTATGCGGTCGTCTATTATGATTATTACGACAGAAGGTACCGTGTTGAGGAGAATATGACATTAAAAGAAGCCAGAGTAAGAGCGCGGTATCTTTTCAACTGCCATAATTGCAAATATTCATGCATTGACATTGTAAAGCGTGTCTGGTCGTGGCGTCAGTACCACGGCGTGGTAGATTTGGAGGCTCTTTAATGCCTAAATTCAAGTATTACGACATTCGTCATCTGCTCAGAGACTATCCAGAGGCTCACTACTACATAGCCTTTGGTGAGAGAAGTAACGGCAAAACATATTCCGCGCTTGATTACTGCCTCGAAAGGTACAAAAAGGCGGGGGAGCAGTTTGCTTATGTGCGTCGTTGGGGTGAGGACATAAGGAGAAAAAATCTAATCGAGCTGTTTTCAGCCCATGCAACTAACGGAAGAATTACAGAGCTATTCGATGGACAGTGGAATCAAATGCACTATTCGACCCAAAAATTCTATCTTGAAAAGATCGGAGAAGATGGCGAGATAGTGAAAAGCGAAGAAAATTGTGGCTTCGCATTTGATCTCAACTCAATGGAGCATTATAAGTCAATCTCCTTCCCTCGGATTACAACAATAGTCTTTGACGAGTTCATGTCGCGCAACGGCTACCTGCCTAACGAGTGGGTTCTTTTTGCAAATCTTCTTTCAACCATAATCCGCAGTAGAAACAATGTGAAGATCATCATGCTCGGTAACACCGTAAACAAATACTGCCCGTACTTTGCGGAGATGGGTCTTACTCACATTAAGGATCAGAAGCAGGACACTGTTGATGTGTACCGCTACGGCGAAACTAATCTTACCGTCGTATGCGAATACACTTTAACAGCAAAGAAGCAAGGCGGCAAACCGTCTGATGTGTATTTCTCTTTCGACAACCCCGAGCTGAAGATGATCACCGGCGGCGATTGGGAGATCGCAATATACCCACATCTCGAAGTGAAGTACCGTCCAAAAGATGTCGTAGAAAACTTCTTCATAGATTTCGAGGACGAGCTTCTACACGGAGAGATAATATCCCTTGATACTGGTCCATTCATATTCCTGCATAGAAAAACAACGCCTATCAAAAGAGAGGACTCGGATATTGTTTACACATCCAAACCGGACGTCCGCTGGAATTATAGAATGTGCTTAACAAAGCAAAGCGACAAACTGTCTTTATTCATTCTCAAATGTCTGCGGGATAACCGAATCTTCTATTCCACAAATGAAATTGGGGAGGTTTTCAGAAACTATGTCATGTGGTCTGACTCATTTTCTATTAAAAATTAGGCACTGGTTTCACATGCGTAAGCACCACCATGAATGCCGAGGATTCTGTCCGTTCTGTAAATGGTTCGACGAGTGCTTCATAATTACACTTGATGTTGAAGAAATTACAGGGGAGCCAATAGAATAATTAAATCCCCGGTGGAATTATTCCACCGGGGATTTCTTTACATCAACTCGTAGAGCCTGCAGATAGCCGCCGCGAGTTCGGCTCGCGTCGCCGGCGAGGTCGGGAAGAACATCCCAGCCCCGCGACCGTTCATAATGCCAAGAGCTGTAGCCTTCGCCACATACTCGGCGTACCACGCATCAGGAGGAACGTCTTTATAAAGAGGCTCTTGAAGTTGTTCCAGAACATCATTTCTAAATCCGTCCATGGTGTAGCCAGATTTCGCGCGCTTCCAATAGCCTTCCGGATCGCCGTGGTCAGAAGCGTAACCAAGCGCATGAGCCTCCTTGTGGGATACGATATTCTTTCCGATCTTAGGGTACTTCTTGATGAGATAAGAACAGAGCCAGAGAGCTTTACTGTAAAGATCACGGCAGTGTGCAAGCGACGCACTTTTATCCTCGATCATTTCGATCTGGATGTAGAGAGGAGGTGTAGCATCTCCTTTATAGCATCCGTTGAAGCTACCCTTCGGTCCTGAGCCAGCTCCCCAGCACGGCATATTATCGTAGAGCGTGCGGGCGATAGTCATTTCACCAGCGCCGTCAAGACCGATCATGTAATGAACCGCCTTCTCCACACCGCTGCGGTTCCAGTGATTCCCGTATTTGTTCTTACCGAGTGCGTGGAATAATTCCACTTCCGTTGCGAGCTTGCCATTGATCTCGCCTGTCTGACCCGCTACGGGTTGTACGAAGCGGCTGAGAGTACCATCCTCAGTCGGATCAGTGGAGTGAAGAACGATACCAACGGGTTCGAGATGACACGTGCCGTACTTCTTGTAGCAGTCGTTTTTGATGAGTACACATTCAATCATAGTAGCCTCCTTATGTAGACGGGTTCCCACCGCCACCCGCGACGATGAGAAGAAGATTTGGATTCTGTCCAGAAAAACCACTCGGGAACACTTGGGTGACAACGTGAGGATTTTGATAGAACTTAAGAACTCCGTCGTTTAAATACAGATTGTACCGTTTCTCCTGTCTATGCACGATGGCTGTCTGCTGACGGAGTATCGAGCGATAGGTATACAGAACGTCAACCTTACCATGGATTTCAATAAGGTTGTTTCTTACTGACCTAATCTCTGTGATGTAATATGAACGGTTGCCGAACTTTGGGATAGTCATGTAGTTGGCTGTAGCAACATATTCAAGTATTCCGCCAATCAAAAACACCGGATTCAACAACGAAGTCGGCTGTTTCAGCGTACCGGAAAGTGTTACCATATTGGTGATAGCCTTATCTACATGATTGGAATCGCTTACATTTCTCTGGAGAATTATCTTAAGCGATTCTGCCTGCCAAATGGCGTATAAGGTAATGCTACCGAATCCCTCTGTTAGATTAGTCACACTCTCTCCATCTGTATATTCAACAGGTCCGTTTGGAGAAGTTGACCACCCAACAAAGTCATATCCAGCTTTTGAGAATGCGTTCAATGAAAGCGGGGTTGCAGCATCTACCTCGATTTCTTGCGGGTTCATCGTTCCCGTGCCAGAGTTAGAATTGAAATTGACTGTGTATGTGGGGGTCGTTGTAACTCCAGCAAAGTCAAGAATGTCAGGAGCACAGTCTGCAATGGAGGCTCCAACAAAATATCTTTGCAATGTGCAGTTAGAATCTATAGTGCCGTTTGCATAATTAAAGGTTGAGTAGTACCAAGTCAATCCGAACTTAGTGAAGGTTCTGTTCGACACATCCCCGTCGTTCCGAGGGGAGAACTTTACGTTGTCAGCGACAGTAGATACGAGCGCAGGGTTATAATTATTTGAACTGTTCTTCAAATAAACAGCGACAGCATAACCCGTATTCGTCTTAGTGAAAGTTGCGCTCTGCTTTGACAAGTAAGTCCCGGCAGCGTTTACCAGAAAAGCCTCATCGCAATACCACCCCAACCCGGTATCAATAATACTCAAAATATAACACCCCCTTTCAGCAGGCTCTCAAGTTCAGAAAGTTCAGTTTCTGTGCCAGGAAAACCTTCAATATGTATCTTCTCGATCTCAGTATAGCCACTAAGATTTGCAAGTTCCTCGGTAATGAACGAAGGGTAGCCAGTGTAGTGACTTTGGTTTTTGGGCGCACAAGCTCTCGGGAAAGTGAATATGAGAACTGGTTTCTGAGTAGAAAGGAAGCCAGCAGTGGAATGGACTCCACCGCTCCTGTCAATGTGTGGTTTGTTAATGTCAATAACACCGCTCGCTGCTGATTCGACTCCGCCTACCACACCCATCGGATTGCCAAGACCCGCGGAAACGAAACCACCAACCGCACCACCAATTAATTTAGTAACACCCGTTAGGACATTATCATAAGAATTGGCTGTAACCGGGAGCTGTGCTGAGCACATTCCGCTGAATCTGTACAGAACACTCGATCTGCTGTTTACAACACTGCTCTTTATTTCAGCAACACACGCACCGGAGATAATATCAACGATATATTTAACAGAAATAGTACTGTTCATAATATCATCTGCTCTTAAGGACTTGGTTCCGATATACGGCAGGTAAATCTCAACCTGCGTATAGGGATCATAGTCAAGATATGTTCCCCAATACCTATTAACCCTTATTGATCCGCAATCAATCTCAATCCATTGCTTGTTCACTTTTCCCATTGAAATATTAGTAGTGAGATTTCCTATGGTAACAGCCCCGACTCCTGACACGGGAATAGGAAATGGAACCAATGAAAGACCTAAAATCGCTTCCATAGGGTCCGCAAATAACTTTTTCCAGTTATCAACATCAAATAGGGAATTGTCCCACATATAGGTAGCCAAGTCACGAAGGTTTTGTAAAGAGGACGGCGCATAAAGCGTAATAAAACCCGTTTCAATGGCATCTAATGTAGGAACTTCTGCAAACTCAATGTCATCACCGATCCTATTAAAAGTAGGATCGCTTTCAGACGGTTCGCTTGGTTCTCCTATTTGAACATAGTGGTCTTCACTGTCTGGGTCATAATTAGCAAAAAGCCCCGCGAAGAAGCTATCATTTGTAATATCTTCTCCGCCCATTGCACTTGCCCAGTTATCAATGATAAGCCTCCACGGGGCACTCTCGTAACTACCTTGCGTGTAGAAAGAATATAAGGTCTTTACATCGCCATTTACAACAAGATACCAAAAACCACGATTCCAGTTTTGACCAGCAAAATTGGGGCAGTAAAAAGGCAGTTGATAATTAGCGCCATCTGTAACCTCTCCCGTTTCGGTGTTTACCCACCTTTGAGTTGTGGACGGCTCTGTAACGCTTCCAGTAAAAGCACGATGACCAACAATTCCGTCCCAAATAGCGAATCTACTCACTTCAGCCGACCTTGCAGTGTTAAAAATATCTATGACGCTATCAAAATATTCAACAAGAGAATCGTGCAGTTCATCATATTTAATCATATTTAGACCAACAGTAGCTGGAGAAATTCCGCCAACACTCATCGTCATAAAAAACGGGGCTTTTCTCCAGAGGTCGGTTTCCCATGTTAATCGAGTGAACCACTCAATAACCTCACTCGACATATTGAGTTCCGGTGTGAAAAGACCTCCACCACCCGTTATCAAGTACGTAGGGTTATCCGGGTCTGGCAGTGGTATTGTATTATCGACGACCGGAATTATTAACGGAAACATCTGGAGAAGAATCCTTTTGTTCCAGATAATTTTACCGGTTTCAGAGTCGATACCATCATCCCGAAACCCATACAGATACATATTACACCCATAATGGGTTATTTCCGGTCTATCTGGCATATAAATACCTCCTTAAGATACCGACCCCAAGTACTGATTTCCTTGGGGTCGGTAGAATTATTCCACTTACGCAGCGAAGAAGACAACGAAATTCTCGTTATAGTCGTTGAAGTAGCGAGCGTCGCGCTTGTAGAAGTAGTTGGTGAACTCAGCCTTGCCGTTGTAGTTGGTGGTGACACGGGAATTGAAATTCATGACACCAAGAGCGTCGCGATCCCAAATTGCCGCAAGAACACCAGTTACGGTCTGAGAGTGACCGCCTGCTGTGGCAACCTGAATCTTACCGGTGTTGGTGAAGGAATAGTCAGTACCCGAGCCCTGCCAATAGGCTACGGTCTCAGCACCGACCAGCTTCGTATACTCGTCGTGGAAGGTGCTCGACTGGAGGAACACATCCGCGGCAGATTTGAACTCAGAGAGCATCACGATGTGCTGAAGATCCTTCGGGGTGAACCTTGCCTTCCCACCGATGTTGAAGAGGCTGCTAATGCGGGTAAGACGATCAGTATAGAGAGCGATTGTGTACGCCGCGTAGCGGATGAAATCGGGATCGAGAAGAGCCGCCGCCGCGGTGAGGTTCTTGCTGTACTGTGTGTTGTATCTGGCAAGAAGGTTAATAGCCTTCGTTCCGCCGGCGGTGGTGATCGCGGCGCCGTTGTACTGAGAATATACGGTCTCTGCGATCATGTTGTTGATGGTCCGCATGATGAGAGCGTCGTTCTTGATCGTGAGCGCCTTCTCGACCTCGTTGAAAAGCATCGAGATAAAGGCGTTGAGCTGGGTGGCACTGGAGAAGCTCTGCTTGACCTGCCGCTCTGTGATGGACCGGTCGATCTCGAAGGTGGTCATCTTGTTGAAGAACTTCGCCTCTGCCCTGGGCTGATGAAAAATGTTGGGGTCGTAGGACGCGCCGTCCACGAGATCCCAATCTTCTGTCTCCACGGCATCGGGAAGCTCGGAAGAGATCTTTTCAACGATCGAGCCGTACTCCCAAGCGTCCATAAGGACGGAGGGGGCGCTGCCGCGATAAGGGCGGTTGACGAAAATGACCTTGCCGATGTGGTTGACAAGGGACTTGACATACCTGTCGAATGCGCTCGCGTTGAATACGGCTTCACCGACATCCACCACATTCGAGAGGTCCTCGGTGAGCAGACCCTCAGAGCCGAGAGCCTCCCTTGTAGCATCATTTACGAACTGATATACCTGTTTTACTTCCATGTTGGTTCTCCTTTCAGTAGAATAATTCCATTACGAAATCAAAGATCTGATCGTAACACCGTCGTCATCTTCGACGACGACCTGCAGGATGGATGCGGTGAAGATGTAGGCGCCGCCCTCTTCGATCCCGAATACCGGAGTTGGGGTCATAGGAACGCCTGTGCCGTAAACGCAGTTGCAGGCGATCACCGGCTTGCCGCTCTCCACAGCGGCTTTTGACCTTGCAAAGATCCCAGAGATGGTCTGCTCGCTTTCCGAAAGCAGATTGAGACCTCCGCAATCAACCTGTACATACCCTCCATTGATAGACATAGAAATACCTCCTAAAAATATTATTACTATCACAAGCCCGCGTTGTGTACTTGGAGAACAAGCTCCTTATCAACGTCCGCGAAAACTTGCTCAAAGTAATTCCAGATCCAAAGTGCACGCTCTTCTTTAATCATGCGCTGATAGGTTGATGTGCCTACATTACCTTTCTTTCTGACACTCTCGGAGCCTCCCTCAGTGGAACTGATTCCACTGGTGTGAGCGTCAGTTAGGTTTTTTGTCTGAACATCAGAGCCGCTGTCAGAAACAGACAGATTGTGGGTTCTTGTGTTCTCATCTGTTTCAGTGTTATCATAACCGACCGTGCCTGTTTTAGAAGTTACGGTTCTACCGCCATCAACAATATCGCTCTCCTCCGAGGGATAGGGACTATTGCTGTTAAAACCATAAACACTTTCACTACGCTCCTGTGTCTTACCATGATTAACAGTTTCAGTTAGATTGTTTGTGGTGGTGTCATCGGAGGTGTGTGACCCCGAATCGCTAACCGTTCCTTGTGTGGATTGGACCTTACCGTGTTGAAGCGTATCGGTTCCTGTATGGGTGTCACTTGCCGTTTCGTCCTTAGTGCCTGACTTACTGTAACTGCGGGTTTCTGTAATGTCATAATTATCCATAGGATCATAGTTTGTCACATAGGTATCCCACAGTTTGGTCCAGTTATTGAGATATTTAGCAAGCAAAACCCTCGCAATAATCTCTCTTGAGTGATCTGATTCTGGCAGTATACCCCCATATAAAAACTGAACGACAAGCGGAGAGACCAGCTTACTACCGGAGCGGTTTGTGATGTAAGCCACATCCAGAACCTGAGAAAAGTCCCTCGGCGCGTCTTCAAGCCACGGGAGAAATCCGTCGGATGCTAACTCAAGACACTTAAATGGACCTTTGTTTGCCCAATCTACATATGCCTCTTTAAGAGTCACTTCCGTTATCATTAGACCCCTCCTCTCCATTTGCTTCCTGCTCTTTGATCTCCTGCTCGACCTCAATTTCCTCCTGCTTGGCAAGCCACGCGGAGTTCTTATCAACAGTAATGTTAGTGCCGTAAGTGGAATTGATTAGACTAACGGCTTCTTCTCTGCAGCGAAGCATATCGTCCAGAAGGGGAAGGAGAATATCGGTCGATGCTTTAATCTCCTCCTCGGAGAGATACTCGCGTTTCATGTTGAAGTTAGCGTTCAAGCCAATCTCATTGAACCACGACGCCTTCAAATACTGTTGTAATTCGATTAGCTGAAGAATGGAGTTGGACGATTGGGTGGAAACATTGACAGCTTTAATGCCATCGATGAATGGTTGATCGGAGACGACCCCCCACTTGCCTGCCTCAACGTCAGCGAAATACTTTTCGGCAGATGCGATCTGGGATGCTGTGTTACCGGAAATAAAGGTGAGTTGGCGCGCGTTAATCTGAGCGCACCTAATTGATATGTCGTTCTCGGCTAACTGTGTTGCATAGCGAGTAGCGATGTAAAGCAGACCTACCGCATTGGTATCGTTCTTGATAAGAACACACTCACCTTGAGTGTCCTGCTTCATAGCGGGGTTTAAGTAATTCAGCACCTTCAAAGACGCTGAAAACTCAAGCGCAGGATTAGCCACAATATACATTGTGGGACGGAAATAGGGATCGGGTGCTCCACCGAGGTTTCCGGGCAGTGCATATAGTTCTCCATTAACCTTGGTGACG
Organism: Eubacteriales bacterium; assembly: GCA_045535915.1. Classification (GTDB taxonomy): domain Bacteria; phylum Bacillota; class Clostridia; order Oscillospirales; family CAG-272; genus CAG-390. The sequence continues at coordinate 670 of JAZSMP010000138.1, read as the reverse complement.
CAAACATGACCGTTGAGTTGCAGATACCTCTCGATCATGTACGCGGGAATAGTATCGGGGAGCCCTTTGTACTCGAACATCTGATTTGTTCTATTAAACATAAGCAGTAGGTAGTTCATGGAGCTCTCTTGCTTATTCTTAATATCGCAAATGGAATTGATTGCACTCCAATCTCCCAGATACACAGAGTTGTTGCCCATTAAATCTCACCTTCCTTCGTGATGCGTTCGAGAATCTTCGTGAGAATGAGCGTGTTATTCTCGATAACCTTCCTATTCTCACGGTTCTCTTTTACGATGTACCAGAACAGCGCACCGTAGGCGACAATGGGAAACCCATATGTACCAATGAGCTGTCCTACCGTCTAAATATCCACAATAACCACCTCCTCTTATAGTGGAATTATTCCACTGAATGGCGCAAAGGTCTATCTTAGGAGAAGTATATACCCTCCCATGGTGATTATATCACATTTTTGTCAAGTTGTCAAGAGGAATTTTGAAAATATTTTTGAATAACTGATCATAAACAGCGAGGCGGACCGTTTACCGGGCAGCCTCGCTGTACGATTATTGTCAGCTTATTTCAATTCAAAGCTGATATTGTTGTCTATGCACCAGCTGTGGGCGACGGTGCCTTCGGTTACAGTTGCAATGACGGAGCCGCAGCC
>JAZSMP010000355.1:0-2702 GCA_045535915.1 Eubacteriales bacterium | reverse complement strand
ACCTTGATCACGCGGATGGTGTGAGTGCCGTTCGGGATGTCCTTGAGAACGATCTCACCCTTGCCGGTAATGTCGAAATAAACGTCTTCGCCGTTTTTCCAGGGCTCGCCGTCAACATATGCGCGGAAGAGTGCACCCTTGTCGTTGGTCTCAACGGCAAAGGTCACATCGCCTTCGCAGGTTGCGGTGAATTCGATACCCGATGCGCTCCAGTCAGCGTTAATAGCGGTATCGGAGGGGAGGTTACGAACGCCGAGGATCTTGATGCCCTTGGTGTTCTTGTTGAGAGCCACGGTCTGTTCTGTGAGAACTACGGGCGCCTCGGTGGTTTCGGGAGCTTCGGTAGGCTCGGGAGCCGGTGTGGTGTCTGCGGGAGCCTCGGTGGTCTCCTCAGGATCTCCGCCGCAAGCAGTCATTGCCATAATGCCCGAAAGCATAAGCAATGCCATAATGCAGGAGAGGAGTCTGATGAATGCGGATTTTTTCATAGTGGAATTCCTCCTAAATTTTATTTAACAGTCCTATACCGATCGAAACGAATATAAGAACATTAAATTTCAAATACTTTAATTTTTGGGGATGATTTTTGCCGGTCGATATGCTTAGCTGAGTTTTCTCAGAGTTTCGTTAATATCCTCGATCTTCTTGCCCAAGGTCTTTTCATATGCCTTCTGAGTAGAAGAGTAGCTTCCCACGCCATTGGTGTTTACTGCATTGCGGAAGATACTGTAGGACATCTTATCAAGCTGAGTTGTAAAGAGTCTGCCGATGTCGATAACAACGCCCTCGCGGATCTTATCGAACATAAATGCATCGTCACTCTGGTCAGCGTATCTGAGCTTCATGGACTCCTCAAAGATCGCGGGAGTAACGTTCAAATAGCTCTGGTATGCCATAAGCTCGATAGTTGCCGCAGCGGCATCGGGATCGGATGCGGCAGCGGAAAGCATATACATTGTGTAACCGAAGGAGAGGCAGGTGTAATACATATCCTGATCGGCATCATACTTCGGCATAGGAAGCATTCCGAATTTGAAATCCACTTCCGAAAGATGTGTGGAAGGAATGCACGCGCGGTCAACAAGGAAGAGAGCATTGTCTGCGGCAAAGAGCGGAACGCTTTCCTTGATATAGCTTTCGCCCGAATCGTGAAGAAGGTTGCAAAGCTTTCCAAGAAGGTCAACAGTCTTTTCCGAGTAGAGGTCGGGAGAGAGATAAAACTCGCCGTATTCATCTGCCTCAAGCACGTTGAGATCAGAGCCCGAGTAGAAGGGGTCGAAATGAACATTGGTGACAACAAGACCGTAGCGGTCGCCGGCGGATGCGGTATTATCGCTGTCCTGATCCATATATACGCCGTTTGCGTACTCAATAAACTTATCGAGAGTCCACTGACCGTCATAAACAAGATCGTATACAGCCTCAGGATCCGTGCCGTGAATATCGATCATCATCTGCTTGTTGAACATGCAACAATACATCATGTAAAGATAGTTCGTCGAAATATCTCCCGATGCAAAATAAACACCGTCATGGATAGTTGCCTTGGAAATAAGGCTCTTGGGCCACCAGGGCTTATCGAACTCCATATATTCGTATTCAGCAAGATTCTGTGTAACACCCTCTGTGGTAAGGGTTGCACCCGTCATCGAATAACCCGCGAATATATCGCATGCATCAGCGCCGGACTGCGTGTTGTTGACACAAACGTTGACATATTCCGCCATTTTAGGGTTACTGCCGGGAGTACCTGTGAATTCAAGCTCAATACCGAACTGCTCCTGAACCTTGGCGTTTCTTCTGAAGATAGCATCGTTTACAGCCTCGCCGTTCTGGTCTTCAACAAAGAATTCAAGGTTGGGATGATCATCCCAGTAAAGGATGTTGACGGTAGTTCCGTCGAATCTCAGATCGGAGGGGATGTTGCTTAAGGTATACATAGTTTCTTCGTCTGTCGATTCCTCAACAGAACCGGAAGGACCCTCGGTTGCCGCGGGAGCCGTAGTTTCCCCGGAAGTATCCGTTTCGGCACAAGAGACCGCCATTGGTAGCATCATCGCCAAAATAAGTAACACGATGATAACTCGAGATAAGTTTTTCATTAACATTTCTCCTTTGAATTATTAAGTTTTTTACCATTTTTATAATTATACTCCTCGGAGAGAAGGGGGGGTGAATTTTTTGTAAATTTTTTATTAATTTTCGCCATATTTTGTTGATATTTATGCTTATTTCTTCTTTGTTAATTTCCGATTTATAATTATTAAAGTGTCCAAAACCGACATTCTCCAAAAAAACTTACAGTATCATCTTTTAAAGAAGGATAGCAAGTATTTTTCAGCAAATGGTCGGAAGAATTGTCGAAACCTGCCCAAAAATCCTTTTCTTCCTTATTAATAATAAAAAAACCGCAGATTTTTGTCGATTATGAATACAAATTTACAAAAAGACCTTTACTTTTGAGTCAAAAAGTGATATGATATAGTGGGTTCAAAGGATGAACCTTTATTGTCACGCAAAAATAATAAAAATTCAAATAAAAACGGAGGAAAAACAACATGGCTATCAAACGTACAAAGATTTCCATGGACGGTAACACCGCTGCCGCGCACGTGTCGTACGCGTTCACCGAGGTTGCCGCAATCTACCCCATCACTCCCTCTTCGCCCATGGCGGAGACCACCGATGCCTGGTCCGCGACC
>JAZSMP010000368.1:0-7083 GCA_045535915.1 Eubacteriales bacterium | reverse complement strand
CTCTGCCGCTTTTTTCGATCGTGTGGTAGATCACGGGCTCGAGAAGGAGCACGATGATCGCGGACATCTGCGTGACAGTCTTGACCTTACCGAGCCAGTTTGCCGCAATGACCACGCCCGAGGATGAGCTTACGACGAGTCTTATCGAGGTTACGGCGAACCCGCGGAAGATGACCACGAGGACTGCCCAGAAGAGCCAGGTCTTCATCTGCTCGTAGCGGTAAAGAATGGCAAGAAAGCTGCCGAGAACGAGGAACTTATCGGCGAGAGGGTCCATAAACTTGCCGAAATCGGTGATGAGGTTATACTTTCTCGCAAGCTTGCCGTCGATGGCGTCGGTTATTGACGCAAAAGCGAAGATGACGAGCGCGATCATGGCGGTCAGATCGGCGTCAAGCCACGCCTCGGGGATGAGGATGGCGGCGATGCAGACGGGGACCAGGATCAAGCGCATGACCGTCAGCTTGTTCGGAAGATTCATTTTTGACTTTGCCATTTTGCGCCTCACATTTCGGGGAAGAGGAGTGCCTTGCCGCAAAGGTCATAGTCGAGCATGTCCTCAATCTTGACGCTGACGATACTGCCGGGAGCTACGCGTCGGCGTGCCGAGAAGTAGACCTTGCCGTCGATCTCGGGAGCGTCCGCGTCCGAGCGTCCGAAATGCATCTCGGAAACGGGGTCGAAGTCCTCAACGAGAACGCGGATGGTCTTGCCGATCATTTCCTCGTTTTTCTTTTCCATGATCGAATATTGAGTCTGCATGATGATATCGGCACGGTCGAGCTTGACTTGCTCGTCGATCTGATCCTCGAATTCTGCCGCGGGCGTGCCCTCCTCGGGGGAGTAGGGGAATGCGCCGAGACGGTCAAATTCGGCTTCCTTGATGAACTCGCAGAGTGCCTCGAAATCCTCCTCGGTCTCGCCGGGGAAGCCGACGATTACTGTCGAGCGGAGTGTGATGCCCGGAATTCTTTCGCGGAGCTTCTTTACAGCCGAGCGGACAGCTTCCTCGCCGCCGTGGCGGTTCATCCTCTTGAGGATCTTTCCGACAACGTGCTGGATCGGGATGTCGATGTACTTTATAATTCTTTCGTTATTTGCTATGACGTCGCAAAGCTCGTCCGTGATCTTGTCGGGGTAGCAGTAAAGCAGACGGTAGCGGACGCTCTTGGTTGTCTTAAGAAGCTCTTCGAGGAGCTTTGAGAGCGAATATTCGCCGTAGAGGTCGAGACCGTAGCGGGTGGTGTCCTGCGCGACGACTATGATCTCCTTTGCGCCGAGCTCCTCGAGTCCGACGGCTTCCTTGACGACGTCCTCCATAGGACGGCTGCGGAACTTGCCGCGGATATCGGGGATCGCACAGTAGGTGCAACGGTTGTCGCATCCCTCCGCGATCTTGAGGTAGGTCCAGTGCGCGGGCGTGGTCAGCACGCGGTCGCCGCCGAGTTCAACTTCGTTCTTGTCGAGGAAGGAGGAATATCCGCGTCCCTTTTCTTCAACGTACTTGACAGCCTCGACGATCTTGTGGATCGAGCCGACGCCGAGAACGGCATCGACCTCGGGAAATTCCTCGAGGACAGCCTCGCGGTAGCGCTCAGTCATACAGCCCGTGACGATGATGCCCTTAAGACTCTTATTCGCCTTGAACCAGGCAATATCGAGTATATTGTCGATCGCTTCCTTCTTCGCGTCCTCGATGAAGGCGCAGGTGTTGATGACGATAATATCGGCTTCGGTCTCGTCGGGCGTGATCTCGTAGCCCGCCTCGAGGAGGTGGTGAAGCATTACCTCGGTGTCAAGCTGATTTTTCGGACATCCGAGAGAAACAAATCCTATTTTCATAAGTTAACGAACCCCAGTTTTCTGCGGACTTTGGAGAGCGTCTTGCGTGCATAGTACGAAGCCTCGTCCGCGCCTTTTTTCATTACTTCCTCGAGGTACGCCTTGTCGGCGAGGATGCGCTGGTATTCATGCTGAACGGGAATGAGCTTTTCACAGCAGACAGTGCCCACTGCAGTTTTGAAGTCGCCGTAACCATGGCCGTCAAACTCGCGCTCGGCTTCCTCGATCGACTTGCCCGAGAAGCAGGAGTAGATGGTAAGAAGGTTTGATACGCCCGGCTTGTTTTCGGGATCGAAGCGGACCTCGCTCTCCGAGTCGGTAACTGCTCTCTTGAATTTGCGCATGATGGCATCGGGAGCGTCGAGAATACGGACGACGGCGTTTTCATTCTCGTCCGACTTGCTCATCTTCTGAGTCGGTTCTGCAAGTGACATGATCTTCGCGCCCGCCTTCGGGATTATCGGTTCGGGCATCGTGAATGTGTCAGGGTAGAGCTGATTGAAGCGGTCAACGATGTTGCGCGCGAGCTCGAGATGCTGCTTCTGATCGGCTCCGATCGGTACTACGTTGGTCTGATAAAGAAGGATATCTGCCGCCATAAGAACGGGATAGGTGAAGAGACCCGCGTTGATGTTGTCCGAATGCTTCTGGCTCTTGTCCTTGAACTGCGTCATTCGCGAAAGCTCGCCGAACATGGTGAAGCAGTTAAGCATCCATGCCATTTCGGTGTGCGCGGGGACATGGGACTGAACGTAGAGGGTGTTCTTTTCGGGGTCGAGGCCGCAGGCGATGTAGAGCGCGAGGGTCTCGTATGTGCGGCGGCGAAGCTCGGCGGGCACCTGACGTACCGTGATCGCGTGCTGGTCGACGACGCAGTAGAAGCATTTATACTGCTCGGAGTAGATGGGGAAATTCTTGATCGCTCCGAGGTAGTTTCCTATGGTAAGGTTTCCGCTCGGCTGAACGCCCGAGAAGGAAACGGGTCTGTTGTCTGTCATTTTTATTACCTCTGTGTGTTTATTTGATCTGGGCAAGCATTTCGCGTGCGACCTCGCCGAGGATCACGCATCCGCGCTCGATCTGCTCGTCGGAGGGGGTGGAATAGTTGAAGCGTACCGAATTTGACGTGCCGTTCTCGTCGGGGCAGAAAGCCGTGCCGGGAACAATCGCGAGCTTGTTCTTGAGACAGCGCGCGACGAATTCGGTCATATCGATGCCCTCGGGGAGGGTGCACCAGACGAAGAGTCCGCCCTCGGGGCGTGTGAATTTGAAGGATTTGGGGAGATTTTCGTCGAGACCTTTCATCATGATCGCGCACTTGCGGCGGTAGATCGAGCGGATCATATCAATGTGTCCGTCGAGGTCGCGCTCGGTGACAAAGCGGTGGCAGAGCATCTGGAAGAGCTGGTTTGTGTGAACGTCTTCGACCTGCTTTGCGACGACGAGCTTCTGCATCAGGGTCTCGGGACCCGTGATGAATCCGACTCGCATACCTGCGGAGAGTACCTTCGAGAAGGACGAGCAGTAAAGGACGAGCCCTTCGGTATCCATACTCTTGATTGTGGGGATCTCCTCGCCCGCGAAGCGGAGTTCGCCGTAGGGGTTGTCTTCAAGGATGACGAGACTGTATTTTACCGCGATCTCGTAGATCTTCTTGCGGACCTCAAGGGAGGTCGTGATTCCCGCGGGGTTGTGGAAGGTGGGGATGAGATAGAGCAACTTGATGCGGTTTTCGCCCGCGCGGTCTGCGGCAAGGGTCGATTCAAGAATATCGGTATCAATGCCGTCATCGCACAGCGGGATGCCCTTTGTTATCGCGCCGTTCGAGCGGAATGCGTTAAGCGCGCCGATAAAGGAGGGATCCTCGCAGAGGACGATGTCGCCCTCGTTGCAGAGGACCTTGCAGGAAAGCTCGATTCCCTGGTTGCCGCCGCTGACGATGAGGGTGGTGTCGTTGTATTTGTCGCCCTTCGCGATCGAGCATCCGATCGAGAATTTCTCGGCAAGACGCTTGTTTACTGCTTCGCGCAGAGGGGGATAACCCTCGGTCTGACCGTACTGCAGAGCCTTGACGGGCTCATTTGCGAAAATGTCAGCGGTGATCTCGGCGAGTGCTTCGACGGGGAAGGACTCAGCCGCGGGATTTCCCGCCGCGAAAGCGATGATCGAAGGATCGGAGAGGGATTTGAATATTTCTCTGATAGCCGACGGCTTGAGCGCCGCGAGCTTGTTTGAAATGCGGTATTCCATGGTTTTACTCCTATTATGCGTAAATATAAATATACATAATATATGATACTACAAAATTCGTAAAAAGTCAAGTATATTTTGAAAAGTGGCTAGTGACTAGTGAAAGGTGAATTCCTTGCGGCTCGGAAATTTTCGATTCAAAATAAATTGCAGGACTCCGAAGAATCCTGCGATAATTACTAAGTTATGTCATCTTCCATGGTCACGCCGTTGAACTGCTGTGTGTATTCTTCGGGCTTTTGGTTATGTTTTTTGGGTATTGATCCGATAAATCCTGCAACGGTGCATGCAATGAAGATGATGAAGGAGATCGGGATCGCCAGACCTTCGCGCATGCAAAAGATCGAGATTACGAGAGGAAGTGTGAGCAGGATCGCGTTGTAGATGATGAAAAATGCCTTGAATCGGCAGTTCTTGAGGCATTTGTAGGCGTAAACGAACGCCAAGACGGGATGCGAGACGAACCAAATGTTCGAAAACAGGACGATAACGATGATAATTGCCCAAAAAATTTCGCCCAAAATATACACAAGCAGTCCGGTTAAGCCGAGTATCGCGAGAGTAATAAGCATGGATATTATCGGATAGATCCATCTTTTGAGCTTCATTTTGACCTCCTTTTGCGAAAACGGGGTGTGATGAGTTCTTACAAGATAAATATATCATATTTTTTGGGAGTTGTCAAGAATTTTTTGGTATGACTTAGAATCATCGGTAACTTTAATTCGAAATTTTACTAAAAATCACTTCCCAAAATTAATAAACTATTGAATTTGGGAAACAAATGTGGTATAATAATTTTGTGAGGTGATTTTTTATGAAACTGATTGAAAGAAAACAATACTTAGATAAAATGATAGGCGTTATCGGAACTCCCGATATCAAAGTTCTGACGGGCGTAAGACGTTCCGGCAAATCAAAGCTGCTCGAAGCCTTCAAAGCCTATGTGCAGAAGAACACCCCCGACGCTAATATTATCCACATCAATTTCAATCTGTCAAAATATGACAACCTAAAAGAATATAAGGCTCTTAACAAATACATTGAAGTCAGTTATGTAGAGGGCAAGGAGAATTTCGTTTTAATTGACGAGATTCAGATGTGCGACAACTTTGAGCTGTGCATAAATAATCTGCACGCAACCGAAATGTACGACATTTACATTACGGGTTCTAATGCTTTTCTGCTTAGCTCAGACTTGGCGACTCTGTTTACGGGCAGGACATTTGAGATTAAGGTGTATCCGTTCTCCTTTGAAGAGTACGTTAATTACTTTGGGCTAACAGACCAATATACTGCGTTTGATAACTATGTGCTTGAAGGAGGTATGTCCGGTTCGTACTTATATAAAGAACGCGAAGATAAATACGATTATATTGAAACCGTTTTTGATACGTTGATTTTAAGAGATATACGTCAAAAGTATAATATCAAAAATCCTGCTTTGATGGATAGGATTTCTCAATTTCTGATGGATAACGTATCTAACTTAACCTCGGCAAGAAGCATCACCGACACGCTCACATCTAACAAGGATAAAATCAATCATAAGACGGTAGGCAACTATCTGAATTATCTTTGCAACGCCTTTGCTTTCTATAAGTTCCGCAGATATGACATTAAAGGCAAAAAATATCTTGCCTCTAACGATAAGTATTATTTGAGCGACCACACCTTCCGTTATGCCAAGCTCGGCACAAAAAACTTAGATAACGGCAGAGTGATCGAAAATATCGTTGCAATGGAACTGCTCAGACGCGGCTATGAAGTCTATGCAGGTGTTTTGTATAAAAAAGAGATTGACTTTGTTGCCTTGAAAAGAAATGAAAAGATTTACATTCAGGTTTCTGATAATATAACTCATCCCGATACTTTTAGTCGAGAGGTAGAGCCTCTGCTTAAAATTAAAGATGCCTATCCCAAAATGGTGATAGCAAGAACAAGAAATCCAGAATATCAATATGAGGGCGTTAAAATCGTCGATGTGGCAGACTGGTTGCTGAACAAATAGTCATTTCCCAAAAATGAAAAATATATGATTTTGGGCAACAGAATACAGAATACTTCTATCATTTATATAAAATCATTGACAAGCATACCAAAAATATGATACAATAAATATATATAATCAAAAATCCGGAGGCAAAAAATGATCAGACATATAGTAATGTGGAAATTCCTGCCCGAGGCGGGAGGGAAGACTCGCGACGAGAATTTAGAGGACGTAAAGGCGCGTCTTTTGGCGCTTTATGCAAGCGGCAAGATCGAAGGACTTCGCCGGATGGAGATCGGGCGTGACGTTTCGGGCACCGATATGTCTTACGATATGGTGCTCCTTACCGAATTTGATTCGCTTGAGGCGCTTCACAACTACAAGGTCCACCCCGATCACGTTGTTATTTCGAATTTTGTAAAGACAGTCCGCTCTGCACGCGCGGTAGTAGACTGTGAAATTTAAGGAGAATTAGGATGAGCTACGCAGATAAAGTTTATATTGAAAACTGCCGCGACATACTTGAGCACGGCTTTTACGACACTGACCTCGACGTTCGTCCCCGTTGGGATGACGGCACACCCGCGCACACCGTCAAGAAATTCTGCATCACCAACCGCTACGATCTGCGCGAGGAATTCCCGATCATGACCCTCCGCAAGACGGGCGTCAAAAACTGCATCGACGAGATCCTCTGGATCTGGCAGAAGAAGTCCAATAAGATTTCGGAGCTTAACTCTCACATTTGGGACGCTTGGGCGGGCGAGGACGGCACCATCGGCAAGGCGTACGGCTATCAGCTCGGCGTCAAGCACAAGTACCGCGAGGGCGAGTTCGACCAGGTCGACCGCGTTCTCTACGACCTCAAGCACAATCCCGCATCGCGCCGTATTATGACCAATATCTACAACCACGCAGACCTCAACGAGATGAACCTTTACCCCTGCGCCTACTCGATGACCTTCAACGTCACGGGCAAGTACTTAAACGGCATCCTC
>JAZSMP010000238.1:0-9448 GCA_045535915.1 Eubacteriales bacterium | reverse complement strand
CAAGCGGTCTTAGGAAGACAACCAACCCAGACAACTCCTTGGCTCACAGAACGACATGGCTACGATCCGACTTTCGACAGGGCGTCGCCAGTTTGAAGCGCAAGCTCAGGGCTCTGCCCTGAAACCCGCTAAAGAAACTTTTCGGGAAAAGTTTCTTTAGAATCTTCAAAAGCTTTTAATCTTTTTAATAAAAATCGAAAATTTCCGAACAAAGCGAGGAAATTATCCACAACTCTGCACTCTGCATTCTGCACTCTGCACTCCAAAAACCGAGGTACAAAATGAAAATACTCTTCATGGGCACTCCCGACTTCGCCGCAGTCGCGCTCTCCGCTATCTGCGACGCGGGCGAGAACGTCATCGGTGTCATCACCCTTCCCGACCGACCCGTCGGACGCGGCTACAAGCTTACGCCGTCCGCCGTCAAGGTCTGCGCAGTCGAACGAAACATCCCCGTTTATCAGCCGACCACCCTCAAGGGCGAGGAATTTGCCACTTTTCTTAAAGAAATTGATCCTGAACTGATAATCGTTGCCGCTTACGGCAAAATTCTGCCGAGAAACGTTCTCGACTACCCAAAATTCGGCTGCATAAACATCCACGGCTCGCTCCTTCCCGAGTACCGCGGCGCGGCTCCGATGCAGCGTGCCATCATCGACGGCAAACCCTTCACGGGAATTACCACGATGATGATGGCGGATGGCATCGACACGGGAGACATCCTTCTTACCGAGCGTGTTGACATTCTTCCCGAAGACAATTTCGAGACCATCCACGACAAAATGGCTGAGGTCGGCGGCTCGCTGATGCTCAAGACCATCGACGCCATCCGCGCGGGCAGTCTCGTTCGTATCCCTCAGGACTCGACCGGAATCGAGCCCACCTACGCCGCAAAGATAGAAAAAAGCGAGTGCCTCATAAATTTCGCGCTCGATGCAAATACTATCCATAACAAGATACGCGGCCTTTCGCCCTTCCCGCTTTCCTATGCAAGAATGCCCGACGGTAAAATGCTCAAATTCGTTTCGTCGCGCGTGGCTGAATCGGGAAAACCCGAAGAGATCGGTAAAGTCGTCTCTGCAGACAAGTCCATCATCATCGCCTGCGGCGAGGACGGACAAGAGCGCATCGAGATCACCCGCGTCCTCCCCGAAGGAAAGGGACGGATGGACGCCGCTGATTTCTTAAGAGGACGGAAGCTCGTTCTCGGCGACATCTTGAATTAAATTTAATTTCTCGTACAACTATTCGAGTGCAGAGTTAAGAGTGCAGAGTGCAGAGTTTCGGTAACTTTTTTCGCTTTGCTCAAAAAGTATTTAAATTAAATAATTTCCGAACAACGTGAGGAAATTTTCCTTAACTCTGCACTCTGCACTCTTAACTCTGCACTAAAAAGGAGTTTCCCATGCCATTTTTCTATTATTTCGACCCCACCTACATTCTCGTCGTCATCGGACTTCTCATAACCGTCTGGGCGCAGATATCGGTGCAGTCGACATTCAACAAATATTCCAAACTCAGAATCTCACGCGGTCTGACCGGTGCCGATGCCGCAAGAAGCGTTCTTGCTTACGGCAGGGTAAATGACGTTTCGATCAAGGGCATCCGCGGAAGCATGACCGACCACTTCGACCCGCGCGACAATTCGATCAGCCTTTCCGAAACTGTCGGTAACGTCTCGAGTGCCGCCGCTATCGGTGTTGCCGCCCACGAGGCGGGTCATGCGCTCCAGCACGCTGAGGGCTACGGTCCCATCAAGCTCAGGATGGCGATCATCCCCGTTTGTAACTTCGCCTCGGGACTTGCGATGCCCCTCTTTCTGCTCGGAATACTCTTTTCTTCCTGGAATCCCGAGACAAGCTTCGGATTCTTTATGATGCAGGCAGGCATCATCGCGTTTTCGGTCGCCGTCTTCTTCCAGGTCGTGACGCTTCCCGTTGAATTCAACGCCTCGCGCCGCGCTATGGCGGCTCTTGAAGCTACGGGCAACTACACCGACGAGGAGCTTGCGGGCGCGCAGAAGGTTCTCCGAGCCGCCGCAATGACCTACGTTGCCGCGCTTGCGGTCTCGCTTCTGCAGATCCTCCGCCTCGTCATCCTCTCAAACAACCGCAGAAGATAATGGCAGAGAACAAAAACATCCGCCGCGCCGCGCTCGACATTCTTATGCGAATGGAAAAGGAGGAGGGCGAGGGCTACTCAAACCGCCTCATCGACTCCGCTATCACTAAATACAATTTTGAGGGCGCAGACCGCGCACTTCTCTCGCAGCTCGTTTCGGGTGTCACCGAGCGGCGCATAACACTTGATTATATCATAGGAAAATTTTCCAAATCACCCCTCTCAAAGCTCGACTCGGACGCGCTCTGCCTGCTTCGGATGGGGCTCTATCAGCTCCGCTACCTCGACCGCATTCCTCAGCACGCCGCAGTAAACGAGACGGTAAACCTCGCGCGTTCGCGTTCGAGAGGATTCATTAATGCGATCTTGCGCTCCTATCTGCGCACGGATGAAGTCAAATTCCCGCAAAAGCCCGATGCAGAGCGGTTTTCGGTAACTTATTCAGCTCCCCGCGAGCTTTGCGAAAAATTCATTTCACTTTTCGGCGTTGAGGCAAGTGAGCATATACTCGCATCATACCTTGATACTCCCGCGCTTACATTGCGCGTAAACACTCTGAAAACCACCCGCGAAGAGTTGACTCAAAAACTCCAAGCCGAGGGATTCGAGTGCATTCCCACCGAAACCTCACCCTACGGCATCCGCGTATCGGGCTCGGGTCTGCCCACAGCGATATCGGAAGGTCTCGCCTACGTTCAGGACGAGTCCTCGCAGATATCATCTCTCGTGCTCGACCCGAAGGCGGGCGACACCCTGCTTGACGCCTGCGCTTGCCCCGGCGGAAAATCCTTCTCGGCGGCAATGCTGATGGGCAACGAAGGACGCATCACCTCCCGAGACCTCCACGCCTCAAAGCTCCCGCTCATCTTGTCGGGTGCAGACAGGCTCGGTATCTCGATAATTACGACCGAGGAGCGCGATTCATCTGTCCCCTCGGACGAAAAATACTCAAAGATCATCTGTGACGTCCCCTGCTCGGGTCTCGGCGTCGCTGCTAAGAAGACCGAGATCAAATACCGTCCGCTCGAAAAAAACGCCGAGCTTCCCGCGCTTCAGTACTCGATACTCTGCGCGGTATCGGAGTCGCTCGAGGTCGGCGGAACTCTCGTCTACTCGACCTGCACGATCCTCCCCGAGGAAAACGAAAATATTGTTGATAGATTTATCTCGGAACATCCCGGTTTCGAAGCCGTACCCTTCTCGGTCGGCAAACATAACGCTCCCTCGGGTAAGCTGACATTGCTTCCCACAGCGGAGCACGACGGATTCTTCATTTCAAAGATAGCCGTACGGAAATCGAACCAAATCGCCTCACGGTGATTAATTTTCGCGTCTTTCGGCGGGATGTTACTCGCAAGGTTAATACCTTGCTTCGCAAAATCCCACCAAAATCCATCAAAAATTAATTCGCCGTGAGGTGCGAAGCAGTTTTGACGGAGCAGATTTTTTCGAGAACGAAGTTCTTTCCGCAGTTCGTATACAAATATTAACAAGGAAAGAACTGAAGTTATCGGGAAAATCTGCCCGACAAAACCGATTATGTTCGACTCCCGTACGGCTCAAGAAAGTCAAACTGACATGGCAGAAATCACGCAAACCGACCTGCTCTCGCTCTATCCGGAGGAATTGCAGGACTTCATCGTCTCGCTCGGCGAGCCGAAATTCCGCGCGGGACAGATCTTCCCTGCGCTTCATAAGGGTCTTACGCCCGGGGAAATGACGAATATTTCTAAGGTGACCGCCGAGAAGATCGAGTCGGCACTCCCCACAAGAATGCCCGAGATCGAAAGGAAGCTCGTCTCCTCGGTTGACGGAACGGTGAAATACCTCTTCCGCCTCCATGACGGCGAGTGCATCGAGTCGGTCCTCATGCGATACAACCACGGCAACACCGTCTGTGTCTCGACCCAGGTAGGCTGCCGCATGGGATGCGCCTTCTGCGCCTCGACCATCGGCGGAAAGATCCGCGACCTGAGTGCGGGAGAGATCCTCGCGCAGGTCATCCTTGCCGCCGCAGACACGGGCGAGCGCGTCTCGAACATAGTCCTTATGGGAATCGGCGAGCCGATGGACAACTACGAAAACGTCCTCCGCTTTCTCCGACTCGTAAACGACGAGCGCGGGATCTGCATCGGATACCGACACATCTCCCTCTCGACCTGCGGACACGTTGACGGCATCCGCAAGCTGATGAAGGAAAACCTGCCGATCACCCTCTCAATTTCGCTCCACGCCGCCTCCGACGAGGTGCGCAACAAGATCATGCCGATCAACCGCCGTTGGAACGTATCCGAGCTACTTGCCGCCTGCCTTGAGTGGTGGCGCGCAACGGGACGCCGCATCTCCTTCGAGTACACCCTCATCGACGGTCAGAATTCTTCCCCCGCCGACGCCGCATTTCTTGCGGGTGTGCTCAACTCCGCCCTCCGAGGCAAGCCATCGCGCGGCGAAAAATTCCCCATCCACGTAAATCTCATCCCCGTAAATCCCGTCAAGGAGACGGGTCTGATGCCTCCGAGCGCCGAAAAGATCGAGGCTTTCAGGCAAGCTCTTGAAAAGAAGGGCATCCGCGCAACGGTCCGCCGTAAGCTCGGACCCGATATCAACGCGTCCTGCGGACAGCTGAGACGCAAACATAACGAAGAGAAATAAACACGCAGAAAGGTGTTATCATGAAATTCTACGGAAAGACCGACGTCGGCGTATGCCGCACAGAAAATCAGGATTGCTTCGGAATATACGAGATCATCCCCGGGGTCACTCTGCTCGCAGTTTGCGACGGTATGGGCGGAATGGCAGGCGGTGCAACCGCATCACGCCTTGCGCTGGATACGTTCGTTGCCTCTATGCGCGAGCATATAATCCCCGATAATCCCGAGGACGAGCCCGACCTCGGAAGCGTCGGTCTGCGTTTTTCGCTTTCCGCGTCGGCATCCGAAGCCAACCGCGCCGTATGGGAAGAGGCGAAGGATTCGAAAGGAAAGCTTGAAGGCATGGGCACAACGCTCGTCGCCCTTCTCGTTGTTGAGAATACCCTTATCTACTCGCTCAACATAGGCGACAGCCGATGCTATGAGATCACCAATGACAAGATCGAGCAGATCACGAAGGATCACTCCTACGTTCAGTACCTCATTGACCTTGGTAAGCTTACATACGAGGAGGCAAAGGACTCTCCCGTACGAAACGTCATTACCCGCGCTGTCGGAATTGACGACGACGTTGTTGCCGATATCAAATCGCTCAACCCCGCACCCGGCACCGCAGACGAGCCGAGATACCTTCTTCTCTGTTCGGACGGACTGACCACAGTGGTATCCGACGAAGAGATCGCAGATCTCGTCCGCGCGGGCAAGGATCTTAAGGAAAAGACCGATGCCCTCGTGGGTGCCGCACGCGATGCGGGAGGTCCCGACAATATAACCGTAGTTATCGCGGAACTTTAATTTCAGAATAATACCGATTATAAATTATAAATTATGGATACTAACAAGAATTTCACCGATCTTGTCGGCAAAGTGCTTGACAAGAGATATAAACTCGAAAAATGCCTCGGAACGGGCGGAATGTCCGTCGTCTTCAAGGCGACTGACCTCAAGGACGGCACTCCTGTTGCCGTCAAGATGCTCCGCGACGAGATCGCAGACGACAAAGAAGCTCTCGACCGCTTCATGAACGAATCGAAGGTCGTCTCGATGCTTTCGCATCCAAACATCGTCTCTATCCGCGCCGTTTCCTTCAACACCAAGAGAAAATATCTCGTAATGGAATATATCGAGGGCATTTCCCTGCGCACCTATATCGACAAGCGCGGAAAGCTCGATCTCGACGAGGTCCTCTCCTTTTCGGAGCAGATCCTCGCCGCCCTTGAGCACGCCCACAGCCGCGGAGTCGTCCACCGCGATATCAAGCCGCATAACATCCTTGTTCTCAAGGGCGGTTTCGTCAAGGTGACCGACTTCGGCATCGCCAAAATGCCCGACAAGAACAAGGGCAAGACCGTCACCGACAGCGCGATAGGAACCGTCTACTATATCAGCCCCGAGCAGGCGGCGGGTAAGTCGACCGACATCCGCTCCGACCTCTACTCCTTCGGCGTCATGATGTACGAAATGGCAACAGGCGTCCTCCCCTTCGACGACGAGCGTCCCATCTCGGTCCTTATGATGCAGATCCACGACAAGCCGATCCCGCCCCGTCAGCATAACAAAAAGATCCCGCGCGGACTCGAGCGTCTGATCCTCACAACGATGGAAAAGGATCCGAAGAAGCGTTATCAGACGGCAAAGGACATCTTCCGCCAGATCCGAAGACTCAAGGAAAATCCGCATTGCGTGATCCCCTCCCCGCGTCAGGTCGCGTCTGCGGAAAGATCGAAAAAGAACCGCTCCGAGCATCCGCCGAGCCGCTCCTTCTTCCCCGTAGCACTCGGAATCGCATGCGCCGTCTTCTTCGTCGGTCTCATTTCGGTATTCTACGGACTCGACTCTCTGAATTTCGGCGCGCCCGGATCGGCAAGCATCAAGGTTCCCGACGCCATGGGACTCGAATACTCGGAAGGCGACGAGGAAACTCTCGGCTTCGACCCCGAAATATACACGGTAAAGGTTGAATATATCAACTCGGAAAGCGTTCCCGAGGGCATGATAATCTCGCAGAGTCCTACCGCGGGCTCGCGCAGAAAACCGCCCTGCACCGTCACCCTGACCGTCAGCCTCGGTCCCGAGGAGGTCACATTCGGCGACTATCTGATGATCAACTGGCGCACCGCGCAGACCATGCTCCGCAAGGCGGGCTACGTCGTTAACATCGTAAGAGCCGAAAACGCCGCCATCCCCGAAGGATACGTCTACGCCACCGAGCCCGCGCCCGGCTCAAAGGTCAGACCCGGCAGTACGGTAAACGTATACGTCAGCGCAGGCTCCGAACAGGTCCTCGTTCCCGTACCCGAATTCAAGGGTCTTCACGAGCGCGAGGCTAAAGCTCTGCTTGACAGCCTCGGTCTTCTTGTCGGAAACGTGACCTACACACGCTCCCCCGAAGCCGCGGGAACAGTCCTTTCGGCATCGCTTGAAGCGAATTCGAACGCGTACGCCTACGTGACCGCCATTGACTTTGTCGTCAGCGGAGGCAAAGACTTTGATATCAACGTCTGCCCCGAAGTCATCGGAAAAGACAAAAACAGCGCAAAATCCACGCTTGAATACTACGGAATGAGTGTTACTCTCATCACTGTCCGAAGCGAAGCCGCCATAGGCACCGTCCTCTCTCAGTCGCCCGACTCTCTCACCGCCGTGCAGAACAATTCCACGGAGATCACCCTGACCGTCAGCGGCGGTCCTACATACATGCAGACCGTCGAAATGATGGACTTCGTCGGACAGACGCTCTCCCGCGCCGAGGCCATCCTCGACTATATGTTTGAGGGCGTTTGCGAGTACAGGATCACAACCGTTTACGCCCAGAGTCTCAAGCCGCGCGACACCATCCTTTCGCAGACCCCCGACGCGGGCAACGTAGCCGTCACCTCGGGTATTCTCGAGATCACCTTCACGCTCAGCGGCGGACCGGGTTACACCCCCCCGCCGGTAGAGCACACAGTGCCCTTTGTCGAAGGTCTTTCGCTTGCGGATGCCGAGACTGCGTTGGGTGAGGCGGGCATCAGCATCGGAACCGTATATTACACTGACAGCGGCGCGCCGGCAGGCATCGTTGTTCTTCAGTCGGCAGCGCCCTACTCAACTATTCTCGGACAGCCCGGCAAGGTCACGATCGATCTTACAGTCAGCCTCGGTACGGCTCCCGTGATTCCATAATATATAAATAAGGAAGGCAAAATTAATGCCAAAGCTTAATTTTACACCCCGAATAAAAAATCCGATATCATTTTTCATCAAGCTGGCGATCGTCCTCGGCTTTGCCGTGCTGCTGGTGACCATGCTCCCCGCGGCAATGCCCGAAGACGAGGGCGAGGGTACCAAGCCTTCGGTCTCAATGCCCTTTGACAACGAAATGCCCGAGATAGACGCAGTAGCGCGCCCCGATCTATTCCCCCACCTCGTCATCGTATATTCCGAGGGCGACGCCTGGAGTCATGAGGAAGCCGATCACCTTGTGTGGCATCTTGAGCCTCAATTCCACGCGCATTTCGTAGTAATATCGGATACAGAATATCTCGCTCTCGGCGAGGATAAGCTCACGCTTTACAATCAGGATCCCACTCTGACGCTCAACGTCGGCATCACGAAGCTACTTGACGAATCCTATCTTGAAGTCCTCGGAAGACTCGGAGAAAAGGGTCTTGAGATCCGCCGAAGCGGAAACCGCATCGACATCATTTCCGCCTCGCTTTCGCGCGTGCACGAGGGTATCGAGTCCTTTGTCACCGCGCTGACCTTCGATTCTTCCTTCAAGGTCAGCGACGACCTCTGGATCCTTGATTCCAAAGCAGGCGAAACGCCGTCCTTCGCCCCCGATATCGTGACCGACGGCGAAGTCAACATCCTCGTCCTCTCCTATATCGACTCAAATCCCTATACCCTCCGCGCGATCGAGGGCATAGTTGCCCACGCAAAGCCCGATGTCGTTGTCTTCAACGGCAATATTGACGGCGGTGCGAAGACCCGCGCAGAGCTTGGAGATATGTGGCAGTCGATATCGGACATTCTGAAAAAGACCGACATACCTTGGTGCTTTACTCCGGGTACTCTCAGCGGAACTCTCCCGCGCGTAACCGTCTGCGAGGTCATTTCGTCCTTCCCGGGATGTATCCGCAAGCTTTCGGGCGAGCGCGACGCCGCATTCGGACTGACGGTTGCAAACTCACATGGCATCGTCACCTCGTCGATCTACGTCGGCGACACTTTCGGCAACAACGCGCTTCTTTGCGAGCTTATCGAGAATGACACCGAGCTTTACGGCAGGGCGTCCTCCTATAAACGATCAATTACCGCGATTCTTCCCGCACTTCCGAAACAGATTTTTGACGCTTGCGAGGATATGAACGAATCCTACGTATCAAAATCTCTCTACGATCTTTACGACTCGCTCACCGCGGCGGGTGCCGACAGCTTTATCTGTGCATCCGATGCCACCGAATGCGCCGTTGTCGATTTCATGGGCGGCAAAGTCGGATTATGCGGTTCCGTCGGCTTCGACTCGCAGGGTCTGGGCGGCAGATTTGATTACAACCACAGCCTGCGCGGCGGTCTTATTCTGACTCTCACGCCACACCGTGCCGAATACTCTCTCTCCGAAATTTCTTACATATACGCCGCAGATCTCGGTCTGTGCGAAAGGTAATTTATATGGAATATAAAACTCAATG
>JAZSMP010000247.1:0-6536 GCA_045535915.1 Eubacteriales bacterium | reverse complement strand
ACAGACTGACACGACCGCGTCACCCTGTTCCGCATAAATTTCGAATTTCAGCGTTGTGTCCGAATCTCCGTAACCGATTCCGAGCAGATATCCGCCATCAAGCTCGACAAGCGAGGTCGAATAGCCCTCGATCACGCCCGTGTCCGTGTAGGTGATATTCGCGGGGTCGGAAAGATCGAAGAAGTAGACGGGATCTTTGTTGTAAACCTTTTCGGCGGTGCAAACGTAGCCGTAATCGCCCTCAAAGCGCACAGCCGTTACCTCCTCGCCATCGGGTGAAAAGGCTTTGACCGATCCGATGATCTCAAAGGTCTCAAGATCTATGCAATAAAGGTTCGCGCTTTGGATATCGGTAGTGGTTTTCGCCCCCATATAACCGTCGGCAATCTCAACACGGACATACTCGGTCTCTTGTGTCTCTGCGACGATACGCAGAACACCCTCGTGCTCGTCAAGAGCATACTGATCGGTAGGTAAGCCGTCGATCTTTATATTTCCGAGATGTTCAAACTTACCGCCTACGTGCGAAATAGCGTAAACCGTGCTTTTCTGAGTGATCCTATATACCGTCTCGCCCTCGTTTTCGCCCGCTCTTTCGCTTCTTTCGTGCAAGACACCGCAAAGAAAAATATTATTCTCGGAAACCGTTATCCTTCCCGCATAGTCAAGCACAGCGGCGGAGTCAATGACCTCAAGAGTTACGGGATCGATCAGCGCAACAACGGTATAGAACGCACGCCAAGCATCATCCGTGAAAGAGATCGCATCGGCGGCAAGGAACTGAGTTTTGCCTCCGCTTGTAAACTGCGGCAGATACTCGCCTTTCTCGGGAAAATCGGGATTGATACCGACTCCCCAGCCCGTGACCGTAAGGAGCTTGCCATCGATCATACGCGAGGTCATAAATCCGCCCGATATCTGAAATGTGTTCCCTTTTTTCATATCTGCAGGGTCACTCACGTCGATCGAGACTGCCTCTGTATACTGATATTTCGGCAGTATCACGGTAATGCTCTTGCAGTCGGGCGAGAGATAGAGAATACTGTTGTAATGATCGATGCTTTTGATCGGGAATTCGAATACCTCGGGAATATTAACCGTATCGAGCAGCTCCGCGCTCTCGGTCGAATAGGAATAAAGCGTCAGCGTCAGCGGATCGAGATAGAAAATGCTTTTTTCGCTCCGCTTGAAAAGGTCGCCCTCGATGATTCCCTCAAACTGATTGTCGGTGACTTCCGCGTACTTATCAGCGGGAGTCGCCTCCGCAAGAGTTCCGACCGTAGAAATACTATTCGTGTCGAATTGCTCGTGCGTACAGAAATACTTATCAAAATTATTCTTAAATCTGTAGTTATCGGGGCGCGAGGCAAGCTCTTGCACCTTGAGCATCAGAGCGTAATACTCGCTGTCCGAGTATTTTGAAAGGTCTTCAAGCTCTCCCGAAAATGGCAGAAAGAGCCAAAGACTTAAAAACACGGCAAAAATCGAAATGCACGCCGCCATTACGGCAAATTTTCTGCGCCCCCGGCTCTTGCGCGACACCGTCGGATCGGCTTCTACTATCAGATCGGGCGAAATATTGCCGATCTCTTCATAAATATCGTTCTTTTTCACAGGTTAATTCCCTCCTTTGTAAGTTTGTCTTTGAGCTTCAGTCGTGCGCGGAAAAGGAGCATCGTCACCGCGCTTTCCTTCATTCCGTGCAACTTTGCGATCCTCGCAATCGGGCAGTTGTAGAAATATCTTTGAAGGAAGATCACGCGGTCACGCCGGTCAAGCGAGCGAAGAAAGGACTCGATCGCCTCGCGCAGGGTAAAGGCTTCCGCGGGATCGTCGGACGACGGGTCGGGAAGGCATTCCGCAAGCTCATCGAGCACAAGATCGGGCTCACCGCGTTTCAGTCTATGCTTTTCCTTGCGCTTGTTTATGGCAAGATTGCGGCAAAGCGACGCAAGATACCCCTTCAGCGAAAGGGGACGCTCGGGCGGAATCGAGTTCCAGGCGCGTAGATATGTATCGTTTTCCACTTCCTCGCAGTCGCTCTCGTCGCCGAGGACGGAAAACGCAATATACCGCAGATATTTGCCGTATTTCTTCCCCGATTCGGCAATCGCCGCCTCATCACGCTCGAAAAACAGCTCGATTATTCTTTTATCTTCCATACCGCGCACTCCTTTTTTGAAGGTCCTTCACCCTAATAGACAACTTTTCAGATGGAAATAACACTCATTTTTTATATTTTATCATATTTTTCTCAAAAAATCAATAATGGCAAAATAGTTACATTTTAGTAAAACGCTGATATTATTGGTATAATATAATATAGTAGAGAAAAAATCTACGGAGGTCGGGGACGTGAAAAGGATCGTTCTGCCCGAAGAGGACGGCATCACTCTGCTGACTCTTCTGAAAAATAAAGAAAAGCTTTCAACGCGTACGATAAAAACGCTCAAATACCGCTCCGGCGGTCTCAAGGTAAACGGCGAGGAAGTCACGGTACGCCGTATTCTCCGCGCGGGCGACGTCGTTGAGCTTGCCGTTGAGGACCGAGAGGAGGACCGCGCAGAGTCTGTCGTTCCGCGCAAGCTGCCGATCAAAATACTCTACCGCGATGCGCACGTCACCGTCTGCAACAAGCCGCCGAAGATGCCGACGCACCCCTCGCACGGACATCTTGACGATACGCTGGCAAATGCGCTCGCGTTTCTTGCCGCGGCGAAGGGTACTCCCTTCGTTTTCAGACCCGTCAACCGTCTTGACGGCGACACCAGCGGAATAGTCCTCACCGCCAACGATCGCATTTCCGCGGGCAGACTTTTCGAAACTATGAAACGCGGTGAGATCCAAAAGACCTATATTGCCGTTGTCTGCGGCGTTCCCGAGCCACTAAACGGCATCGTTGACGCCCCGATCGCCCGCGCCGATTTCGGCATACTTATGCGCACAGTTTCCGCAGAGGGCCGCGAGGCGCGCACAGAATACAACACCGTTGCCGTCTCACCGGACGGTAAATACTCCCTCGTCGTGCTCCGTCCGCTGACTGGCAGAACGCATCAGATCCGCGTTCATATGTCCTATATCGGCTGTCCCCTGCTCGGTGATTTTCTCTACGGTGAGAGAAGCGAGATGATCGACCGCCACGCGCTTCACGCCGCACGAATGACCTTTGCACACCCCGAGGACGGAAGAAATATAACCGTCAGCGCGCCTCTGCCCGACGATTTCGCAACGGTCTGCGAAAAACTGTTTTGGAGTAATGAAGAATAATGGATAATAATATTGAAATTGAAGTAAAAGAAGAAATAAATAAAGATACGGTAGAAAAGCCTATGCGCCGCAAACGCACCTGGCTCGGTCTTCCCATCTTTTCGTGGGTACTTTTCGGAATCGCCGTATTCGCCCTCATCATAATGCTGACCTACATCATCAGCGAGGATTTTGCAAATTTCTATAACAGATACCCCGCGGCATTCCTGCGCGGACTTTTTGCCGCGATCACCTCGGTCATTCCATGCTCGGTCGCCGAAGCCGCCATAATCTTCGCGCCCGTCTTGATGGTCGCGATCATCATCTACGCCAACAAGAGGTACACCTCAAGCTGGCGCGAGGTCGGCAAATTCCTTCTGATCACGCTCTCGGTCGCTTCTCTCTTCTTTTCGACCTTCGCGCTGAATTTCGGTGCGGGATACCACACAAGCAGCGTCGATAAGCTCCTCGAGCTTGAACGCCGCGACGTCAGCGCAGAGGAGCTCCGCGAGACCGCAGAATTTCTCGCCTCCGAGATCAACAAATACACCGAAGGGCTTGCGGCTAATACCGAGGGCTCGACGATCATGCCCTACGGCTACGATACCCTCAGCGAAAAGCTCGTCGAGGCTTACGGAAAGGTCTGCGACGAACACTCCTTCATCTCGCGCTTTTCCTCGAAGGTAAAGCCCGTTCTTCTGAGCGAGCCGTGGACCTACACCCACATCGCGGGCGTTTACACCTATTTCACCGGCGAGTCGAATATCAACGTAAACTTCCCCGATTACACCCTCCCCTACACCGCGGCACATGAGATGGCGCATCAGAGAGGCATCGCGCGCGAAGACGAGGCGAATTTTGTCGCTTTTCTGGTTTGCGCGGCGTCGGACGACGATTATATCCGCTACAGCGGTTACCTCAACCTCTACGAATACGTGTCAAACGCTCTTTACCGCGCGGATAAGGACGCATACACCGAGGTGCGCGCATCCCTTGATCCGGTTGCGAGAATGGAAATGTCGGCTTACAGCAAATTTTTCGATAAATACCGCGAAAACGTTGCGGCGACCGTCACCGAGACCGTCAACAACACCTATCTGACGATCCAGGGAACTCCCGGCACAAAGAGCTACGGCATGGTCGTTGATCTGGCAGTAGCTTATATAGTTGGAAATTAAGAAAATAATTTCAAGAAAATTCAAAATTCGGCTTCCATTTTTCGTGTTAATATGATATAATATACTATGTATGACTATAAGGGGCATTTTATATATATGAAGAAAATTTCTCTCCGCGGCGGCAAGCCGCTTTACGGTAATATAAATATCAGCGGCATGAAAAATGCCGCCCTTCCGATTATTTTCGCGAGCATTCTCGTAGGTGAGCGATGCGTGGTCGAAAACCTTCCCACGGTCAGCGACGTTGAGCTTTCGCTGAAGATACTCGAGACCATGGGCGCGAAGATCGAAAGACTCGAACCCAACGTGGTCGCCATCGACACGAGCTGTTTTGTAAACGGTACCTCGCCCGTCGAAATGGTGTCGAAGCTCCGCGGATCGACCTATCTTCTCGGCGCCGAGCTCGGACGCTTCGGAGAGGCTCGCGTCGGTTCCTCGGGCGGATGCGACTTCGGCTCGCGACCCATCGACCAGCATATCAAGGGCTTTGCCGCTCTGGGCGCAAAATTTGAATCCTGCGATACATATAATTACGTCAAGGCGGGACCCGGCGGACTCTACGGCACCTCTGTCTACCTCGATATCGCGTCTGTCGGCGCGACTATCAACGTCATGCTCGCGGCAACGCTTGCTAAGGGCAAGACCACGATCGACAACGCCGCACGCGAGCCCCATATCGTTGACCTTGCAAACTTCCTTAATATGTGCGGCGCGCGCATCACGGGCGCGGGCACATCGGTCATCAAGATCACGGGAGTTGAGGAGCTTCACGGCTGCAGATACACCATCCTACCCGATATGATTGAGGCGGGCACGTATATGGCTGCTGTCGCCGCTGTCGGCGGCAGAGTCGGCATCCGCGGAGTAGTTCCGAAGCATATGGAGACCGTCACCGCCAAACTGCTCGAAATGGGCGTTGACGTTGAAATTTACGATGACATCATAACAGTTTCGCGCTTCGTCCGACCCGGACCCGCAAATGTTAAGACCTATTTCTATCCCGGCTTCCCGACCGATATGCATCCGCAGTTTTCGGCTCTTCTCGCCGTGGCAAACGGAACATCGACCGTCACCGAAAGTGTTTGGGAACAGCGTTTCCAGTACGTTGAGGAGCTCACCAAAATGGGCGCGGATATCTCCGTTGAAGGCAACCGCGCAACGATAAACGGAGTTGAACGCCTCCGGGGCGCGGAAGTTACCGCAACCGACCTCCGTGCAGGCGCGGCTCTCATCATCGCGGGACTCAACGCAGAGGGCGAAACCCGTATTTCCGGCGTCGATAAGATCGAGAGAGGATATTACGACATTGTCGGCAAGCTCCGTGCGATCGGCGCGGATATTGAGCTTGTTGAAGAATGAGAAGAAAGTGCCGGTTGCCGATTGAAGGAAGGTTTTCGCAAACGAAAATCAATTTTATATAAATAACTCGAGGTTTCGTGTAAAACCTCGAGTTATTTTTGATTATGCAAATTTAAAATCTAACGAAATTTGATCCTTGCCAAACAAAATTACAGAAATAATTCTCGAACGCAGTGAGAAAAATTCTCCTTTCAACTATCAACCGGCGTCTATCAACTAATCAAGTCAAGGACCAACAACCACACGAAACTTTCCGCTTTTGTTACGACAAAGAATCCACATACTTGCAAGCCGCCAACGCTGCACATGCGCCATCGGAGGTTGCGGTGGAGATCTGTCGGACGCCCTTCTTACGGCAGTCGCCCGCGGCAAAGATACCCTCGCAGCCCATATCTCCGTCATCCGACGCGATAAGGTAACCGTAAGGATCGATCGGCGCGATATCCTTGAAGATATCGGTCGCGGGAGCCATTCCGACCGCGAGGAAGATGCCGTCGAGCTTGAGCTTGGTCAGGTCACCTGTTTCGGTGTTCTTTACGATGATACCGCTGAGCTCACCACCCTCGGAAACGTATTCGTCAACTACGGTGTTGTAGATGATCTCAACGTTCTCCATCGACTTCAGCTCTGCCGCGGTATTCGCCTCGCAGGTAAGGTCGGGAAGATTCTGCACGATCGTCAGCTTCTTTGCGATCTTTGCGAGCAGAAGAGCCCCGACAGCCGCCGAGTTTCCGCCGCCGATGACGGCGACCT
>JAZSMP010000164.1:0-3376 GCA_045535915.1 Eubacteriales bacterium | reverse complement strand
ACACCGTACCGATATGAAGAAATTTCGAGGTATCGCGTAAGCTGCCAATTTCGGGGATAGTACGTATGTGTATATTTTCATTTTCCGGAATCAATAGACCGGATATGTCAATTATGGACAATCCAATGAAATGCCCTGCGTAATCACCCTTGCTGTAAGCATAAAAGCAAGAAGTACCGCTGATTGAATAAATATCGTGTGTTTGTGCACCGAAAGAAGAACTATGAGGGCCTTCACCAAGTCCAACATTATTTCTTTTTACAACTCTGATATTATCCGGATCTGAAGCATCGCACGCCACCACTGTGATTCCGTTTGAAAGCTGACGCAAATAATAAATATTACTTCCGCATACCGTAATAAGGTATTTGTCACTAAAACAGCTGCACGGAGTTTCCCCGCAAACGCAGAAGTTGATCTTTTTACCGTCAGCGGTAAAAATCTCGCAAACAGGCTGCGGATAATCTTCCGTATTCATTACGGCAAAGAGAGGTGTACCGTCAAAGGCATCTCCCGTCTGTTCCTTAACCTGCAGATCCTCTTCAAGCAGATACGGCAAGTTCTGCTCGTCGCCCGCCGCCGCAGTTCCCGACGTAATATTTCTGATCAGCGTTCCCGCTACTGGGATCGCCGCGCCGAGCAGGAGCGCGCACGCGGCGATCAAGGCTGCGTACTTGACCGACGCGCGGAACGATCTTTTCGCGGATGGCTCAGCCGCACTCTCCTTCGGCAAGCGCAATCCGCCGACAAGCTCGTCAACGTACTTTATATCAACGTAATCAAGCGCCTCGAGCAGTCTTTTATTGTTGCTTTTTCTCTGAATACTCATAATATTATTCCTTCCTTTCTCAGTTCTTCATAGAGACGCTTGCGAAGACGCGCAAGCATCGATTTGATCTTGGAATGCGAAAATCCCGTCTGCGACGCTATCTGCCCGATGCCGGCATCGATCCAGTAGCGCATCATAAAGACGCGTCGTTCGCTCTTTGAGAGTGTGCCGAGGAAGCGGTTGATGACCTCGCCCGCGCGGCGCGATTCGAACTGTGCGCTAAGATCGCCTCCGTCGGGGATCATCGCAAGAAATTCCTCGCCGACTATCTGCACCTGACCGCCTCGCTTCCAGGCATTCGCGTCACGGGTGCGCCGTTTTGCCTCGTTGCGGACGAGCACGGTTATGTAAGCCGGCAGACTTTCGGGTCTCTCGGGCGGGATGTGCTCCCAGAGAGAAAGCAGAACGTCGTTGATGCATTCCTCGACGTCCTCGGCGGAGTTGAGGAAATTCCCCGCCGTGTAGCGGCAAAGACTTTTGTACTTTTCTTCAATCGCCGCGAGTGCGCGCTCGTCTCTGGCAAACAGAAGCTCTATGATCTTTTCATCGGTCATTCTCTCTCCTCCTCTCTTTTGTCCCTTCACTTATATTGATACACTTTCTCCGTTTCGGTCGCGTGTTTTTGAGAAAAAATTTTCCGATTTGTAGACTTGCACAAAAAGGAAGGACTTGTTTTGTGCACTTCGCACTAATCATATCACACATTCTCACGGAAGTCAATTATTTTTTCTTGACAAATCCGGTTTTTAGTTATATAATAAAATTGGAATTTTCCTCATTGGTGTGCAGTACAAACGGCGCCACCCCTCATCCGTCGCTTCGCGACACCTTCTCCCAAGATCCGGGAGAAGGCTAATGGTTGGTCTTTGCTCTTCGCGTTTCAGCGAACATCGTTTAAGATGAAAACCCAAGTCGGTCAAAGAGGAATATTTTATAAAAGATAGATCAATCGAAACCCAAGTTCAGCACTCTTGGTTTACTGTTTTTCAATTATAAAGTTTACAAATTTATTAGTAAAATAATAAATAGTTATATCGCGAAGCGATTCTGATAAAATATTCCTATTTGACCGACTGAATTATTGTATTGAATATTATTCGCTGTAAAGGTTAGCGGATTGCAGCAACCCTCAGCCTTCTCCCCGATCTTGGGAGAAGGGGGACCACACGAACGTGTGGTGGATGAGGGGTGGCGCCGCTTGTACAGTATAATACACAAAAGCGGTAATTTTTTAAAATCCGAAAATTTCCGAGCACCGCTCGGAAATTCACCTTAACTTTGCACTTTGCCCTTTGCACTTTGCACTTTTCCCATCCCAAACAAAAAATTTTGCAATAAATAAAATCATTCGGAGGTTCCCATGGCACAGCTATTCATGCGCTATCCCGGCGGTAAGGCAAAGGCACTTACCTTCAGCTACGACGACGGAGTCGATCAGGACATCAAGTTCATCGAAATTCTCGACAAAAACCGACTCAAAGGTACGTTCAACATCAACTCGGGCAGATTCGCTCCCGAGGGCAAGGTCTACGCACCCGGCACGATCCACCGCCCGATGACCGAAAAACGCCTCTTTAAGCTTTACGCCGAGAGCGGACACGAGGTCGCCGTCCACGCGCTGACCCATCCCCACCTCGAGCAGATGCCGCCGGAGCGCATCGCTTACGAGATCGTAAAGGACCGCGAAAATCTCGAAAAGCTTTTCGGCACCATCATCCGCGGTATGGCGTACCCCTACGGCACGCACAATCCGACAGTCGTTGACGTCCTCCGCGCCTGCGGAATCGTCTACGCGAGAACCACCGCCACGACCGGCAGATTCGATATTCCCACAGACTGGCTCCGCATGCCCGCGACCTGCAAGCATACCGATCCGAAGCTGATGGAATATGCCCGCAAGTTTGCCGATATGAAGGTCACCAAGGACGGCGCAAAGCTCTTCTACGTCTGGGGACATACGTACGAGTTTGAAGGCGACGACAACTGGAACGTCATCGAGGAATTCGCCGAGTTTATGGGCGGACGCGAGGACATCTGGTACGCTACGAATATCGAAATTTACGAATATATCAAGGACTTTGAAAGCCTCGTTTACTCGGTTGACGGCTCGATAGTCAAGAACCCGACCGCGCGCGAGATCTGGTATTTCTACAACGGAGAGATCAGCTCGATCAAGCCCGGCGAAACAAAAAAGGTATAATTAAATGAAACTTTTATTCAAGCAAAGAATGTTTTCGTGGTTTGACAGCTACGATATTTACGACAATGACGGCGACACCGTCTATA
This sequence comes from Eubacteriales bacterium, assembly GCA_045535915.1. Classification (GTDB taxonomy): domain Bacteria; phylum Bacillota; class Clostridia; order Oscillospirales; family CAG-272; genus CAG-390. Next base: position 261 of record JAZSMP010000164.1, on the reverse strand, counting down.
CCGTCAAGGGTCAGCTCGCATGGGGCAAGTGCCTCAAGATCTTCGACCGCGAGGGTATCGAGATCGCAACCGTTCAGCAGCGTATATTTTCATGGCTCCCGACCTACGAGGTCTACATAGGCGACGATTACGTCGGCTGTGTCCGCAAGGAGTTTTCCTTCTTCCGTCCTCGTTTCACCATCGACTACAAGGGTTGGAGCATCGAGGGCGACTACTGGGAATGGGATTACAGTATCTTCGATTCCGCGAGCGACCGCAAGG
>JAZSMP010000374.1:0-1665 GCA_045535915.1 Eubacteriales bacterium | reverse complement strand
CCCCCCACCCCCCCCAACCCCCAAACCGCCACTTTGTTGTTTCGTCGAACCCGGCGGTGGTCCCCCTTCTCCCAAGATCCGGGAGAAGGCTGATAAGCGAGTGCGAACATTGATTAAAGAGATAATCAAAATCAAGTATTGGATAAAATTGATTTTCGAGCAACGCGAGAAAATCTACCAAAGCCTTCGCCGAAGGCGAAGATTTCACCGAGCGAAGCTCGATTTCACTGCCGTAGGCAATTTCACTCGCCGTAGGCGAATTTCACTGCAACAAAGCTTTAAAGCTTTGTTGCAACGTCCCATGCGCCCCAGATTACGCTTCTGAGGTTGCCGACCTTCTGCGCGTCACCGATTACGTGAACGCCCTTGGTTTCGATGGGAGCGGGATTGTATCCTACCGAGAGGATTACGGAATCGGCTTCGATCTCGGTAGTCTTGCCTTCCTTATCCGCGATAACGACCGAGCCATCCTTGATCTCACGGACGCCGGTCTCAAGGTGTACGGGAACCTTGTTGGTCTTAAAGCAGTCGCGCAGGTAGCTTGTGTTTGCAAGGCAGATGCCGGGCGTTACGATGAGGTCATCCATCATCTCAACGATCGCGGGCTTCTTGCCCTGAAGGAAGAGCTCGTATGCGATCTCACATCCTGTCAGACCGCCGCCGACGATGACGACCTTCTCACCTACTTCCTTCTTGCCGAGCAGGAAATCAACGGCCTCGATCGACTTCTCAACTCCGGGGATCGGGATGCGCTTTGCCTTAGCTCCGGTAGCTACGATGACCTCGTCTGCTCCGAGCGACTTGACGTCGGTGATCTCGGTGTTGAGCTTAACTTCGATGGCATCATAACGCGCGATCTCTCTCTTATACCACGCGATGAGGGCGCGGTCCTTTTCCTTGAAGGAGGGGGAGGCCGCCGCGATGAATACGCCGCCGAGCTCGCCCGACTTCTCGTAGAGGGTCACGCTGTGGCCGCGCTTTGCGCAGACGATTGCGGCTTCCATACCGCCGATACCGCCGCCGATAACGGCGATCTTCTTTGCCTTAGCGGCAGGCTTGATACTGTATTTCTTCGACTGCATCGTCTCGGGATTGAGTGCACAGCGAGCAAGACCCATGGTATCCTTGAGGTCCTGGGTGTTTGCATGACCCTTGGAGGAAGAGAAGTTGAAGCATCCCGCATGACAGCAGATGCAGGGCTTGATGTCCTCGATGCGGTTTTCAATGAGCTTGGTGATCCATTCGGGGTCGGTCAGGAACTGACGCGCAACGCCCATACCGTCGATCCTGCCCTCAGCGATAGCAGCAGCACCCGTCTCGGGATCCATACGTCCCGCGCAAACGACGGGAATGTCAACGAATTTCTTTATATGCGCTACGTCATCGAGGTTACAGTTCTCGGGCATGTACATCGGGGGATGAGCCCAGTACCAGGAGTCGTAGGTGCCATTGTCAGCATTGAGCATATCGTAGCCCGCATCCTGAAGATACTTAGCCGCTCTCTCGGACTCCTCCATACCGCGGCCTACTTCAACGTAATCCTCTCCGGGAACAGCGCCCTCGGCAAAGCCCTTGAGCTTGGATTCCACGGAATAACGGAGAGAATCGGGGAAGTCGTGTCCGCAGGCCTCCTTGATAGCCTTTACTAGCTCGACGGCAAAGCGG
>JAZSMP010000240.1:0-16719 GCA_045535915.1 Eubacteriales bacterium | reverse complement strand
ATGCTGTCATACCATTGCCGTCTGCTTGACGACGCTTATTCCTCGATGCAGCGTCCCGGTGCGTCGAGAAGAACGGTTGCCGAGCTGACACTCGTCCGTCTTGCCGACGAAAAACTCGGGACAACACCCGAGGCGCTCCTTGCGCGTATCTCGGCACTTGAAGCGAAGATCGCAATGGGGATCCCCGCGGCACCCGCACCCACGGCGCCCGCGCCGCAGACCGAAGCTCCCGTCTTTGACGATTTCGGCGAGACGCCTCCATTTGCGGACTACGATATTCCGCCGGCGGACGATGATTTCGTACCCTACGTTCCCGAGGACGCCGCGCCCGTCAAAAAACAGGCTCCCAAAGTTGCGCCCGCTCCGTCCCCCGTGCCCGCGGCGAGACCTCAGCCGAGACCCGCGCCGGCACCTGTAGCACCCGCGCCCAAAAAAGAGCGCGTTCTGCGTCCGATCAAGCAGTGGGCTGAGATACTCGAATCCTTTGAATCCACCGCGCCGATGATAAGCGCGCTTCTCAATACAGAAAACGCATATTTCGACGAGAACAACAGAATCGTGATCTGCTATTCGCAGACGCTGACCAAGACTATGCTCTCGCTTCCCGATAAATTCAAGGCATTCTGCTCTGCGGCATCTGTCACGCTCGACAGACCCGTCAGCGAAAAGGATGTCATCTTCGAGCTCGTCAAGAAGGGCGAAGCACCCACCGATGCAAAAATACTCGCCGATGAGCTTGAGGCTCTCGCCGAGGAAAATAACTAAGACATATTTATATAAGGAAGGAATATAACAATGAAAGTCAGACTTCCCAAGGGAGTAGGGGGCGGACCCCAGAACATGGACGCCATGATGCGTCAGGTACAGAAGTTCCAGGAGGAGAGAGAGGCACTCGCGGCTGACCTTGAATCGCGTGAATACGACGTTGCCGCAGGAGGAGGCGCGGTCAATCTCAAGATCGACGGCACTCTCCGCGTGACCGAGATCAAGATCGAGCCCGAGATCATCGATCCCGACGATCCCGAGACTCTTGAGGACATCATCGTTGCGGCTGTCAACGAGGGCATCAAGAGAGTACAGGATGCTTCCGCAAGCGAAATGTCGGCACTTGCCGCTAAGTACGGCATTCCTGACGGAGCGTTCTGATCATGTCCGAAAGTATAAAGTCGCTCGAACTTTTAGCCGAACAGTTCGGCAAGCTCGGCGGAGTCGGCAAGCGCACGGCGATGCGTCTTGCCTTTTCGGTCGTTGATATGACCGAGGCTGAGGCGGAGAGATTTGCCGAGGCTATCCTTGAAGCCAAGAGAAACATACATTGCTGTCCCATCTGTCAGAATCTGACCGACCTTGACGTTTGCCCGATCTGCTCGGACACAACGCGCGACCGCTCGACGATCTGTGTTGTTGCCGATACACGTTCGCTGATGGCGATCGAGAAGGTCCGCGAGTACGGCGGAGTTTATCACGTGCTTCACGGCATGCTCTCGCCGATGCAGAATATCACGCCCGACGATATCAAGCTCCGCGAGCTGATCGAGAGAGTCGCGTCCGAGGATATCAAGGAGGTCATCATAGCCACCAACCCGACCACCGAGGGCGAGGCGACTGCGATGTATATTTCCCGCCTTCTCAAGCCCGCAGGCATAAAAGTCACAAGGATCGCGAATGGCATCCCAGTCGGAGGCGAGCTCGAGTTTGCCGACGCGCATACGCTTGCGTGTGCGTTTGACGGACGGAAGGAGTACTGATCTCGCTACGCGAGAGTTAATGTTGCTTGCGGCAGAGTTAAAGGTAAAAATCCGCGCGAAATGCGCGGATTTTAATTATTAAATTGAAAAATCCTAGCCCGAACGGGGAGGATTTTTACATTCAACTAGCAACTAGCAACTAGCAACTTATTTCTTCGGCTCAACGATATTATTCGTGATCGCCGTGCCGAGAGTGTAGGGAAGCGGGAGGGTTACCGCGTTGCCCTGCCAGCCGGCTACGTAGAGCTCGGCGTAGTTCGGGTTTTTGCCTTCAAAAAGGACTTGGTTATAGCTGTTGGCTGCGACTGTGGAATAGTAGTTCTGTCCGACGGGCCAGAGGATTACGGAGGGCTTCATATTGACGTAAGCTGCCTGAGTATCCGAGTTTGCTCCGCCCGTGCCGCCGCCGTGGTGCGCAACCTGCATAATATCGCACTGCAGATCCTTGCCGTAGAGCTTGTTGCAGACCGCGAATGCGTGACCCGTAGCGTCACCCGTGATGATGGCGGTCGTTTCCTTGCCGGATGCATCTGCGGTGGTGGTTCTGAAGACGATGGAGCTTGTGTTGAATGCGTTTGCAACCTTCGGGAGATAGCTTTCGATGGTGTAGAGGATCTCAAATGAGGTGTCACCGAACCACCATACCTGACCTACGTGGGGAACAACGTAGTCAACTCCGATCTCCTTTGCAACGCTTACGGTCTTGTTGTAATTCTTGTAAAGACCGGTCGCGAAGCTTGCCGTCGCATTCTGTGCTCGCGTAAACGCCGCCTCGGGCCAGAAGTTGACCATGATACGTTCGAAATTGAACTTGGTGAACTGCTTGTATTCGTTCATCAGAGTTCCGAAGTGATCGGTGTGCGGGTGCGAGATTATCCAAGCCGCGATGGTGATATCCTTGTCGGTCTTGGCGTAGTCCTTTGACTGCTCGCGCAGAGTATTGATGATGTTTGCGGCGTAGATGCCGGAGTTTCCGTGGTGTCCGCCGTCAACGATGACGAAGCTTCCGTCCGAGAGACGGTAGATGATGCACATACCGTTCTGCTGATAATCGCCGTTGTAGATGCCCTCGACACCGAGCATGGTGATCTGCGAGGTTGTAACGGGAGCGGCATCGCTCTTCTTGGTCGGAAGAGTGTCGTCCTCATAGGGCTCGATGATGACGCGGACTTCCTTATAAGCCTTGTAGAAGCCTGCGTTTACCGTGTAATCCGTGCTGTAGAGAGTTGCGAATTTACTTCCCGAGATGTCGTTTTCGGCATAGGGCTTGTAGCCTGCGGTTTTGAGATCTTCGATGTAAGCGGCATATTCTTCCGCGGTGGTATCGGTGATAATGACGCCGTAGCAGCCGTCGCCCATATCGGTGATGCTCGAGAACTTACCCGATTTGTAGATGGGAAGGTTGGCCGTCATTTTTTCCGCTACGCCGACAATGTTCAGCGAATCCGCGGGGATCGTGACGGTGCAGGAGCCGTCGTCGTTTATGACGGTATTTTTATTGATGAGTGACTGGAGCTCGGTGAGCGCACGGGTGTAGCCGTTGTCCGTGAATGCGAAAACGACGATCTTTCTGCCGACACCGCGGACGGCATACTGACCGTATGTCATGGAATCTCTGACAGCGGCGGTCTCGGGATAATCGGTGTCGCCGATAAGGATCTCGAGAGAGTTGCTGTCGTAAGTTTCGCCGTTTTTGATCCAGTCGTCGCCGAGATCGAGCGAAACACCGGTCTTGTTCAGAACGAGTTTTCTTAAGTCGATCGCGACTCTGACGGGCATGTCTTCGGTCACGAGTTCAGCTGGGCGGACTATCTTACATACGCCCGCGCCGTTTGAAACTATGGTATAGTCGCCGCTTGGAGGAGCCTCTGTTTCGGGTGTTTCTGTTATGTTTTCCGAACTGCCGGGTGCCTCCGTGCCCTCTTCGGTTCCCGCGGGTGTGCATCCCGCAAAGACGGAAATCGCGAGGATGAGAGCGAGCATGAGGGAGATAAGTCTGAAGTTTAATTTCATGTCAATCCTCCTGATTTATATTTAGTATGGTAATTTTATCACAAATCTCTTTGTTTGTCAAGATTTTAAGGCTCGAGAACTATCTTTTTCTCTGCCGTTCCGAGAGTATAGGGGAGGGATATCGTGACCGTATTGCCTTGCCATCCCGCAATGTAAAGCTCGGCGAAGTTCGGGTTCTTACCCTCGAGAAGAACGTGGTTGTAGGTGTAAGTCTTGCAGGTCTCGTAATGATCCATACCGACGGGCCAGAAGAGGACCGAGGGCTTCATAAGCTCATATGCCTTCTGTGTACCGCCATTGTTTCCGCTTGTGATAGAACCGTGGTGCGCGAGTTGAACGAGATCGCTCCTCAGCTCCTCACCGTAGGTCTTTGCTATGATATCCATAGTGTATCCCGTGGCGTCTCCCGTGACCATGACTGTGTATTCCTTGCCCGAATCATCGGTGGTTACCGTGCGGAAGATGAGGGACGAGGTGTTGAAGGTCGGTGTAGTGCGGGGCAGGAAGCTTTCGATGGTGTAGAGAAACTCGAAGGCTGTGTTGCCGAAGTGCCAGACCTGACCGACGTGTGGAACGACGTAGTCGGCGCCGAGACTTTCAGCCAAGCCGTAGGTCTGAGTATAGGTGGAATACTTGCCGGGGGCAAAGGTGTCCTTTGCGTTCTGAAGTGCCAGGAAGGTGTTTTCGGGCCAGAAGTTGCCGAAAATGCGCTCGATCTTGATCTTTGAGAACTGCGCGTAACCCTTGACGAGCGCGCCGTAATGGTCGCTGTGCGGATGGGTGATTATCCACGCGGCGATGCGGATATCCGAATCCGACTTGGCGTAGTCCTTCGACTGCTCGCGAATGGCGGCAAGGATATCGTTTGCCACAACGGCGGCGTCTTCCGAATGTCCGCCGTCAACGATAATGAAGCTTCCGTCCGAGAGGCGGAAGATAAGGCACAGACCGTTCTTCTGGTACTCGCCGCCGATCTTGTTGTCCAGACCGATCATGGTGAGCAGAGGAGAAGTGATATGCTTTTCATTGGATCTTGCGAGCGGAAGAGTGTCCTCTTCGAAGGGTTCAATGATGACGCGGACCTCGGAGAGGTTCTTGTAGAATCCCGCGTTTACCGTATAGTCGGCGGTGTAAAGAGTAGAGAAGAGATTGCCTGCGATATCGTTCGTTGCGTGCGTTTTATAGCCGTCACCCGCAAGCGCGGAAAGGTAGGTATTGTATTCACTCTCGGTAGTTTCTCCGATGATGACCTCGTAGCATCCCTCACCCGCGTTCACAACGGCATTGACTTTTCCGCCCTCGTAATGGGGAAGTGATGCCGTCATAGTTTCGACCGTGCCGACGATGTTGATATCCTCGGCGGTAAGAGTAAGCGAAGTGCTTCCGCCATCGTCCTTCGAGATGCCCTTGCGGAGCAGAGCGGTGAACTTCTCGACCGCTTCTTCATATCCGACGTCTGTATAAGAGAAAACGACGATCTTGTTGCCGACGGCTCGGATGGCGTAGTCACCGTAGCCGATAGATGCCATTACGGATGCGCTTTCGGCGTGGGCTGTAGCGCCGACAAGGATCTCGAAAGCCTTGGGATCATATTCCGCATCCGCAGCTTTCCAGTCGTCGACGAGCTTGAGGGAGACGCTCGTTCGGTCGTTGATGAATTTTCTTATCTCAACCGCGGCGGTGACGGCGCTGTCTCCGGTTTCGGCATCCTGCGGACGAACTATCGAGAAGATCGCCTCCTTGCCCGAGAGGATCGTGTATTCGCTGGGTGCCGGCTCTTCAGTCTCGGGAATTGTCTCGATGACTTCGGGAGCCGTCGTCTCGGACTGTTCGGTCTTATCGCATCCCGCAAATATAGCGCAGAGCGCGAGAAAAAGCGCGAGCACCTCCAAAATATTCTTATATTTCAAGTTCATGCCATACCTCCGAAGGTTATTTTCACTTCATTTTATCACATATGAAATATAAAGTCAATGAAGAACTATATTTTTTTAAAAAAAGTGGTGACAAGAGGCAAAGTTTGTGGTAAAATATTAAGTGATAAGAACACTGTGAAAGGAGCTGCAAATGGAAAACATAACTATCATGACTCCCGACGGTATAGTCGAAGCGCCAAAGAAGCCCGAAGGTGAGCCCGCAGTGTCGGTCAGGCATCTCAACTTTTCATACGGTGCAAGACTTATACTTAAGGACATGGATTTTGATTTTTACCCCGGTGAGATCTTCGGTTTTCTTGGGCCGAACGGCTCGGGCAAGACCACTACTATCAAGCTGATCCTCGGACTTTTGCCGATAACCTCGGGAAAGATCACGGTCTGCGGCTGTGACGTAAAGACTCAGTTTGAATCAGCGATGGCGCAGGTCGGCGGAATCGTTGAAAATCCCGAGATGTATTCATATCTGACGGGCAGACAGAATCTTGAGATCTTCCGCAGAATGTTCGATTCGGTGCCGAAGGAGAAGATAGATGAGCTTGCCGAGCTTGTCGGTCTTGCCGAAAGGATTGACGACAAGGTTTCAAAATACTCTCTCGGAATGCGTCAGAGACTCGGGATCGCACAGGCTATGCTCGGCGACCCGAAGGTGCTTGTTCTCGACGAGCCGACAAACGGTCTCGATCCCGCGGGGATCAAGGACCTGCGCGATCTGCTTATAAAGCTTTCGCGCGAGAGCGGAGTTGCCGTTTTCGTATCGAGCCATCAGCTCGCGGAGCTTGATCTGATGTGCGACCGCGTAGCCGTGATCAATTCGGGCAGGATCCTGCGCGTACTTACAATGGAAGAGATCCGCAACCCGAGCGGAAAGGGCGAGATTGAGCTTACGGTCAATATCGCGCCCGAAACCGCGGGCAATATACCCGAAGGCTGTCCGCTTAAACTTGCCGACGGAAAGCTTGTCGGCAGTGTACCCGAGGAAGACATCCCCGGTATCATAGCATCTCTTGCCGCCGCGGGCGTTTCGATCATGGGTGTGGAGCGCAAGCAGCGCACTCTTGAGGACGTTTTCCTTGAGCTGACGCGCAGCAACATTCCCGAACGCCCCGTGTGGGTACCGCCCGTGAAGATCCCCTCGGATGAAAATAAGGAAGGGGGCGAGACGAAATGAAAAAGTTTGTGAATCTTGTAAAAAACGAGTCGCTTAAGCTTTGGGGACAGAAATCCTTCCGCGTCCTGCTGATCATCCTCGGCGTTATTCTCGTTCTGACGCCTTTCTCAAGCGTTGCGTTGAATTCGGCTCTCGGAGGCTTTGAATATGAAGATTTGACGCACGAGGACTACAGGCAGAAAGCCGACGAAGCGCGCGCTGCGGGCGACGAGCTACAGGCGCGTGAGCACGAGGTATATTATGACGTTGAGCTCTATTTTGCCGAAAAGGGCCTTTCGCAATCAAGCGTTGAGTACTCGCTTTACTACCTCGGGTATCTCGAGCTTTCGCTGACGCGCTCGACTCTCGAGATCCTTTCCGAGGGCGAGTACACCCCCGAACAGCTCAGAACCTCCTATTATTCCTCCCTTGACGAGCTTTATACCTTCCTTACCGAATACGGCTTTTACGACGACATGGGCGCAAACGGTTATCCGCAGTATAATGTCCTCGATATCGTACTTACCGCGCTTGCCGATAAGAGCGCGGAGGAATGGATAAAGACTGTTGACAGTGAGATTGACTCTATCCGGTTCAATATTGAGCATTTCAGTATGAAAGCTTATTATGAGCAGATGAAGACTTTCGCGGAAGACAGAATAGCTTCGCTGAAAGCGGGTCAGGCAGAGTCGCTCGAGCTTCTTAAAAACGCAGATCTGCCCGAGCTTGATAAGAACTATCATAACGCTCTGCTTGCTTATTTCACCGATACCATCTCTTGCTACGAGGCATACGGAGTCGGAATCAACTATCTTATTGAGAATGATTGCGAATACGCAAGCTGGGAATACAATACTGTTGAGGACGTTCTTTATTCCTCTGCGTATTCCTGCGAATATACGCTTCCGCTGACGTTTGAGGAATTTTCATCCGATTACTACCGTTATCAGTACGACAGCGTGGAGGATTACAACGCAGACATGCAAAACGAGCGTCTGCTTGCCCTTGAAGCGCAGGAATATGCGCTGAGCAGTCTTGGGCATTCGATCCCGATGCCTGCAACACTTCCCGAACTGTCAACAAAGACCGAGGTCATAAGTCAGTTCCGCACCTTCGCGGGGATGCTTGCGGTCCTCTTCATCTGCTACAGCGGAGTTATGATGGCGCACGAATACACGAACGGCACGGTAAGACTTCTTCTCATCAAGCCGCGTTCGAGAAAGCGCATACTATGCTCGAAATTCGTATGTATGGCTTTCTGGTGGCTGATTATCGCGGCATCCGCAATGATCTTGCTTACGGTTGAAAATATGCTCGTTTGGGGCGTAAACGACCTCTTTGTTCCCGATCTTAAGGCTGTCCGCGGCGGAATAGCAAAGATCCCCTCATTTGTTACTGCGCTCAGCGTATTTGGCGAAGAATTCGTCATTGCAATGCTTTACGCAGCTTTCGCAACTCTCTTTGCCGTGCTGACAAAGAAGACCGCGCTCTCAATAATCTTCCCGATGCTTGTGAGCATTGGCGCAGAGACGGTGCAGAGCATATCCATAGCTCTCTACGATGCGGGCGCGACCTTCCTGGCGTATACCCCCTTCTTCTACCTTGATTTCAGCTTCCTTCACGTGACCGCACCCGATTGCTTCGCTTATACTTACGGCTTCAGCGATCTGCTTGCTTCGGCATATGTTTCAACTAACGTGATCCTCGGCAAGCATGCAAATATATGGATCGGCATCGCGATGATCGCGGCTGTTACCGTTCTCGTTGCGGTCTGGGCACTCAGAGCTTTCAAAAAACAAAAAATATAAATTTACCATAAAGGAGTAAAGAAAAATGGCATTCAATCTTATGAAAGACGCTTCCGAGCGCATCATCGTTGCCGCACACCGCGGCGAGTGCGGCGGTAACATCCCCTGCAACACGATCACATCCTACGAGATCGCAGTCCGTCACGGCGCAGACATGATCGAGGTTGACCTCAACAAGTCCGCGGACGGCACACTCTGGATCCTCCATCCCAAAACCGAGTACCGCCACTTAAATTACCTCGGCACCGAGGGTAAGACGTCTCTCCCTCAGCTTACCGATGAGGAGGTCCGCAAGCTCCGTTACGTCAACTACGACCGCGATTACACCCAGTTCGGTCTTTGCACCTTCGATGAGGTGCTTGAGCGCTTCAAGGGCAGATGCTACATAAACGTTGATAAGTTCTGGGATCATCCCCGCGAGATATCGGATGCTATCCGCGCGCACGGCATGCTCGATCAGATCGTTGTTAAGTCCTCTCCTAAGAAGGAGATCCTCGATATCGTTGAGGAGTACGCTCCCGAGGTTTACTACCTTCCCATCGTTAAGACCGACGACGGCATCCACGAGGAAATGATGCGCCGCAACATCAACTACGTAGGCTGTGAGACCGTATTCACCGACGAGACCAAGGGCGTAGGCTCCGTTGAGTTCATGGATAAGCTTCATGCGGACGGCAAGCTCGTCTGGGGCAACGCTATCATTTACAACTACAAGGCTCAGCTCGCTGCAGGACATTCCGACGATACCTCCTTCACTATCTCTCCCGATTACGGCTGGGGCTGGCTTGCTGACCGCGGATACGACATCATCCAGACAGACTGGACTCTCGCAATGTGTACCTATCTCAACGAGACAGGTAAGAGATTCAAGAAATAATGGCTGCAAAGATTCAGCTCAACCCCGACGCGGAGATGGTAAAGATCGTTCGCGAAGGACTCCGGCAGCGCGGGGGCTATTGCCCCTGCCGCCGCGAGCAGTCCGAGGACACAAAATGCATCTGCCGTGAGTTCCGCGAGCAGATGGCTGATCCCGAATTTGAGGGATTCTGCCACTGTATGCTTTATTATAAGCCGAAAGGATAAGATCATGGAAGTTAAAATCACACTCGAAAACTTCGACGAGGAAGTGCTTCAATCCGATATCCCCGTGATCGTCGATTTTTATGCCGACTGGTGCGGACCCTGCAAGATGCTTGCGCCCGAGCTTGAGGCTGTCGCAAAAGAGCTTGAGGGTAAGGTCAAGATCGGTAAGATCAACGTCGACGAGCAGGGCGAGCTCGCAAACGCTTTTTCCATCAACGCCATCCCCGCAGTTATCGTCTTTAAAAACGGAGTCGAAACCGCAAAAAACGTTGGCTATTGTAAAAAAGAGAAACTGATCCAATTGCTTTCTCTCTGATAATCTGATAAAAAACAGGAAAGGAGTCATCCGAAATGACAAAAACCAAGCACCTTTTGATTTTTCTGACAGTATTTTCTCTATTGCTCGGTCTCGTCTCGTGCACGGGCAACGTTCCGGATGAGACCGATCCGGACACAACACCGAGTACAACCGCAGAAGAAACCACAGCAGGTGCAGATGAGGAAAACTCTCTCGCGCGTGCACTTGAACTCATATCCGAAGCCGAACGCCGTTCTGAGGAGTACACCTCGTTTGCACAAAGCGCAAGCTCGGCTGCCTATTATGATGACACGCTGATAAGCCAAGTCACTTCAACAACCAAAAAGAACGGAGACGCCTACAGCTTCATACAGAGCACGGAAGCATTTGATCTTTACGGAAATCCTTCCGGAGAACATACTCTCGAACTGTTCTTTGACGGACAGAGCATCGTCTATTACGATACTTCGGCGTTTTCGACCGATAACAGCTTCGGAGCGATCAGGATCGTTGACGCGACAAAGGAAGAATTTCTCTCTATGCTTCTCAGCGCCGACAGCGGCATTCTCGGATTTACCGATCCCGAATATTTCAAAAGCGGAACCGTGACCCCCGCGGACGGAGGTTATGCCGTCACGCTTGAATACTCGGACGCAGGCAAGGCTCTGATCTTCGGGTCGCTCGGTCTTACTCTCAGCGAAGAAATAAACGCCGAGGTGCTTGAATTTTCTGTGTATATTGACTCGGAAGGCAATGCCGTAAGCTCATCGGCAGAGACAGTCATATCGCTTGACACGAACGGTGTCTCTTCTAAGATCAGATCCGTTTCGAGCTCGGAATACACGAATATCAACTCAAATTCATCGGTCGATGAAACGAGCGCTCCCAATATCAGCCTGGAGTTTGGCAGCTTCAGGGATTATTCGACCGTAGCGGGTATGACGAATACTCTCGCGCTGCTTGCCTCGGGAAGCTACGCTTTGGAATATGAAAGCAAAATGGAGCTGACAAACAATTTTCATCCGCCCTACGCGGGAGATCTGCTTACTTACACGATCGACAGCCGCGGGGCATACGATCCCGCGCGCGGATACAGCTACGGATATTCAGCATCGGACGGACAGGTATTCAAGGAATACGGCGATTTCAAAAACTATTATACCGATGCGGGGCAAGGGATAAGCGGTCCTCACGGATTCTATTACGATGTTACTTCACTTGTCAGCATATTCCGTGAAATCAAACCTTACTTTTTCTCTTTGGAATTTATTGACGGCATAACCGGCGTTGAGTATTCCGGCGCGGATATAAAAATCTCGCTTGATATCGACAGCAGCCGTCTGCTTTCGTATCTTGACATGTACCAGCTCAAATTCCCCGTAGACCGGCAGATATTTGAACCTTCAAAGAGTACAAGCGTGAGCAAAAAGAACGTTGATATAGTTCTCTCTCCCGAAGGACTTCCTTTATCCTTCAGCATTTATTTCGAAGGACTTACAACAAGCGGATATTATTCGGATGCCTGCGATATCACATTCAGTCACACCGTAACGTTTACATCTTATAATAATGTCAATATTGAGGTAATGCCTTAACAAAGAGGGCTGATTCACTTATAAAACGGTGAATCAGCCCTTTTGCTCTGTTTCAAATCCCGTCCTCCCGTCAAGTTGACGGTCATTCCGTCAACGTCCGCGCCGTAGTCGGATTTCATGATCTCCTCGTCCTTGATTCTGCACTCTGAACTCTATTGACAATTTTTATTCTCTGTGCTATAATTAAATAAAAAACGAGGCTCCGGAGTCCATAAGAGGAAAGATGATATGATCAAACTAAGTAAAGAAACTCTCGCGCTTCTTGAAGACATTGAGGCGCGGATAGATCCCGAGGTCGAAGAGGATTACGTCGGGCAGTGGCGCGATTTCCTGTTTGACAGATTTGACGGGAATATTTTCGAGCCCGCGCGCAAGAAATTCTCTGCGCCTTTGGTTGAAATTCCCCGCGTTGAGAATATCAACGATGCGCTTGAATGCTACGACAATATGCTCCGCCATCAGCTACAGGACGTTTCAAAAGCGCTCGGAAGAAAACGCGGCAATCTCGTTGTCCGCGCAAATTACGGTACGGGCATTCTGAGCTCTCTTTTCGGTGCCGAAATATTCGTTATGCCGAGGCACACAAACACGCTTCCCACAACAAGAGCCTTCAACGATACCGAGCTGATACGTGAAAAGGTCGAGGCGGGAATGCCCGATCTCTCTGCGGGATTCGGCAAAAACGTATTTGAATTCGGCGAGTTTTGTTCCGAGGTGTTTGATAAATACCCGAAAATCAAAAAGTACGTTACCGTCTACCACCCCGACCTGCAGGGTCCGCTTGACATCTGTGAGCTGCTTTGGGGCGGCGAGATATTTTACGCGATGTACGACGAGCCCGAGCTTGTCCACGCGATGCTGCGCCTTGTGACCGATACTTACATCGGCTTTATGGATAAATGGCACGGAATTTTCCCGCGCAATGACGAAATGAATCCGCATTGGGGTATGCTTTGGCATCGCGGCTCGATCATGCTCCGAAACGACAGTGCAATGAATCTTTCACCCGCGCTTTACAAAGAATTTGCTATGCCGTATGACGGCGAATTGCTTGCAAAATACGGCGGCGCCGAGCATTTCTGCGGCAGAGGCGACCACTATATCGGGATGCTTTGCAGTCTTCCGGGACTGTACGCCGTCCAGATGAGCCAGCCCCATCTCAACGATATGGAGATCATTTATAAGAATACCGTTGACAAGAATATCAAGCTCCTTGCGCTTAACCGTGATACGGCACTCAGAGATCTCTCACGTCCCGGTGGATTCCGTCATAATCTGAGCGTTTAATTATATTAATTAAAATGAAGAATCCGAGCCTGAACGGCTCGGATTCTTACCTTTTACCAGTCACTTATTTAACGATTTTGCTCTCAACGTACTCGAAACCGAGTCTGCTTATAGTATCCGCAAAACGCTCGCCGGGCTTGCCTTCCTCGCGGTAGAAGAGGATGGTGCGCTCGATAACGGCGAGGACCTCTTCCTCGGAGGTGAAGAGCTTCGAGAGCGGGCGTCCCTGCGCCGTTCTCTTGCCCCATCTGCCACCGATACAGATCTTGTAGCCGCTTATGTAGGTCGATGTGACTCCGAAGGGACAGGTGTTCTTGCAGCGTCCGCATTTGTTGCAAAGCTCAGGGTCTACCTTGAGCTTGCCGTCGACAAGCGTTGCCGCGCCGACGGGACAAGCGGCTTCAACCTGACATTTCTTGCATCCTCGGCACTTTTCTATATCGTGCTCGGGGACACGCTGACCGATGATGCCGAGGTCGTTTAGGTCGGGCTTTACGCAGTTGTTCGGGCATCCGCCGACAGCGATCTTGAACTTATGCGGCAGCTTGACGTTATGATATCCCTTATAAAAACGCTCGTGGATCTTTTCACTGAGACCGTAGGTGTCTATCAGACCGAAGCGGCAGGTCGTACCTTTGCAGGAAACGACGGGACGGACAAGTGCGCCTGTGCCGCCTGTTTCGAGACCGTGAGAGGCGAGAAATTCGATAAGAGGATCAATGTTATCGTACTTTACGCCCTGGATCTCGATCGAAAGACGGGTGGTCATTGCAGCCTCACCGCTGCCGAATCTGTCCGCAGCCTCCGCAATGGCGCGGTGCTCGTTGGATGTGATCTTACCGTTTCGGGTAATTACGCGGACGTTGAAGATATCGTCAAATCTCTTGTCTTTAAGGCATCCGAGTGCTTTTACGCGCAGGATGTCTTCTGCTGTAAGTTTGCTCATAGTGATTCTCCTCTTTTCGGAATAGTTTTCTTAATTATAGCACACAGCTTTGATAAAATCAATAGATGAATTTGTTTTTGGAAAAATATTTTCAGAAAAACTCAAAAAATCTTCAAAAAGGTATTGACAAACGAGCTGACTTGTGATATAATATAACCCGTCCAATACGGAACGCCAAACGCTGGTGTGGCTCAATGGCAGAGCAGCTGATTTGTAAGCAGCACGTGGATGGGTCGACCCCGATCACCAGCTCCAAAAAAGTCCGCAAGCGCAAAGCGGACTTCATATGGGGGATTGGCCGAGCGGCCAAAGGGGGCAGACTGTAAATCTGTTGTCACTGACTTCGGTGGTCCGAATCCACCATCCCCCACCATATTGAGGGTCCGAAAAAGATGACCCACGAAAAACCGAGGATTTCCTCGGTTTTTCACGTTTTATCTCACTTTTCCTCGCTTTTCAAAATCGTCACAAGACGGCTTGAAAAAAGATGACATTCTCGATTTTCAATAATAGTTCGGAATCGGACTACAAAATCTCCTTTTTTGGGGGACGATATGCGCAAAATAACGCAAATCGTCCCCCTTTTTTCGTTTATCAAATGTTAAATCTTTGTGTCCACCAAACCATAAAAATAAGAAAGGAACAAAAATGCTCAAATCAATAATCACCCACGAAGGCGACACACTACTTATGGACTTCCCGTGCCGACGGATGCTTATGGCAGAGCATCTTGCGTCGATCGGGATCAAGACGCCGGCGCATGAAATCAGATGCGCGGATGAAGAGAATGAGCCAATCAAAGTGAAGATATACGGAACAAGCGAGTTTGAAAACAGACTCGCTTCTTTTGTTTCTTCGGAAAATACGCTCTCATTCGTCAATACAATATGCGAGATCTACCACAATCTACCATACGCAAATAAGCTCGATATGATGGATGCTGTGCTGAACGATAAGGTATCGTCATTTGAAGAATTCGGCAGAATGATGCTCGAACGAAGAATGACGGATACTACTGAACACTACTACTGCCCTCTTACTGCTACGCTCTTTCCTCGCAATGAATACGGATATTTGGATAACTTCTCTGAAGAATATGACGGAGAGTACCTTGCACCGTATGAAGAAAAGATCAGAGAGCTAATTCAATATGTAGACTCGCTTGACGATGAGAACATCGCGGAATACTTCAGCGGAAGCAATTCTGCTGTGGCAAAGCTGAAGGAGGTTCATTTCTCCACACAGAACGTAAGCGGAGTACTATACGGCTGTATCCGTGCAGAGCTAACTGAACCATTTACGCAGGAGGAAGAAGCGGAGTTCAAGGAATGGCTCGAAGGTCAGTGCTCGGACGGATACGGCGAGAGCCTCGAGCAAAAACCGATTCATATCCGAGACGGTGAGTTGTTCGTAAACTTCTGGAATGACGGCGAAGATTACTTCTTGCTCAACAGCGATGAATTTGATGAATACCTCGGGAATATGAAAATGGGAGGTATCGAATAATGGCTGTGCGTTTTTCTCATATTATCCTCGAAAGCGATTACGGTACTACTGAGATGCTCGCCCGAGGTAAGGTTACCGAAGCTGATCAACTCGAAGGTTACAGCGCATATGAGGATTATTGCATGGATATTGAGGACGATGCCGTTATCCAAGTGCAGTCGGACGAATATCTGTACGGCGAAGGTGAGATATTCGATGCCACGTTTGAGGAATTGGCATATTTCTTAATGCGAATCAATGACAATCCAAACTTCCTCGCTAATCGTTGCAGCTATGTGGGCAGAACAGAATTTGAGATTAATTATGCTCCGCACGAACTGTTCGGAGCATCGTTTATAGAACTTTGAGAGGAGGTGAGGACGATGAACGACAATCTTGAACATGCAGAACAAGCTGTTGCTTTCTGTGAGCAGATCAAAGAAGGTGTACGGGGGCTTACGTCTCTGGTAGACATTTCGGATGATGAGTTTGGAGAAATCGACCGGCTTGGCGAATATAGGACGATCTTCAGACTTGCCGATGCGTGGCAAAAGAAGTATACAGAATATATCGCGCAAGCATCAGATCAGGATCAAGGCAACAGTATGAGTATGTCGCTGTAGGAAGGAGGTGATGGCATGACATTCACGGAACACGAACTGCGATTGCTGTTTGAAGAAAGCGAGCTTTTCTATGAAGCAATGTTCAGCGGCAAGATGATGATAGGTAAAATCGACAAGGATATCCGAGTCAAGTTTGAATTCGTATCGACAAATGTCTCAAAGCATTATGATGCTATGCGGGCAACGGTTATAAACCGTACCGAGGGAGAGATCGATACGAATCTTTTTCTTTTTAAGGACATTATCGGTAAAAAGAATGGGCAGGATCCTTATATATGGGATGAAGAGGGCTGTACCGGTTGGTACGGCTTTAAGCCAACGTATTCGGATTATGAAAAGATAACAGATACTCTCCATGATTATATGTCGATGTTTGCGGATGAGAATATAGGGTATCAGATGAGGACATGGTAGAATGAAAAAGATAACTGATCTAAACAGCGTAAAGGCTATGGCGCGTATGTTTGTCATGCTTGAAGTACATCAAACCAAGTTTTCTCCGATCGTTGTCAAGCATCCGTTTACAGATAGCGGCATAGTCGCCTACAGAAACGGAAGCGGTGACATAGTACAAGCAGACATAACCGCAGATACACAGTCATTAAAAGAATGGCGACGCCATATTATTGAATTGATCAATGAATCGCGCTCTGTTTCGGATATAACAGCGATAGTAACCAAATCATATAGCCTTGGCTTTCTGAAATATGTTATGGATTCGTTATCGGTTGCAGATATGTCCGAGATCT
>JAZSMP010000105.1:0-5135 GCA_045535915.1 Eubacteriales bacterium | reverse complement strand
CGGATATGCTCAAGCTCGGCATCGGTCACCTCGGTGAGCGGACCGCAAGGAATGGAATTACCCATCTGCACACGGTTGGTGTCCATCAGCTCACGCATATACTTGGTGATGATACCACGGTGACCGTCGTATTCGATCTCGCCTTGCTCCTGCATGGTTTTGAGATATCTCTGAATGGTGGGACGGGAAGCACCGATCCCTTGCTCGATCTCCCGAGTGGAGGGAGACCTGCCGTAATCCTCAAAATATTCATTAACAAAATCGATAATTTTTCTGAACAGCGATTCATCTCTGCTTCTCATAAAAGCCCCCTGAAACATAATGAGCCATTTGGCTCTTTAATTATAACACAGCACGTGTGTTTTGTCAAGAGGTTTTGAAAAATACTCGATTTTTGGAAAAGCAATTGCGATTGCACCAAAATTGTCACATTGTATTGAAAAACTCCAAAAAATATGATATAATGACTAATAATAAAAATTGCAATAGGATACCAACGAATTATGAAAACGATTTGGCAACTTACTTATGAAACAAAGCCGGGTAATGACGGTGAACAAACAAAAAAATACAAGTCTTTTGCCGAGGCAAAGAAAGATATCCGAGAGATTATTTCGCAAATTTATCTATCGCCATATATAAAGGCGATTCGTACAGATGGTGTCCACAAAGCTTACCGTATAGCAATGGCAGACTTTTTGGATAATTACATTTCTCGTACTGATTTTTTGAATATAGATGAATCCATTCCGTCAGACGATCCCGATGACTATGAATTTGAGCGAAAGCCAACGAGCGAGAACGATGCTGGCATGAGTGTTGACGATGACGATTGGAACGACGAAGATGAGGAAGTTGACGAGCTTGACGATTTTGATATCTACATTGCAAAGGATTCTCTCTCCTTTGAATGTTACTATGAAGGACGACCTCATCTCAACACGGACATGGTCGTAATGGATGATGAAAATAAGGAGTATTGCTTTGAGTTCTACGTGGACAGAGCCCCAAAAAATAAACTGAGAGAACTACAAATGACATTGACACCTTTGCAATATTGGGGCACCTCATCCTATCCTATGTTGATCCTTCGCACCTTGGAAAATAGCCAAGAACCTCTTGATCAGCAACAAATCATTTCACGCATTGAGAACGCTTATGATACCCAGATTGAGCGAAAAGCAATCGGAAGAAATATAACGCTGCTCAAAGACCTTGGATATGATATTCAGCATAACGGCGATGGATATTTTATACCAAAGAAAGCCCCCACCCTTAAGCAAGAAGATTTTCAAGCCATTGTAGAGAGTGTCAATACAAACGAAGCTCTCGATGATGATAGAAAGCGCAAATTGATCGATAAGCTCTTTGAATTGTAATAATGCACCATATTTGTCGCAATTAGATGTGATATAATGTATGTAACAAAGCCGCCACTACATAGCGCCCAAATTTTTTGAAATTTTTGAATACGCGTGTTATAATAGCGGTGCAATTGGTCGATACCTCGAAAATACAAAATTAATTATGAAATATAAAGGAGAATGGTTATGAAATATCCGAACACTAAATTTACAGGAATGAGCATGGTAAGCAAAACAGAAATCAGCAAAGCAATTTCTGCTTACTATCCGAATGCGTCTCAAACAGGCGGAGCTCAGAGACTTGCTTTGCTGAAAAGGGCATCCAATCTTGATGAGTTGATCGATTTCTGTATTGACGGATATCGGGCATGGGGAGATGCGGTGCTGATGGGTGCAGGAGCTTATTTGAAGATAGGAGACTATCCCACAGAAATTGCTGAAGCAAAAAAATATGTAAAAAAAGAAGTTTATGTTTATCTGACCGGAAGTCCATTCTCATCGGCGTCTGATTACGATAAATGGCACGAAAATATTTGTGTAAATCTTGCTGACGGTACAAAGCACTTCAAGAATTATTCTACATACCGCAAAACATCCAAAGATAAATTCAAAAATAAAAGTGGCTTTACGATTGGAAATGCACAGAAGTTTTTGAATATGCTGATGAAGGATCTTTATGCTTGCCTGAGCGTTGATTCTACCTTCTTGTCACTTTACGAAGATTACTTCAAATTCTGCCATATGCCCTTAGACAGTTACATTTTGAGATTCGTTGACGATATCAGATATAGAGAAGGAATAAAGGTATCCGCACGCACCTATTCTTGGGGTAGCATCGGAAGTTACTCCGATTACATGAAGGAACAAAATGATATCCGATGTTATGTAAAAAAACATAATCCTTCAGTAACGGTATTGCAAACAGAGTTTGTTATTTGGCCGCTTTACAAAGAATGAACTGCAAAATTTGAGAGGCAAAGTATATATGGAAAACAAAAAATCCCCGCTTCTCGTTTACCGAGAAAAGATGGCAGAAGTACATACTCCCGAGGAGATCAAGGCTGCATTTGATGACAGCTTCTATGCCGTTTGCTTCAACTACGACCGCGGTCATGTCGGAGCAAAGCATGAATTGTTCGCAGCGATCTGGGAGGTCAATCCCGATGTGATCATCGCCGAGGCTGACCTTTGCATTATGGCAGTCGAGCCTTTCGTGTGGCGTGATCAGCTCTTGCTGATCGACAAAAACGGCAACAAAGAAACCGCAAATACCATCGCCAAATTCATGGCGGAATCGGGCATCATTTCCTATGAATACCGCTTTGTTAACAAAGACGGCATAAAGACCTGCTTGCCGCCGAGTGAAAACGGAAAACCCACCGCATTGCTCAAGGGCAATTTGCTGATTGATGGTGACAAGTTGCTTTTGACCGCAAGACATATGACAAAAGCGGATAGAGAAAAACTGAAAAACACAGATAACCACACCACATGAATCATCATCTAAAATGAGAGGCCAACTATGCTTACTGAACACAAAGATTTCAGCATTTTCACACTTACATATTCCGGGGAATATACCGGAACGGATGAAGAAGTCGTGATTCCCGAAGGGGTTAATATCATAAGTAGCGATGCTTTTAAGGATAATACGTCGGTAAAAAGCGTTGTTATGCCCAATACTGTTACCTGCATTGATTCCCGCGCTTTTCGCGGTTGCTCTTCACTTGAAAGGGTCATACTTTCGGACAATCTGAAATATATAGAACCGCAGGCATTCGAAGTTTGTATCAGCCTTTCTCAAATTGAGCTGCCAAGCAGCCTTAAAACAATCGGCGCCAGCGCTTTTAAGAATAGCGGGCTTACAAGTATTTCTTTGCCTGAAAATATCGAAATCAAGCAGCATGCCTTTGAAAAGTGTTTGCACATTCAAGAACTCTTTGTGCCCGCCAGTGTCTCTATGTGTTACAGTGCGTTTAGAGAATGCAGGAAATTAACCAAGGTCTGTTTCGAACAGGGTACACGTTCTTTAGGATACGATTCTTTTGCAGAGTGCAGTAATCTTACAACGGTATTGCTACCTGACGGAGTCACACGCATTAATGATAATTCATTCTATTGGTGTGATTCGCTCAAAAAAATTTATATTCCTTATACCGTTACCTCTATTGGTCGCTCGTCATTCTATAGAGTGGGCAGAAAGAATAAGCTGACAATTCAAGCACCGAAAGGCTCGTATGCGATCAAATATGCCAAGAAAATGCATTTCAAATACGAGTACGTCGAAGAAAATCCATATGTAAACGGATAAAACTAAACAGCAAGCCCTCCGCAATTTGCGGAGGGCTTGCTGTTATCATATCAAAGTCCTAAAGCATCCTTAAGTTTTTTATCAAGCTCTGCCATTGTTTCGTCATTCAAGCATCCAATATGCTCTTTTACGCGTTTGATATCAATTGCTCTAATTCCAAAAAGAAGAATCCCATACGAAAATGGTGAAAGCTCCGGAATAGCCACAGGCATTGTTGCCGTTGCGTTCCGACCTTCGACCTCAGTGCTGTTTGAGGACAGCGGAGCAACGATTACGGTGCCGCCATTTGAGGAAGCTTCATCATTTAACTCATTGTTTTGAACAACGACAACATACCGCATTCCGCCTATTTCGGCTCCGAATACAGGCGACAGATCGGCAAAAAAGATATCTCCGCGTTCGATTTTCATAAGCTTACACCTCCTGCTTTTAGGCATCCTAATTATAACATAATTTTCTTTAATTTTCAAGTACTATAATCAGCCATTATCTGTTGATACTCACTCGGATAATAGACTTGATACCAATTGAGAATGATAGAATACTTCAACTCCAACACAGCAAGCGCTTTTATTGACATATAATGTGCGGCTCGGATATAGCTACCGAACCAACTGTCAAGGCCGAGCATGGAAAGCGTTCCGTTGGTGTAATCGTCCATACCGTGCTCCTGGTAATATCCGCGGCGAGCTTTGTTGGATACGTCAAAAGCAAAGCCCGTATCGTGAAAATCGCAATCACGCATAGCATCGCGAATGCTCATAAATACCTCATCGCGCGTGGCAGGAATGTCGGCGAGTGAGCAAACGCCGTCTGCGAGCAGGTATTCGGCATTATATCTCCAAGTGCAAGTACCGTGGGCAAGTCCGATCAGCTTCAAAAGTTCGTTATACGTTACCGGATGTGTGAGCGTAATCATCTGCTTAATCGCTTTTTCACCGCCAGAGCCTACCAAATACTCAAAATCTCCCACAAGAAATCGGTGCTTTACTTCAAGATCATTTAAGTCAATGCTATCCATGCAAACGCCCGTAGCCTTCTCAAGTCGCTTGCAGATATTGGTCGTATCCAACAGCGGTTTTTGATAATGCGAGAAGGTCGCCTCGGACAGCTCAAGATAACTTTCATCGGTAATATCTGCGGCTCTGAGCTTTATTGCATAGGGGAGGTAGGTTT
The DNA here is from genome assembly GCA_045535915.1 of Eubacteriales bacterium. Taxonomy (GTDB): domain Bacteria; phylum Bacillota; class Clostridia; order Oscillospirales; family CAG-272; genus CAG-390. Next base: position 284 of record JAZSMP010000105.1, on the reverse strand, counting down.
CAAAGGGGATGTCAAAGCCCTCGGGCTTCCTCTTTTCTCCACACGAGCAGAAGCGGTCGCGCAGGTCAAATACGCACCTGCCCTCCATCCATAGCACCGTCTTGCACTTCGGACAATAATAATGCGCCGGCAACGGATTTTCGTCTGTCGCGCCGAGTAAATATGCCACAAAGCAAGAGGCGACCGGTGCTTTGACAATCAATTGCTCGCCGGCGCCCTCGGCTTCACGTCGAAGCTTAGCAAGATCGTAAAAGTATTTGCCAATCTCGTATTGCATAAAGGCT
>JAZSMP010000086.1:0-13615 GCA_045535915.1 Eubacteriales bacterium | reverse complement strand
TTTCCTTCGGAAAACCGTCGGAAATGCCCGCAACCGCTTGGCGCCCGGTAGGTGTGTTGCTTTGCAACGCACCTATAGTTTGCCGAAGGCAAACAGTGGATCATCGTGCCGCCCCCATTTACAAGGGCGGCGCGGTGCCTGTACGAAGAGATTTGACGTGCATAATCGTAAAACTAAAGTCAAAAGTAGTTGTTTGCACTTGTAAAAGGCAAAATAATAAAATCACTGTGTAATTTTGATTCTACACAGTGATTTTTCATATTCATATAAATTTAGTTGGGTTGGTGCTGTGCAGACCACTTCGCCAGCACCGCGACGCCCGAGGAACAACTCGGTCGTCACGAGATTCTTCGGGTGCCAAGCGGCCTGCGGGCGCACCCTCAGAATGACATCGTTTTTTCTTGCAGGGGCTTCGCCCCTGCACCCCGTTTAGCAAGTGCGAACATGGCAGATTCGATTTATAAAGCATTGTCAGCTGATTATGCCAAACCGTACATTTTACATCTTCCTATTGCAATTTGGTAAAATTTGTGTTATAATAAAAATAGGATATTATATTCTTTCCTATAAATGGAGAACCTCACTGTGAAAAACAAGAAAATATTAAATTTAATATCAATGGTTGTTTTGGTGTTGGTTATTTTGATTGCGGCGATTCCTCTGATCGGAATTTTTTCTGCGGAGCCGATAAAAAACCGCGTATTTACCGACATCGCCGATTTTGGCAATCTTGACGAATATGCGATCGATACCGATCTGTCGGATGATAAACTGCCCGAGGATCTTGTTTCGGAAGTATCTTTCCTCAAAGAAATAACATACGGTGGGAATAATTATAAAATATACGCCTATATTTTTTCCGATTCGAATTCCGCGCAGGAATATTTTAATGAATACACTGGAAAAGAATCAGTCGCCGACTACAATTATTCTATGTCAACGAACTATTTTTTCAGCTCGCATTATATAGCACACTATGAATGTTATTTGTATCGCATTGAGGGCGGAAATTATAAGGATTTTGCGGAAGTAGTGAACTTTATAAACGAGTCCTTTGCGATCGACATAAACGATCTTATCAAGAATGATCGATCCTGAAAGTACATTTCATATAAGGAGAACCATAACATGAAAAATAATTCCTTCTCCCGTCCTGCGCCGAAAGCGCCGTCAAGCGCGCTTTATCTTGATTTTCAGCGCCGCGCGGACGAATTCGTCGCCGAAAATATGAAGGGCTGGGGTCCGCGTACCATCAAGGGCACAAAGGTCATCCACGACTGCGTCTGGGGGACCGTCATGTTCTACCCCTGGGAGCTTGAGCTTATAGATTCGCCTCTCCTTCAGCGTCTTAGAAGGATCAATCAGCTCGGACTTGCCCAGCTGACATACCCTTCCGCGCACCATTCGCGATTCGAGCACACCCTCGGCGTCGTTGCCGTAACGGCGCAGATGATCGCGGGCGTTGCGCGCCACGATGCCGCCGTCATGGCGGGCAAGGAGCAGACCATCCCAGCCTCGCATCAGAGAAGGCTCCGTCTCGCCGCGCTTCTGCACGACGTCGGACATTGCTTCTTCTCGCATCTTTCCGAGACGATCTACGGCGAAATGCCCGAAATGAAGGATCTTAAGGCGACAGAGCCGATGTTCGAGCGCGCACAGCCGCATGAAATTATAGGTTATATCATCATAAATACGCCCACGTTCGTAAAATGCTTCGGCGAGTCCCTCGGTTATCCATTCGAGGATGGCGAAAATGCTGCCGAGCTGCTTGAAGAAGTCGGACGCATGATCGTCGGCGCACCGCCCGAGGTAAAGGACGGCGTTCGCTACGTTTATCTGACCGAGATGATAAACGGTCAGTTCGACGCCGACGCCCTCGACTACCTCCGCCGCGACAGCTACGCCACGGGTCTTGCCCTCGGCTACCACATCGACCGCTTCCTTTATAAGCTCCGTCTTGCCGACCGTACGGGCGACGACGGAATCGTCGAGCGTCACCTGACCGTACCCGTTTCGGGTCTTTCGACGGTCGAGGAAATGGTCTTCTCAAAGCTGATGCTTTCGAGATATATCTATCAGCACCAAAAAGTGCTCGCCGCGGAATCCCTCATCGAGGATATGGTCGTCGGTATGCAGAGGGGCGGACGCTTCTCGCATCCGATAGATTTTCTCTATCTCTGCGACAACGATATCTACTCGATAGGCGCGCCGAGTGCGGATAAGGCGCTCAGACCCGCCGTTACCGACTGGAAGCTTTCGGACGAAAGCGACGTGACGGTCGGCGACATGGCGGCGAGAGTTCTCGCGAGACGTCTGCCGAAGAAGGCACTCGTCATCAGCCAGTCAAATATTCATTCCGCAGGCGGAATCGCCGCGCGCGACCTCGGAATTTCGGGTCTTGCGGCGGCGGTCAGTCTGCTTCCGAGACTTCGTGAAGAGATCCTCGATCAAGCGCGCATTTATGCGGAAAAGCTCGATATGCAGCGCCCCGAAATGTACGACATTCACATCGCGATCCCCCATATCAGTATGGCGAAGGATTACAGCCGTACGCCCGTCCTGACCTACGACGGCGAGTTCATCCCGATGTCGGAGGCGGTCAACCTTAACGATTGGACGCGCTCATTCGCGGGTCAATCATGGAATGCGTATATCTTCGCCGAGCCCGAGATACTGCCCGCAGTAAGCCTTGCGGCATATACCGTGCTCGAGCGCAACGGCATCCGATGCAAGAGAGATATGCTTTTCTCGTCGCTTAAAGAATCCGACGCTATCGAGGCGGCAGCCGAGAAGCTGGGTATCAATTGATACGATAATTAGGCAAAAACGGCGCCACCCCTCATCCACCGCTCTCGCCCGAACCCCAAAAACGCGCAAACGCGTTTTCGGGAACCCGGCGGCGGTCCCCCTTCCCCCAAGATCCGGGGGAAGGCAAATGGATAGCACGATTTCTATAGTTAGTACAGCGGATTATGCTTGCAGCAATAATTTTGTTGGTCAAATAGGAATATTTAATTGTATATAAAATATTCCTATTTGACCAACAAAGAATAATCATCTATCAACGTTCGCTGAAATGTGGAGGTTTAGGAATTAGCCCTTAGCCTTCCCCCGGATCTTGGGGGAAGGGGGACCGCGGAAGCGGTGGATGAGGGGTGGCTCCAATAGCACTCAACAATAGTCCGGCTTGGTCGTTTTCATCCGGAAATTAAATATATATACCAGAAAATTAACATAAAAGTGAGGTAAAATCATCATGGCAAAATTTGTATGCACCGTTTGCGGTTATGTTCACGAGGGTGACGCAGCTCCCGAAAAGTGCCCCGTTTGCAAGGTTCCCGCAAGCAAATTCAAGGTAATGGAAGAGGGTGCGTCTCTTGCGGCTGAGCACGAGTACGGTATCTACGCCAAGACCGTAAAGAACAACCCCGACATCAGAGAAGAGGACTAGAAGTACATCTTCGAACAGCTCATGGCTAACTTCCAGGGCGAGTGCTCCGAGGTCGGTATGTATCTCTGCATGGCACGCATCGCGCACAGAGAGGGCTACCCCGAGATCGGTCTCTACTGGGAAAAGGCAGCTTGGGAGGAGGCTGAACATGCGGCTAAGTTCGCTGAGCTCCTCGGCGAGGACCTCGAGCCCAACATGAAGGCTACCACCAAGGACAACCTCGCATGGCGCGTTGACTGCGAGTTTGCCGCAACCGCAGGTAAGGTCGATCTGGCTGTCTGCGCAAAGAAGAACGGCCTCGACGCTATCCACGACACCGTCCACGAGATGGCACGCGACGAGGCTCGCCACGGCAAGGCTCTCGAGGGTATGCTTAAGAGATATTTCAAATAAGCCACAAAGCCTTGTAAAGCAATAACTTTATAACAACTTCAGGAACAGAGCCTCGGCTCTGTTCCTGTTTTCTTTTTACGATTACACACCCACATACACACCGAATCATTGGAACTTTCGTGGAATTTCTATGCCCCGAAACTCTCAAATCGGAAACGCTTTTGGAAGTCTTTTTGGAACTCTCCCCCACGGATTTATTATATCAAAAAAGCCTATCCTTGCGAATAGGCTTTTTTGCTTTGTTTGCGGAATGGTTGCAAAAGGTTGAGATTTATGGTATAATATAAACATATAGGGAGAATTGCCCTCGCCTAACATCACATTCAGCAATTTGAACTTTTTCAGTCCCGCTCGTATTTTTATGGCGGCTTCGGAACGAAAACTCGCCATGTGTTTCTTGAAGATGCGCTACGGATGGTAAATATAATATAATTTAGGAGAGATTTTATGGTTGATATGATGACTACAAACCAACAGTTGTTTTGTGAGCTGTTGGATCGCAGTATATTGGAACTGTCGGATATAGACGTTACCTTTCGCGATCGTGGTATCGAGGCGGCGGAAAAGCAGTTGGCGGATTACATACGCTCCACTCTGAAAACAGAAAATTTCTTTAAAATACCTTATCAGCCCAGAGAAAATGCCTGGGCACTGCCGGAGGATGACGACTTTGACGCTGCAGAGAAAATAATAAACGGCGAGCTTCGCTCGATAGCCTTTCCCCATAAATTTACCGATACCTCCCACGTAGATTGGGAATTTAATCCCACTCCAAATGAAGTCCCGGAGTGGACGTGGCAACTTTCCCGTCATCACGAATGGCGCTGCCTCGGACATTGCTACCGTCTCTCGGGCGACGAGAAATATGCTAAGGCATTTACAGAGCTTTTTATGAGTTGGTGTGAGCAGGCAAAATGCCCGTCTGATATGTCAAAAAATACAAAATGTTGGAGAACTATCGAAGCGGGTATCCGTTTGGCACTGAATTGGAACTATGCGTTCTACTCATTTTACAAATCACCGTATATGACAGATCGTGTAATATGTACCTATGTGCGCTCGATCTGTGATCACGGATACCGTCTTAGCCGCTTTCATAGCGCGGCAGGAAACTGGCTGATTATGGAGATGGCGGGGCTTGCACATATAGGCATGCTTTATCCTTTCCTGACCAATTCACGCGAGTGGGGGGATTATGCCTTTTCGAGGCTCCAATCGGAGCTTGACCGTCAAGTATATCGCGACGGCTTCCAATTTGAGTTGTCTACGAATTACCACGACGTGGTCATTATGAATTACCATAGAGTATTCGCCGCGGCGCGAGAGATAGGATATCCCGTCAGCCGAGAGTTCATCGACAAGCTCTTGCCACTGTTCGAGCTTGACATCAATATAACTTGTCCTGATGGCAAATACCCCGACCTTAACGACGGACATCGCGCTTCGCTTGAAGCTTGGTGTCGTTTGGGCAGCATATATTTTCCGAAACATGAGGCAATAAATTATTTTGCGACCAATGGCAAGGATGGACGAGCTCCCGAGTATACGAGTGTTGCTCTGCCATATTCCGGATTGGCTTTTATGCGTACCGGATGGGGCAAAGACGATCTTTGGTGCTTTATGGATGCCGGAGATTTTGGTCGCGGACATCAGCACGAGGACAAATTGAATATCCTTATGTATGCGTATGGCAAAAATCTTCTTCCCGACTCAGGCTGTTACTCATACGATAGCTCCGCTATGCGACGCTTTGTCCTAGACTCCCGTTCGCACAACTGTGCCATGGTTGACGATATGTCGCAGAATCGCAAGGGAAGATATCATCCCGACAACGAGCCGTTGGATAGATACGCAGGTATGCTATGGAGCTTTTCAGCCGACGTCGACAGCGTTGAAGGCGTTTACGATCAAGGATACGGTGAGCAGTACCTTCACGTTATACACAAGCGAAAGCTGATCCTTTTCAAAAAAGGCGTTGCCGACAGTGCTCCGTTTGCGATGGTTATTGACAGATTTACAAGTGAAGATGGCGAAGAGCATCTTTTTCAGCCCTCCTATCAGCTTGGCACAGAGCCATACACAGATGACGGCGTGCGTTTTACAGCTGATCACGGCGACCAAGTCAGCTTCAGTATTGTTGCCTCGGAGCGTCATAGTATTATTATCGGACAGGAGAAGCCATTATTTATGGGGTGGCGAAAGAGCTATGAGCTTCCCAATGCATTAAACTTTCCCGTTCCCGCACCCTGCGTAAGGTTTGCTTTAAAAGGAAAAGAAGCGCGTCTTGTTACGCTTTTATGCCCTTACAATGGCACAGGCAAAACGCCAAGATTGGTCGAAGCCTTGAGCAGTATTTCCGATACCAAAGCTTTTATTGAATTTTCCGATGGCAGTACTGCGATCATTGACGAATTGGATTATCCGTGTTACGCGGACACGGCAGACAAATTGTTTGGGATGTAAAACAAAGCAAGCCTTGATATAATAAATCTTTCTTTTAGATTTATTATATCAAAAAATCCCGCCCGCGTGAACGGGCTTTACGACTTGTTTGCGGAAAGGTTGCGAAATAAGATAAAATATTCTATTTTAAAATATTATGTTGCAAAATAGAAATATTTGTGATATACTATAATTAATCGCGCCGATATCAAGAGCGTAGGCAATTTTGACGACGGTAGTATTGTGTATATCTACCCCGACGGCGCGTTCAAGACCCGGACTGGTCAGTCGATCTTCCTGCTGAGAAACGATAAAGCGGAAGCCGACGTTATTAAGTCTGAAACCGGACATTTTTATAAGGTAAGAGTCTGGGATTCGAGATATCAGTAAATAAGTTGTTGGTTTAGGAGGTAAATATGATAAAGAGATGCTTTGCTTTGATCCTTTGCGTGCTTATGATCTCCGCTATACTTGCAGGGTGCGCCGATAAGGATCCTGTGCTTGACGAAGAAACGACAACCGAGGCAGCTATGACAGATCAATCCACCGCAATCCCCATCGAAACTACCGTCGAGATTACTACAGAGGAGGAAACAACTTCGGAATACATGTATAAAACCGTGAAAAATCCCATTCACGATATGGGCGGCGACCCTTGGGTCGTGGAGCATGAAGGCGAATATTACTATTGCTTTATCGGTTACAATGCTATTTGGGTGAGAAAAGTATCTTCGATAGCAGAGCTTTCGCTGTATGATGCAACCTTGGTCTATTTACCGCCCGAGGGTACTATGTATTCCTTGGATTATTGGGCACCCGAGCTGCACTATATTAACGGTGAGTGGTATATTTACGTTGCCGCCGATGACGGAAATAACGAAAACCACCGTATGTACGTTCTTCGCGGCACATCGCAAGATCCCACTGCTCCCTTCGAAATGGTGGGGCAGATCACCGATCCCTCAAATAAATGGGCGATCGACGGTACTGTTTTACAGCTGAACGGCGAGATGTACTTTATTTGGTCAGGCTGGGAAGGTAACGAGAACGTGGCGCAAAATCTCTATATTGCCCATATGAGCGACCCTTGCACCATTGATTCCGAGCGCGTTTGCATCTCTGTTCCCGAGCTGGTTTGGGAAAAGGAAGGTCAGCCCTATGTCAATGAGGGACCTGCCGTACTGCAGCATCAGGGAAAGACCTTCTTGGTATATTCCGCGTCCGGCAGCTGGACGGATTACTATTGCCTTGGTATGCTGACGCTGACGGGAGACGATCCTATGAATGCCGATTCCTGGGAAAAAACCAACCGAGCCGTGTTTAAAAAACGTTTTAACGTGTGCTACGGCCCCGGACACAATTCTTTCTGCACAGCCCCCGACGGAAGCGTCTGGATGATATATCACGGCAACTTGGTTTCGGGTACGGGCTGGTCGGGCAGATCTGTCTGGATCGCGCCCGTAACGTTTGAATCGGACGGCACACCCAATTTCGGTCAGCCCGAACGCGAGGTGCAGTTCCCCTACTTGCCGGAATAGCTCTAATTGAGTGCCATCCCTTTGGATGGCGCTCTTTTTTAAACAAAAAGCCGATCCACCGTTTGAGGATGGATCGGCTTTGTGCGCTTACTGCTTTATTATAATTCTTTTTTGATTTATTATACCAAAAAATACCGTCCGCGTGAATAGGCTTTGAGAGTTGTTTGCGGAAAGATTGCGAACATATTCTTGTCACTCTATTGAAGTACCAGATCGACAAAAACGGGGCAGTGATCGCTCGCAATCTGCGAGCGTACATCTGTGAGGATGTCAAAATGCTCTACCGTTGGCAGCTGCTCGGGCGTGCCGTAATAGAAGATGTGGTCGATCGAATTGTTAAAATCTCCAACGATCGGAGCCGGATTTGGCACGTAGAGGTGCGTAGCTTCATCTAAAACGGGGTAAGGGTGGTAGGACTTGACGGTAGGAGGATTGGGTGCTTTTTCGTACAGATCGACAAAGCCGAGCGAGATCAAGTTGGCATATGAGCGCGACATACGGTTGCTGTTAAAGTCTCCGCCGATCATCACGGGGCACTTGTAAAAGTCTGCAAGACCGTCACACACCAGCTTCGCCTGATCCCCGTCAATAACACGCGCTTCCTCGGAGGTGTGGATAAAATGCGTTGATACATAAACAAAGCGTTTGTTGCTGTCGATCATCTCAAGCGCCGCCCATGTAAGCGACTTGGAGTTGTCGCAAACACCGTCCGCGAAAAAGTAGTAGCCACGGTCGAGCACCTTGACGCGCTCCGTGTTATAAAGAAGAGGTGTAGAGTTGTTGTGGCTACGGTTGAGCACCGGAGTGATGATCTCCTCGTATTTGGGCGCAACAAGCGACAAAAGATCGTTTTCCTCGCTCCGGTAGCGCGCGGAAAATTCCTGCAGTGCGATCACGTCGGGGCAAATGTCAAGATAGATCTCCGCCATTACGTCATCGCGGTTTTCGATAAAGCCATCTCGCCAATTTCCCAAAACGTAGCTTGTCATCAAGCGAATGGAGTTGGTGGTTTTCATATTTACATCTCCTTTTTGCTGTTGTTTACAGTTGGGGTTTTGCATTTATTATAGCACATTCTGTTTTGTTTTTCAAGGTCGAACTGCAAATAATGCAACAACAAACCAAAATGGGGCGGCTCGCAAGTTTTTTATTCTTTCCCCGAGCTGTCCTCCGAATAAAAGCGGCGGCGGTATTCCGAGGGAGATATTCCCGTGTGATATTTATAAAATTTACACAGCGCGCCCGCTGACTGAAAGCCCATGACTTCGGAGGTTGTCTGTATGGTGTGGTTTGCCGAGCTGAGATATTCTTCAATACGGCGAATGCGCAGGTCGGTTATGTATTTTTTTATCGGGATCTGCTCGGATCTGTAAAATACACGTGAGATGTAGTCGGGGCACAGACTGAAATGCAATGCAATATCGTTGACGGTAATATTGCGGTGTATACTTGCATAAACATATGTCTTGATGCTTTGGGCAAGCGATGTCATGGGTTCGGTGTGGGGCCGAGACTGATACAGCACCTCATAAAACAACGCGTGCATAAGTGAGTTCATGGCCTGTGGGGGGTAATTGCTGTATCCCAACCTGTTTATAAGCTGGAAAAGCAGCTCGCGTACGTTTTTGTCCTCCTGTAACGTAAAGCAGTTGGGGAAGGATGGACGGACATTATCACATTCGAACATAACGTAATAAAAACCGGTTTTGATCCCCGACGGGCGATATCCCGCGCTGGTGAGACCTTTCTCAAGGAAGATGCACTGTCCCTCTCGAACCTCATAGCGATTGCCGTCTTGTTCGATATACAAAACGCCCTCGGTGACAAATATAAGGTTATGGGAAGAATAACGCGTGCGCGGTGCATGGCTCCATACGGGATTGGTCACATATAGATATTTCGCCTTCAGGTATCTGCAATTGCGTACAAAATCCACGTCCGAGCCCTCCTTTTTCTTATTTCTTACATTTATAATTAAATTATATCAAAAACTTTGTGCGTTGTCAATACAATTATACAAAGTCGGAAAATATCAATAAAGTTAGGATTTTTTCACTTGATTTTTTTCAAAAATTGTGTAAAATTAATATATAAGTATATATATTTACCCCAAATACCTAACATATGATTTTTCATATGAGATTTACAGGAGGAAAAACATGAAAAGAAACGTATTATTAAGAGTGATTGCTCCCCTGCTGGCTGCGATGATGCTGTCTTCCGCGTTGATAGCATGCGCCGACCAGACCGGTGCGCCCTCGGACACGACCTCGGGAGATAATAACAGCGATGCGGGCAATGCCGCTACCACTGCCACCCCTGAGACCACAAGTCCTTATGACGAAAACGGTTTTCTCAAGGACACTCTCTCCCCCGATCTCAACTTTGACAATTACAAGTTCAACATTCTGGGCTGGAACACATCCTTGCCGGACTTTTACGTTGAAATGGACACGGGTGACACCGTTGTTGATACTATTTACTTCCGCAACTTAGCCGTTGAGGAGAGACTGGGTATTACCATCTCATCTAACCTTATCAACGGTGACAACTCCAATCAGGTTCCCTTTGTTGAGCATGCAATGGCGGCGATCCTTGCAGGCGGCGATTGCGAATACGATATGATCGGTTGCTACAGTATGTGCGGCGGTACACTTGCTACCCGTAATGCTATCGCCAACCTCGCCGAGCTTGATCACCTCAACTTTGATATGCCCTGGTGGTCCGACTCGCTTATCGAAATGTCTACCATCAACGACAAATTGTTCTTCGTTTCGGGCGATGCGGCAAACTCGCTTATCTATAACCTCTACTTCCTTATCTACAACCACAATCTCGGAACAAACCTTGGTCTGAGCGATCCCCGTCCGCTGGTTCTTGACGGCACTTGGACTATCGACAAAATGATCGAAATGACCGCCGGCACTTACGTTGACGAAGGCGCAGCAGGCCCCACCGTTGAGGATACCTTCGGCTACGTAAACTACGGTCAGGTACATATGGACTGCTTTATCGCTGCATCCGGTATTCGTATGTCCGCTCCCAACTCCGAGGGCGTACTTCAGCTCACCGATGACTTTATGGGTGAAAAGACACATACTCTCATCACTAAGCTGAACAGCTGGATCTGGGATACCGGCGATTGCTGGTATAATACCGGCTCCGGATATCAAGTCATCACCGACAACCGCGCGCTGTTCGGTGCAGTTGCGGGCAGTACCATCACCGGTCTGCGCGATAAGGATATGTCCTACGGTATAGTTCCTTATCCCAAGATGTACGCTGACCAGGCTCAGTATTACACCAATCTCGGCTTTGCTTACACCAACTTCTGTATTCCCGCATCTGCTAAGGATGCCAATATGTCAGCAGCTGTTCTTGAGGCGCTGGGCTCCGAGAGCCACAGATCCTCTGCTCCCGCACTGTTTGAAAACTGCATGAAGTCGCGTTGGGCAGCCGACAACCTTGACGGTGCAATGTACGATATCATCAAGGGCAACCTGTATATCGACTCCACTCGTATCTTCAGCTCCAGCTTTACCTGGTCCTCCAGCGCGGTTGCTCTGTTCCGTAACAGCTTGACGGGCAACGATAGTAACTGGAGTGCCAAGATCAAGGGCGCTTCCCGCAACATCAATAAGGTGTTTGAGGGTATTTCCGAGTCTCTCAGCTAAAAGATATGAAAAAAACGAGTTTTATACTTGCGCTCATTATATTGACAATGACGTTGGCAGGCTGTCAGCCTGCCAATGTGCCCTCCGCGGATACTACCGTTGTCGACACCACCGTTGCCGACACCACGGCGTCTGACAGCCTTGTCAGAATAGTGGCGGACGGCGCGAGCGACTATATGGTATTGCGCGCAGATAGGGCGTCCGAGACCGAGGTCGACGCGGCAGTTGCGTTGCGCAAAGCCATCGACGAAACCTACGGTATCCGTATGCGTATCGGTAATGAGATCGACGCCCAGCCCGAGCTGGCAATAATCGTCGGCAACGTAAACTACGGCGGTGCGGCAGAAATTGCTGCCACTCTGGGCTACTATGACTATATCATTACGTTTTCGGGAGAGCATATCGTCATTTGCGGCGGCAGTCCCGAGGCAACGCAGACGGCAGTGGGCGTCTTTATGGAAAAATATCTGAGTAAGGATTCCGGGGCGCTTGCCGTCCCCAAAGATCTGAACGTCTCTTACCGCGCCGATACTTTGGCAACCGAGGTCACTATCGGCGGCGAAAGCCTCAAGAATTTCAGCATATACGTCAGCACTACCGCCGTATACGCCGAAAAGCGGGCGGCGGGGAGCATACGCACGGCACTTCGCGAGACCTCCGGCATTGATATTTCGGTTAACGACAAGGGCACAGCGCCCGGCGACTGTGCGATAATCATAGGCAACGTTAAAAATGTAACCTCAGCCGGTCGTGATGCGGCGCTTGCGGCGTGCGGCGACGGTCAGGGGCTTGTGTATTTCGAGGGCACAAGAGTGTATATTACGGGCAAGGATACCGATGCCACCTGCCGCGCAGCCCAGCTGTTTATAAACGACTGTCTGGCGGCGGACCACGTAAAGGACGGTGTGCTGACCGTGCCCACTGATACGCTGAAGGTATCGACTCCCGCCGAAACGTATACCGTTATGAGCTTTAATCTGCTTGTGGCAAAGGAGTCGGAGCCTGACCGCTTCGCGGCGGCGCTGACACAGATAAATGCGGCTGACCCCGATATTTTGGGTGTTCAGGAGTGCTCAGTCTTGTGGTATGAATTTCTCTGCGGGCAGCTTGGCGACAGATATGACGTGGTTGGCGAGCTTAATCACACCTCCACGCAGATGTGGCGCAACGCCATTTTTTACAAAAAAGATAAGTTCGAGCTGATTGAGACCAAAACGCAGTGGCTGTCGGCAACGCCGAGCGCTTCCAGCCGTCTTCCGGATGAGACCCAGTACCGCATACTTACGTATGCCGTACTGAAGGATGTCAAAACCGGTGCCACCTTTGCGCATTGCAACACGCATATGACCATAATCGAGGAGGTGCGCGAATCGCAGTTCAAGGTGTTGGTAAAATTGCTTGAAAAGCTCGACTACCCCATCGTTATGACGGGTGACTTCAACACGCGAGAGGGCACAGGGTATTATCAGAAGATAACCGATTTCGGGCTCTACAGCGCGCACGTTTTAACGTCGGCAAACGATCCCGCTCATACGGTTTCGTCCTCATCAATAGACTTTTGCTTTGTTGACCCCGCGCATATGGGCGTGGTCAGCCACGAGGTGATCGAGGAGACCGTGAACGGCGTCGAGCCCTCCGATCATAACGCAGTAGTGGTCAAATTCAGGTTTTATGAATAAAAAATAAGGACAGAGAGATTTTAAGTTCTCTGTCCTTTTGCTACTGACAAAGACTCATAAAAAACAATCATATAGCAATAAGTACAAAAAGCAGAAAGCTATGTTCGCACTTGCGATGCAGGGGTGAAGGGGGCGGCAGCCCTCTTCAAGAAAGACGATGTCATTCTGAGGGTGCGCCCGCAGGCCGCTTGGCACCCGAAAAAACTCGTGCCGCCCCCATTTACAAGGGCGGCGCGGTGCCTGTACGAAGAGATTTGATGTGCATAGTCGTAAAACTAAAGTCAAGAGTAGTTGTTTGCAACTTTAAAAGGCAAAATAATACAAAAAGTCACTGTGTAATTTTGATTGTACACAGTGATTTTTCATATTCATATAGATTTAGTTGGGTCGGTGCTGTGCAAACCACTTCTCCAGCACCGCGACGCCCGAGGAACAACT
>JAZSMP010000344.1:0-24213 GCA_045535915.1 Eubacteriales bacterium | reverse complement strand
GCGCCGCCGTGTGCCTTGACAGCCTCGCCTACGGGCGCGTAGATATCGGTCATGAAGGTGAGGTCGATATCCATCTCGGGGTATTTCGAGGGCTCGTCATAAAGGAGAGCGACCTTGTCGCAGTTTGCAAAATCGGTTACGTCGATCTCGGCGTAAACGATAGAAGCTTTCTTATCGATCTTCTTGGATACGGTGGGATAAACCACGCCGATCTCACCTATCTCAACGTCTCCGCAGAATACTGCGTTGAGGTTTCTGGGATGCTGATAGGAATGAGTTGCGTCCTTCTTTACAAACTTGACGGGAGCGTGCTTGATGTCGTCGGCGAGAACTGCGATCATATTGCAGAGTTTGCCGTAAACGCTCTCAACGCTCTCGGTCTTGGAATAAAGGGTGATTGCGAGCTTCTTCTTTTCGTTGCAGAGACCGTCTTCACGGAGTCCGTCGACTACACAGCCGATCTCAAATACGCCGAATTCGGGAGCGTATGCGGTGTTATACTTAACCTGGCAGAGCTGTGTGGGAATGATGGACTTACGGAGAGTCTCGATGTTGGGGTTAGCCGCGCCCGCGATCTTTACGTTATCCTCAACCTCAATGCCGAGTTCCTTGTATTCATCGTTGTAGGTCCAGATGTAGGAATGAAGTTCGTGGCAAGAGAATCTCTTAACGAGAAGATCCTTGATCTGCTCCTCAACGCTCTTTCTGACATCCGCACGGATGGGATAGGAGGGAGCGTAAACAGTGTTGATATCGAAGTTATCGTAGCCGTAGATACGGGTGATCTCCTCGATGATGTCAGCCTTCATCGTTACGTCCTTAGTTGATCTCCAGGAAGGAACGGTTACGGTGAAGGTGGTTCCTTCAAGCGAAATGCCGAAGCCGAGAGCCGAGAGAGTGGTAAGGATATGCTCGTCCGAGATCTCGATACCGGTATAGCGGTTTACGAAGGAACGGTCGAAGGAGAAGGTGATGGTGGGGTACTTATATGCCTGCTCATCGGTAAGAGAAGAAACGACCTTTGCCTCGGGATCGGCATCCTGCATGATCTTGACGAAACGGGCAACTGCAGTAGGAGTCATCTCGGGGTCGAGGCACTTCTCGTAACGCTGGGAAGCGTCGGTTCTGTGAGCGAGACGAACGGTGGTCTTACGAACGGAAACGGCATCGAATGTAGCGCACTCGAGAGTGAGCTTGGTGGTGTCGTCAACGATCTCGGAATCAAGTCCGCCCATAACGCCTGCGATGCAAACGGGAATGTCGCCGTTGCAGATCATAAGCATATCTTCATCGATGTTTCGGTCAACACCGTCGAGAGTCTTGAAGGAGAACTTATGGTCATATCTCTTGATACGGAGCTTTTCAACCTTGCGCGAGTCGAATGCATGCATGGGCTGACCCATCTCGAGCATAATGTAGTTGGTAATGTCGGTAAGGAAGTTAATCGAGCGCATACCGCAGTAGTAGAGGCGGATACGCATATTGACGGGGCTTACCTTGCGAGTGATATTTTCAACCTGCAGGCAGGAATATCTCTGGCAGAGCGGGTCCTCTATCTTCATATCAACTGCAGGGAGATCATTGTACTTTGCAAGATCTGCGCAATCGAGGGGCTTGAGCTTTCTGCCCGAAATAGCGGCAAACTCTCGCGCGATTCCGTAGTGACCCCAAAGGTCGGGGCGGTTTGTCAGCGACTTATTGTCAACCTCGAAAATGATATCGTCGATATCAAAGAGGGTCTTGATATCAGTACCATTTACAAAAGAGGTATCGAGGATCATAAGACCGTCGTTGTTGTCACTGATGCCGAGTTCTTTTTCGGAACAGCACATACCGTTGGAGGTGTAACCTGCGAGCTTACGGGGAGCGATGGTGATATCACCGATCTGTGCACCCAGCTTAGCAAAAGGAACCTTGAGCCCTACGGCAACATTGGGAGCGCCGCAGACAACGTCAACGAGTTCGTCTTCGCCAATATCGACCTTGAGAAGGTGGAGCTTTCTCGACTCGGGGTGTTCCTCTACGGACTTGATCTCGGCAACGACGATTCCGTTTACGTCGCTTCCCTTCATGAATATTTCGTTTTCAACCTCTGCGGTTGAGAGAGAGAATCTGTGGATGAGCGAGAGCTTGTCAAGACCGGAAAGGTCAACGTAGTCGCATATCCAATTCATAGATAAAAACATTTTTCTTTCCGTCCTTTCTTATTTGTCTTCCTTGAACTGCGAAAGAACCTTGAGGCTTCCGCTGTTGAGGTCTCTGATATCCTTAACGCCGTAGCGCATCATTGCAAGTCTGGTAAGTCCGAGACCAAATGCGAATCCGGTGTACTCCTCGGGATCGATTCCACCTGCCTTAAGTACTTCGGGATGGATCATACCGCAGGGGCAAAGCTCGAGCCAACCGCTGTGCTTGCAGGAGGGACAGCCCTCGCCGCCGCAGATCGCGCAGGAGATATCAAGCTCAAAGCCGGGCTCGACAAAGGGGAAGAATCCGGGACGGAGACGTACCTTTACGTCTCTCTTGAACACTTCGGAAAGCATTGTCTTCATAAAGAAGATGAGGTTAGAGATAGAAATATTCTTATCTACCATAACGCCTTCCATCTGGAAGAAGGTGTTTTCGTGGCAAGCGTCGGTCGCCTCGTTTCTGAAGCAGCGTCCGGGGAAGATCGCCTTGATCGGCACGCCGTTATTTACGAGGTCATCGCGGTACTTTTTATAGATAGCGTTCTGCGCGGCACTTGTATGTGTCTTGAGAAGCTGACCGTTGGTGAGATAGTAGGTGTCCTGCATATCTCTTGCGGGGTGGTGCTTGGGAATATTGAGTGCCTCAAAGCATTCGTAGTCGCTTACGATCTCGGCGTAATCCTCAACATGGAAGCCCATTGACTTGAAGATGGTCTCACACTCACGCTGAACGAGGGTGATGGGGTGGAAGGAGCCGCGATCAAGTTCCGAGGGCATCGAAACATCAAACTCGGGCATAGCTGCGACCTCGCGCTCAAGCTCTGCACGGCGGAGCTCTTCGCCCTTCTGTGTGATAGCCTGCGCGAGCTCGTTCTTGAGCACGTTTACCTCCTGACCGAAGGTCTTCTTCTCTTCGGGGCTCATATCCTTCATGGATTTGAGAAGCTCTGTCACGCTTCCCTTCTTGCCAAGGAAATCAACGCGGATCTCCTCGAGCGTCTGCATGGATTCTGCGGCAGCGAGTTTTGCCGCAAATTCCTGCTTCAGTTCTGCAATATTCTGTGACATTGTGGTTGTCCTTTCAATTTATAATCAGATAATGTTTTTCAGTTCAAGAAGATTTTCGATCCTGTAATCGACGTCGGCACCGTCATAGTAATGTTCGGGATCGAAAAGGCATCCCTTCATACCCGCGTTGCGTCCGCAATCGGTGTCGATATCGCGGTCGCCTATCATAATGCAGTCTTTTTTATCAAGTCCGTGCTTTGCGCAGAGATAATTGAGCGCATCGGGAGCGGGCTTGGTCGGGAAAGACATCGTCGAGTCGATGATGTCCTCGAAGCAATCTGCAATTCCCCACTGTTCAAGCAGTATCTTTACGATCTTGCCCGAATGGGTGTAGAGGTAGTTCTTATGTCCCTGTGCCATTGCATAGCGAAGGATCTCTTCAGCCTCGGGATATGGCTTCTGGATCTTGGGAGCAAGCTCGTCGTGTATCTTATGAAAATGCTTTCTGACTTCGGCAGAATCCTTGCCGAAATCGTAGCAACGCACGGTGTAGCCTACCGAAACCTTGAGCTTGGCATATACGCTCTCGTATGTATCCGAAAGACCGTGGTCCTTCAGGGTCTGCAGTATCGATTCGGTAAAGCAGGGATAGGTATCGGAAAGTGTTCCGTCGAAATCGTAGATAAGGTGTTTGTAGTTCATTCTTCTTTATTCCTTGCTTTTTTCTTTTCTTGTCTGATCTCAGCTTCCTCGGGATTTTCGGGAACCATGAGCTTTGTGAAATGGATTCCTTTGATGCCTGCATAATACGCAAAAGCGGAAGTCACAATTGCGGGAAGCGTGATAAGAAAATAGGGGTACCAATAGCTATTGAGGGGCGCTCCTCCGACATGGATCGAAAGAAGTCCCGAATACATGCCCTCGATAAAGACCGCGATGCTTCCGCAGAGTCCCCCAAGTGTCGAGAGAACGCCGCCGTCACCGAAGCTGAGCCCGAGTGTGATGACCAGAGCCAAAAGGAGATTGAGGCTGTTTGCAAGTAGACCGATATAAAGACCGGTAAGAGGCTTTGCCTCGAATTTGCCGTATTCGATACCGAACTTATCCTTTGATCCGACCTCCCATATCGCCGTATAGATCAGGAAAAGATAAAATATTACCGCCCCGACGCTTGTGACGATCTGCATTGCCTTGCCGATTTTCGCACATGCAATAGCAAGAACGAGGCCGAAAAGGGAAAGTGCCATCTGGCTTACAAAGAGCTTGACGGAGCTGTATGAATACTTTTGCATAAATTCACGCACTGTAGAATGTCCTCCGAAGTGTTCTGCGCTGCCCATCGGCAACGCAATTGTTTAAATTATATACTTTTATCAAATAATATTCAACAGTAAATACTGAAAATTTACATTTTATCCACTAAAATCTTGCGAAATGTTGTATAATATTATATATAGTCACAGCGAGGTGATAAATATGGCTACAGAATACAATCCCAAAGACTTTTCTCCCGCTCTCCGCGATTTTGCGAATTATAAGCTTGCCATAGCCGGATGTTCTCATGCGACGGTGAATGAATATATGAGAGATATCCGCGCGTTTTTTCAGTTTATTATTGCAGACAGAACCGGCATAGATCCGACGTCGGAAGAATACACAAATATCAAAATAACTCAGGTCGACATAGCATTTCTGAGATCTGTGGAAGTAATGGAAATATACAATTATCTGTCTTATTGCGATATAAACCTCGGAAATAAGCCGAACGCCAGAGCGCGTAAGCTTTGCGCCATCCGCGCTCTTTTCAAGTATTACTGCAAAACACGGATGCTTATCGAAAACAACCCCGCAGAAAAAGTTGACGGTCCGAAGAAACCAAAAACTCTGCCCAAGCACATGACATACGAGGAAGCTGTTTATTTTATTGAAACAGTAAGAAACGACACTTCGAAATCGGATTACAACCGTATAAGGAATTGGTGCATGGTTACGCTCTTTCTCAATTGCGGAATGCGACTTTCCGAGCTTGTCGGAATAAATTTGAACGACATTGACAGATTTTTGAGATCGGTACGCATACTCGGTAAGGGTAACAAGGAACGAATCTTGTATTTCAATGACGCATGCAGAGCTGCGCTTGAAGAATACATTCCTCTTCGCGAACAGCAGAAGGTTGCGGCAGAAACCGAAAATGCACTATTTCTTTCGAAACTCGGAAAACGGATAGACGTCAGAAGAGTTCAACAGATCGTAGATGAATATCTTGAGCTTTCGGGACTGGGCAACCGCGGTCTATCGGTGCACAAGCTCCGTCATACAGCCGCGACGCTAATGTATTCCAAGGGCGGAGTTGACGTCCGCGTTCTGAAAGAGATACTCGGACACGAACAGCTCAACACGACCCAGATATACACGCACGTTTCAAACAGCGAAGTCGAGGCGGCGATGTCAAAAAATCCGCTCGCGTCGCTCACTCCTTCCGAAACGGGAGAGGTAAACACCGACGAAACGGTACATATCGGTACGCTCAAATCCGATAAATAATCAACAATTTACATTTTACTATATACTTTTTTGGAAAAATATGATATAATACTTAATTGACAAAACCGAAAGGAAATTTAAAGTTTTGGATCTTACAAACTTTTCTTTATTATATCCCGACGCCGAGAGCATCAGCCGCCATCATTCGGAAAGCGGACGCCCCGATATTTCGGATTTCACACTTGACGAGATGGGATTTTCCCAGATCTTTGATCTGAAGAACGGTTCTCTCTCCGAGTTCTTCACAGCAGATGAAAACGTCATAAACTACCGCCGCGAGACTTTCGGCGACATGCTTGACAACCCCGAGCTCATCCGCACGCTGGGCAATCTCCTTCCCATCCTCTCGGATATCATGGAGCTCCGCCGTCTCGAAGCAGACAGCGGAGACCCCAACGATTATCTTTCAAGCATCACCGAGATCGAGCTTTACATCTCCTGCGTTGACACGCTCGACGACGGTCTCAATGCCGTCAAGGACAAGCTGAAGGGCAAGGCGTTCAGGACCCTCTGCGACCGTATCAGCGAGCTTGCAGAGAGCGATTACTACGCACAGCTCAACGAGAAGCTATGCGAGCTTACAAAACGTGTGCGAGAGATCAAGAGCGTGACGATGGGTGTGAACCTTGACGCACAGCTCCGCCCCTCGTCCGCGGGCGTTCTTTCAATCAACTCCGAGTCCTTCCGCTCGGGCGAGGTTCTTGAAAAGATCCTTCGTCTCAATTTCAAGGATGACGAATATACCTGCATAGCAAATCTCGTCCCCTTCGGAAAGAGGCAGTCTGAAAACCAGAAGACCGCGCTTTCTCTCGCGTTCAATGCCGCAATCAACGAGGTCTACAAATCCTCTCTCCGTTCCTGGAAAAAGATCGTTCAGCAGTATGTTCTCGAAAACACCGATTTTCTTCTCAACCTCATGCCCGAGATCGAATTTCTCATCAAGGGTACGCGTCTCATGAGCCGTCTGCGCGAAAAAGGATGCGATCTTTGCGTTCCGACAATTGCTCCCGCAGATGACCGCGCGTTCAACGCGATAGGTCTTTACAACCCCGCTGTTGCGCTCAAAATTGATGACGAGATAATCGCAAACGATCTTGTATTCGACGACAAGGCTACCATATACGTGCTTTCGGGACCCAACCGAGGCGGCAAATCTGTAATCACCTGCGCACTCGGCATGGCGCAGGTCATGTTGCAGCTCGGGCTTTTCGTTCCCGCCAAAACTGCAACTATTTCGCCCGTTGATGCTATCTACACTCACTTCCCCACCGGCGCCGATGATACCATCGACAAGGGTAGACTTGGCGAGGAATGCGCGAGACTCGGCGAGATCTTCGACAGCGTCACTTCTCACTCTCTCGTTCTGCTTGACGAGTCCCTCTCCTCCACGGGCTCTTATGAGGCTTCATACATCGCCGCAGAGATCCTTGCGGGCTTTTCGGCGGTAAAATGCCGTACGCTCTTCTCGACCCACCTGCACGAGCTTTCGGCGATGATAGACGATATCAACACAAAGAGTATTGCCGAGGGCGGTGCTCCGATCGACACGCTCGTTGCCGGAATCGACTCGGGCAAGCGATCCTTCAAAATCTACCGCGCTAAACCCGACGGCAAGAGCTATGCCCGCGATATTGCCGACAAGTACGGACTTTCGCTCGACTCTATTATGAAAAAAATCAACAGATAAAAAAGATCCGCAGAGATTCAAGTTCTCTGCGGATTTTTCTGCTAAAGTTCAAGTTCAACTTCGATGAGTTCGCCGTTTCTCCATACCTCGAGAATAACGGTATCACCAACTTTATGCTTGTAAAGCTCGGCGCGGAGAGCATCAAAAGTGGTTGTTTTGACTCCGTCGATACCGGTTATGATATCGAAAGGTTCAAGCTTACCGTACGCGCAATAGCCTTCGTTTACGGCTAAGATAAGAGCTCCGGTGGCCTCGGGAGTGATCGTAGTAGTTAAGTCAATGTTAACAGGCTCGCCCTTGACTGCATCCATGCCCTGGACACCGAGCTGTACGCCCTGGGACGCGCTTCCCTTGTCGCCGGAATATTTACCGTTTGCGATGATATCATCGGCGATCTCAACAACGTCGTTGATCGGGATCGAGAAATAGAGGGTGTCGCCCGCATCGAATGCATAATACTTCATGGTATTGATGCCGATCACCTCGCCTCGCATATTGATAAGAGGTCCGCCCGAATTACCGTGGTTGAGGGTGGTGTCGGTCTGGATCATTTCCATGGTCTTGCTGAGGTAGCCTGCTTCCTCGTAAACCCTGACCTTGCGTTTTACGCCGGATACAATGCCTTTTGTAACTGTTCCCGCGTATTCGGTGTCAACGGGAGTTCCGATCGCAATAACGTCCTCGCCGACGCGTAGAGCATCCGAATCACCGACTGCGAGACTCGGAATTCCGAGATTTTTGACTAGTATTACCGCTACGTCGGAAAGCTCGTCACCGTCGATAAGCTCGGCTTCAAGAGTACGCCCGTCATGGCAAATGACAACTATTTTCTTTGCATTGTCAATAACGTGGTAGTTGGTTATGATGTGTCCCTGATTGGTGTAGACAAATCCGCTTCCGAATCCCGTACCGTTTGCGGTTGTTACTTTTACGGTAACGACAGATCCTTGCACACTTTCAACAAGATCTGCAAGGCTTGAATTGTCGATAACTGCGTGCTGATTATTCGCCTTCCCGCCATCTTCGCTTCCGTATCCGGTGAATAGCAGAACGGCAAGTGTCGCAAAGCAGAACAGGAAAAGGCAGGTCATTATAATGGCATACACAAGCGCGCCGGTCGCGCCCTTCTTTTTTGCCTTTTTTCTGTCCTCTTCTGCTTGAACCGCGAAGTTCCAAAGAGGCTTTTCCTCAACAGGTGCGGGAGCCGCATCGGTCGGGACTTCTTCGGATGCGGTTGTTCCTTCTGTTGCCGCATTTTCGGATAACACTTCTTCGGCAGGTGCGGGTTCGGGAGTAACTGTTTCTTCCTTGATCTCCTCGTCTTCGGGATCTTCGGTCAGTTCTTCTTTCTTTTCGATTTCAAATTCGTTCATTCGGTTTCCTCGTGTCAGCGCGGTTTCTTGTCATCGGGAGTTACCGGCATAGTGAAATAAAATTCACAGTACTTGCCGGGCTCGCTTTCGAGAGCGATGACCTCTTTGTGCGCTTCAATAATAGTTTTTGCGATAAACATACCGAGTCCTACGCCTGTCTTATCCTTGCCGCGGCTTCGGTCGCTCTTATAGAATCTCTCGAAGATGTACGGCTGGTCCTCATAGGGGATTCCGTCGCCCTCGTTATAAACCGAAACTTTGACCTTCTTGCCATCTTCGCGTGTAATGGAAAGCCTTAATAGACCTTCTTCGCGCACAAATTTTACGGCGTTATCGGTGATGTTATAGAATATCTGATAGATTGCGTCATGGTCGCCGGTGACGAACATGTTGTCGTCATCGCAGTTAAACTCGACCTCGAGGCGTTTTTTGTCGATCTTCTGTTCAAACGAGATCAATATCTGGCGTCCCATCTCACAGATATCAAAGGGAGCCATTACAAACTTGCGGTCGCCCGCCTGGATCCTTGAAATATCGAGCAGACTGGCAACAAGTCGCGAGAGACGCAGAACCTCGTCGCGTATGATCTTAAGATAGTATTCGTGCTTTTCGGGAGGTATCGCTCCGCTGAGAATACAATCGATGAAACCTGAAATAGTGGTCATCGGAGTTCTCATATCGTGTGAAACGCTCGACATAAAGTTATTTCTCATATCGTCGAGATTTTCAAGGTTTTGAGCCATATTGTTGAACGCAGATGCAAGCTGAGCTACCTCGTCGCTTCCGACAACCGGAACTCGGACGCTGAATTCTCCCTTTGCGAAAGCCTTTGCCGCCTGGCTCATTCCGCGCAGAGGACTGATAATTTTCTCACTGATAAAGAATATGGCGATGAGTGCGGCAAGCATAACCCAAAGGCTCGAGATAGCAACGGTCTTGATAAGCACTTCAGAGAAATCGTTGATCGACTCCGTGTCACAGCAGACGATAACGGTTCCGCAGATGTAGTTGTTGCGGAGATAGATCGGCGTTGCGCTTACAACGTGCGGTGTGTCAAAGATACCTTCGAGATTGTTGAATACCGAAAGCTCGGTTCCGTTATTGATCTCGTTCATAAGCGAACGCGGGATCTGTGAACCGTTCTTGAAGTCGCAGTTCTCGTCAGGGCGGGCGACGAGAATATTTCCTTCGCTGTCGGCTATAAATACTGTAACGGGAAAATTAGCCATTGCTTTGACAGTATTGATCAGCGCGTCGATATCAGTGTCGTAATAAGAGCAAAAAGAACTGAAATCACCGCTTGAACCGTATGCCTCGAGCTTTGAGGTTATTCCATTTCCGAGCGTACTTGCCGCCGCGGAAACAGCTTCGTTTTTAGAGCTCTCGGTATAATCGTCGACAAGTGTGCCGATTATCGCAAGAAGAAGGATAAGGCTTATTACGATTATGATCATAAATGTGACGATATATTTAACGTATATGCTTTTAAACATTCCCTTCTCCCTTCTTTCTTCTAAAATCATACGCCCAAGGCAAGCCTTGGGCGTATTGTTAAGTTCGGGATCAGTTGCCCGTCAGTTCAAACTTGTAGCCTACGCCCCAAACGGTTTTAAGCACCCATTTATCGGACACGCCTTCGAGCTTTTCACGGAGGCGCTTTACATGTACATCGACTGTGCGCGAGTCGCCGAGATAATCAAATCCCCATACCTTATCGAGGAGCTGGTCTCTGGTGAATACGCGGTTGTAGTTTGATGCAAGGAAATAGAGAAGCTCGAGCTCCTTAGGCGGAATATCAACGCTCTTGCCGTTAAGCTTGAGCTCATACTTCTGCTTGCTGATCTCAATGTTCTCAAACTTGATGACCTCATCGTCATCGGGATCGTCATGAGTATTGCAGCGGCGGAGAACTGCCTTTATGCGCGCGAAGAGCTCGCTCATATCGAAAGGCTTAACAACGAAGTCGTCAGCGCCGAGTTCAAGGCAAACTACCTTGTCAACTACCTCACCCTTTGCGGTGATCATAATAATGGGCTTGTTTGTGAATTTACGGAGTTCGGTGCAAACGTCCTTACCGCTTTTTCCGGGAAGCATAATGTCGAGGAGAACAAGATCGGGCTCATATTTCTTGAATACGTCAATAGCCTGGTAACCGTCGGGAGCGGTACGAACCTCGTATCCCTCCTTTTCAAGGGACGTTTTAAGAAGGTCGCAAATATAGCTGTCATCATCGACAACGAGAATTTTGGTGTACATTTTTTCCTCCTGATTATGTTTTTTGGTCTCGCAGAATTTCTTCTCCGCGCTCTTGTGCCGCCCGCTAAGAAGGCATACTGCGACATTTTTATATTTACTATTATATTATATCACATAATTTTAATTTTGCAATGGTTTTTTCAAAAAAATGTTCATAATTTTCAAAAAAATTAAGTATTTTTTGTTCTTTTGCTTGAATTCTTCATAATTTTATTATATAATTATTAGGCTGATACAAAAATTGACTATTTTTCGGAGAAACACATGAAACTTGGTATTGTGGGCTTGGCCAACGTAGGCAAGAGCACACTTTTTAACGCACTTTGCGGTGGCGGAGCAGATTCCGCAAACTATCCCTTCTGCACCATCGAGCCGAACGTAGGCATAGTTCCCGTTCCAGACACACGACTCGACGCGCTCGCAGAGATGTACACTCCCGAGAAGTACACTCCCGCCGTCGTTGAGTTTTTTGACATAGCGGGTCTCGTCAAGGGCGCGTCCCAGGGCGAAGGGCTCGGAAATAAATTCCTCTCTCACATCAGAGAGTGCGACGCGATCCTTCATGTTGTCCGTTGCTTTGAAAACGAAAACATCATCCACGTTGACGGCAGAGTCGATCCCATTTCGGACGTTGAGACCATCAACTACGAGCTCATCCTTTCGGATATCGAAGTTGCCGAGCGCAGACTCGACCGCACCCGCAAGGCTATGAAGGCAGATAAGTCGCTCGCTCCCGAGGTTGCATTCCTCGAGAGACTTATTGAGCATCTCGGAGAAGGCAAATCGGCTCGCGGAATCGAGATGAACGACGATGAGCACGAAATGCTCGCGGACATGCCCCTTCTTTCCGCAAAGCCCATCATTTACGTTGCAAACGTAGACGAGAACAGCCTTGACGAGGATCCTGTACAGAATCCTCATTACGCTGCGCTCAAAGAGTTTGCCGCAAGCGAGAATTCGGGTATCGTTTCGATCTGCGGCGGACTTGAGGCAGAGCTTGCAGAGCTTGACGGCGAGGAAAAGCAGATGTTCCTTGAGGACATGGGACTTTCCGAATCAGGACTCAACCGTCTTATCCGCGCAGGCTACGATCTTCTCGGTCTTATCAGCTTCCTGACCGCAGGACCCAAGGAGGTACGCGCATGGACGATCCGCAAGGGCACCAAGGCTCCCGGTGCGGCAGGTAAGATCCACAGCGATTTTGAGCGCGGCTTCATCCGTGCCGAGATCGTTGCTTTCGACGACCTTATGCGCCTCGGATCGATGACAGCCGCAAAGGAAGCGGGTCTTGTCAGAAGCGAGGGCAAGGAATACGTCATGAAGGACGGAGACGTTACTCTCTTCAGATTTAACGTATAAATAGCAAACGGCTGATCCGCGGATCAGCCGTTTGTTATTATTTAACTTCAATCTTACCGTCTGCGATAATGATGGTAAGCGAATTTGCGGGGATGGTGACGGAAGAATTATTTTCTTCTTCGTCTTCGATATCACCGATATCTTCGGGCTCTGCTGTTGTTTCTTCCTCTGCGGTTGTAACTTCTTCTTCTCCGTCCGCGGGAGCTGCTGTAGTTTCTTCCTCAGCTGTTGTATCATCGGGGATGGGATCGGTCTCGGGAGGAGTTACGGGATCGTCTTCACCCTCGATGGGAGCGTTGAACTCAACGTAGGAATCGGCATAGTTTGTTCCGTATACGCTGATGGTATTGCCGGGAGCCTCGAATTTAACGTCAAGACCCGCAAAATCGGCTTCTACGCGATCGTAAACGATATCGCCGGATTTTGCCTCAACATACATTGCGCGCGAGAATGTGGTATCAGAGATCTCGATAAAGCACTCGCTCTTGGGAGACATGATACGAAGCTCGTCGGTCGCGGTATTCTTTATCTCGATATTCGAGCTTACGGTAGATTCTATCTGGATAGACGAATCGGTAGTTACGTTCTCGATCTCGACAACGCCGTTTTCGAGAATGATCTTATAGTCGCAGTCTGCCTGCATATGAGATACGGTAAGATCACCGCTTCCAACTGTAATGTTAAAGTTTACGAGCTCGGCAGCATCGGTCAGATATATATTGAGTATCTGCTCCTTCTGCGGTTTGCCTGCGATGTAATCGGAAAGATAATGCAGATAATCACGGAAGCCGTGGAAATTGATCTTGAAATTATCAATATCAACAATACCCGATATTCCCGAGTTATCCGAGATCTGGAGGGTAGAACGTCCGGCCTGAATCTGATAGGAATTATTCATAAAGTTTACAAGCTCGATCTTTGCTTCCTCTGCGCCTCCGATAACGTTGACTTTTACGTCTCCGACCTTTACAACGATCTTCTTGAGATCCTCTTCGTTAATAGTCTCGGTGGCTACGTAGTTATCGTCTTCATCGCCCACCTGCGCGAAGAGTCCGATTCCCTGCTCGGTTGCAAGAGAGGTAGCTGTCATACAGAGCAAAAAGCCCACGCACGCGAGCAGTATGGCAACGATCAAAAATATTACAGACGTCGGTTTCATATGTTATCGACAGCTCCTTTCAATGCTTGATATCCGCTTCTTACGGCGCGGAAACCGGAACGGAAGAGTTTAGCGAGAAGCTTCATACCAAAGGGAATAAAGCGTACGGCAAAGTTATAAACGAGAATGCCGACGAACATGACGGCGGCGCCGACGATAATGCCGAGTCCAACCTCGAACATACCTACGGGTATCTGTCCCGTTATCAACTGAACAACGCCGTAAACTATACCAACCAGAGAGACGAATGCACCTGCAGTGACAAATACAACGAGTACGGCAATGCAAGCTATCATTGCAAGCGCGAATACTACCCAGAAGCCGAGGTAAAGCACAAGAGATATAGCCAGAAGGGCAACAACTATCGGTATCGTTACGACGAGTATTGCCACATAAAGCCACGCATTGCCCGACTTCTTTTCTGAATTATTATTCTTCATTTTTTTCTTCTTATCATACGGAAAAAATTCTTCAACGTCCGCGTCATCCTCATTGTCCGTCAGAACCGGCGCGGGCTGCTGTGGGGGTTGAGCGGGTTCCGGAACGGGATCGGGCAGAGGTTCGGGAACAGGATCAGGCACCGGATTTTCTTTGGTTACCGATTCAGGTATCGGATTCTCCTCATCATCGGGAATCTGTTCCTCTTCGGCAGTTGGAAGCGGTAAAGCTTCAGATACCTCAGTTCCCTCTTCCATAGCCGGCTCAAGCACTATGGGGATCTCATCAACAGGCGGAGTTTCGGGTTCGTGTTCAGTAATTGCAGATTCCGAATCTATGGCTGCGATCGCTGCCTCAAGTTCATCAGAAACACTTCCCTCTTCGGTTTCCTCCGAGGGTATAATGGGGATTATGACCTCATCGGTTCCTTTTTCGGCTTCGGAGGTATCGCCAAGCATTGAGATAATACCGTCAGCCATTTCGTCGAGCGAAATATCAAGTTCTTCCATGCCCGATTCGGTGAGATAGGTACGAACGTGTTCGGTCTCCTTTTTTGCGGTCTCCTCAGGAACGCCGCGTTCAATAAGTCTCGCCAACAATAATATCAGGAATTCTTCTTTTTTCATTTTTGTCTCCGGATCTAAAATTATTTTGTGGCATTTGCAAAAAAATATCTGTTTTTGCGAAAAAGATGGTGAAAAATTCAAATATTTGTGATATAATATATGCGTGCAGACGGCAAAAACCGCTTTTGCACATACTTATATTATATTATAGCAGATTTTAAGAGAGATTTCAAGATGCGAATGAGAAAAAAGAAGCATTCGGCAGAAAGAATTGAAGCATGTGCCGAATATTTGCTTAAAAACCCCATAGAATGCTTCGGAAAAGAGGAAGAGATCTTCGGGAAAAAGCTTCCGATGCTCCTCGAAATAGGTTGCGGGAAGGGTGATTTTGCCCGCGGGCTCAGCAAAATGCATCAGGGTCACGGAATCATCGCGCTCGAAAGAGTTCCCGACGTTGCCATGTTTGCACTCGAAAAGGCAAAGGCAACCGCGGACGAGCGTCCCGACAACCTCAGATTTATTATCGGAAATGCTGAATACCTCAATGATTGGTTTTCACCTCACACGTTCGACCGCATATATGCAAACTTCTCCGATCCATGGCCGAAGAAGGGTCAGCACAAGCGCAGACTGACCGCACCCGGATTCCTCGCAAGATACGAGAAACTTCTCGTGCCCGGCGGCGAGCTTCATTTCAAGACCGACAACGAGGATCTTTTTGACTGGTCGATTGAGCAGTTCAAGGAATACGGACTCGAGATCATATTCTACACCCGCGATCTCCATGCCAGCGAGCTTGCGGACACCAATATAGTAACCGAATACGAAAAGCGATTTACTGACTTGGGACAGAAAATTTTCTCTGCTCATGTTAAATTCCCCGTTAAGGATTCCGAATAATGGCAGAAATCATTAATGAGCCCTGCGGTGTACTTATCATAAACAAGCCCGAAGGTCCGACTTCTCACGATATTGTAAACAAGATCAGAAGGCTTTATTCGACGAAGAAAGTCGGGCACACGGGTACGCTTGACCCGATGGCAACGGGAGTTCTGGTCGTTCTTATCGGACGCGCGGCAAAGGCTTGCGAATATTCTCTCTCGGACAGAAAAAGATATACAGCTACACTCCGCCTCGGCATCGAGACCGATACGGAAGATACTACGGGTAATGTTCTGAAAGAGGCTGCAGTAAATGTCACGGAAGAGGACGTCAAGACTGCTCTTTCATCTTTCAAGGGAAATATCAAGCAGATCCCACCCATGTACAGCGCGCTTAAAGTCGGAGGCAAAAAGCTTTACGACATTGCGCGCGAAGGCGGTACTGTTGAGCGCAAGGCAAGAGAGATCGAGGTTTTTGAAATATCGGCTTCTCACATTGAAGGGAACGACTACCGACTTGAAGTTGAATGTTCCGCGGGAACTTATATCAGAACACTTTGCGCAGATATCGGCAAAGCGCTTGGGTGCGGCGGTGCCATGGCAAGTCTCGAGAGAAATGAGGCTTGCGGCTTTTCAATCAAAGATGCGCACACGGTTGAAGAAATCGAAGCTTTTTCCGCTGAAGAAAAACTCGCTCTACTCCGCCCTGTTGAAGAGATATTCTACGAACTTGACGCTGTTAAATTGCCCGCGTTTTATGAAAGGCTTTTCCGTTCGGGTTGTGAAATATATCTGAAAAAAGCCAAGCTCCCCGAGTGTCCCGTTGGAACCAGACTCAGAGTGCTTGACTCTAAAGGAATATTCTTCGCTCTCGGAGAAATCCGTGAGTACGAGAATGGTTTGGCTTTAAAATCGATAAAGCTCTTCTCTCTCACTTAAACTCGCGAAGAAGGTTTCTTCGGTGCGCGATCTTTTGAGCGATTGATGGTATAAAGAATATCAGAACGCACAGAATCATTCCGACAAATCCGATCCACTCGAAGTTTCCGAAAAAATAGACGAATCCGAAAAACGGCGAAACTAAAAGCATCACGCCGTACCCAAGCAGGGTACCGATAAATCCGCCGATCTCAAAGTCCGCGGAGGATGCGACGAGAGCCGCAAAAGACATTATAAACGACGCAATAAGCCATCCCTTTGCTCCAAGAACGAGCGGGGGATGCTTTTTTAGTACCGAAAAAACGTAAAAGGCGATGAACGCTGCGATAAAAATCACGGTTGCAAAGAAATTACCCGACGTTATCTCACGCGAAGCATAGTTCATGATTATCGTTGAAATATATGCCGAGAGCATGAGAGATACGGCAACAATGCGCACGAGACCTGTCTTTGTAAAAGCGAAGAGTTTCATAAAAACCTCAAATTCGATCGGGGCTGTCAGAAACAGCCCCGATGTTATTTTAAATCTGAATTAAGCAAGAGACTTCTTGTATTCCTCAACGATCTTAGCGGAGATGTTACCGGGAACAACAGCGTAATCGGTTACATTGAACTCGAAGGAGCCGCGGCCCTGCGACATAGCGCGGAGTGCGATGGGATAGTCAACGAGCTCGGACTTGGGAGCTGTTGCGTGAACGATGGTGTAGCCCTTCTTAGCGGCGGGATCCATACCCATGATGCTTCCGCGGCGCTTGTTAAGGTCGCCCATAACGTCACCTACGAGATCCTCGGGAACTGTGATATCAAGATCGCCGATCGGCTCCATGAGAACGGGAGCAGCCTGCTCGAGGCACTGCTTGTACGCCATGATAGCAGCGGTCTTGAAGGACATTTCATCAGAGTCAACGGGATGGTAAGAACCGTCGTGGAGGTCGGCTGCGAGGTAGGTCATCGGGAAGCCTGCGACGCCCTTTACCATAGCCTCAAGAAGACCCTTTTCAACTGCAGGGTTGAAGTTCTTGGGAACTACGCCGCCGACAACAGATACGGTGAAGGTAAGACCGGGCTCTTCGCCGGGGCCGAACTTGATCCAAACGTCACCGAACTGACCCGAACCGCCGTTCTGCTTCTTATGACGTGCGTGGATATCAACGGTCTTGGTGATCTTCTCGCGGTAGGGGATCTTGGGAGTCTCAAGGTTGATGGTTACGCCATAGCGAGCCTTGAGCTTGGCGGAGAGAACCGAGAGGTGCATGTCACCAATACCGGAGAGAACCATCTGATGAGTTTCGGGATCGGTAACGTACTTGAGGGTAAGGTCTTCCTCGAGCATACGTGCCATGGACTGA
Organism: Eubacteriales bacterium; assembly: GCA_045535915.1. GTDB lineage: Bacteria > Bacillota > Clostridia > Oscillospirales > CAG-272 > CAG-390. The sequence goes on along the minus strand of JAZSMP010000344.1, from coordinate 6,465 downwards.
GAGATCTTGCTCTCATCCTTTGCGGTTGCAGGAACCATAGCCTGGCTCATATAAGGAGTGGGATATGTGATCTTAGCGTAAGCTACGTCAGAGCCGTCGGTAAGAGTATCGTTGGTATTGGTGTTAGCAAGCTTAGCGATCATACCGATGTCGCCGCAAGCGAGCTCGTCAACTTCGGTCTGGGTCTTGCCCTTGACGGTGTAGATATGAGCCATCTTTTCGGTGGTACCGTTGGTAAGGTTCTTGAGGGTCATATCCTTCTTGAGAGTACCGTTCATAACCTTGAAGAAGGACATCTTACCTACGAACGGGTCAGCGACGGTCTTGAATACGAAAATGCTGGTCTTGCCTGCGGGATCGATCTCAATGTCCGCGCCCTCGGTGGACTTCTCTACCTTCTTAGCGGTGTGTCTCGGGAAGGACTCTACGATAGCGTCGAGGATCGCGACGATGCCCCACATGTTAACAGCGGAACCGCAGTAAACGGGAGTGATGGTGCCCTCGAAGATACCCTGGTGGAGAGCCATTGCAGCCTCTTCCTTGGTGATCTCTTCGCCGTCGAAATACTTCATCATGAGATCGTCGGAGGTGCCTGCAACTGCCTCATTGAAAGCTTCCTTATAGTCAGCTGCGATGGACTCAAGATCAGCAGTCATGGGAGCTTCGCTTCTCTTGCCCTTAGCGTCATATGCGAACGCCTTCATCTCAACGAGGTCGATCATGGTAACCTTATCGCCGGACTTAACGGGAACGAATACAGGGCAGAGTGTGTTACCGAAATTATCGCGGAGGCTGTTGAATACGGTTTCAAAGTCAGCGTCATTATCTTCGCACTTGTTGATGAAGAACGCCTTGGGAAGACCGGCCTTGGTAGCGTAGTCCCAAGCGAGCTCGGTTCCTACTTCAACGCCTGCCTTAGCGTCAACACAAATAATTGCGCTGTCTGCGGCACGGAGAGCCTGGTGTACTTCGCCTACGAAGTCAAGGTAACCGGGGGTATCGAAAACGTTGATCTTCATATTCTTCCAAGCGATAGGAGCGAGAGAAGCGGAAATGGAGAAGCCTCTCTTCACTTCTTCGGGATCATAGTCACATACGGTGTTGCCGTCGCTTGTCTTACCGAGACGGTCGGTTCCGCCGGTGAGATAGAGCATTGCCTCAGCAATGGAGGTCTTGCCGCAGCCGCCGTGTCCGAGCAGAGCTACGTTTCTTAAGGATTTGGTATCGATTGTTGCCATGGGGGTTCCTTCCTTGCCCTCATCCGCGGACGGGGCATATATGTTTTTTTATTTTTACATGATAAGCGACGTGTTTTTAACACGCTCAATGATTATTATACAACAATTTCGGTCGGATTTCAAGTACTTTTTCGTCATTTTTGACGATTTTTTCATAAAAATTTGAATTTTTTATTATATGGAGAACAATTTGCAGGCATTGTCATGCGTAAGGGTACGCATTTCGTCCTCTGATACCCCGTGAAGCTCAGCAAGAGTGCGGAGCGTAAACTCGATATAATCACTTCTGTTGGTCTTTCCGCGGTAGGGTACGGGAGCAAGATAGGGCGCATCCGTTTCAACGAGGATACGGTCGAGAGGCACCGCCTTTGCCGACGCTTGGACCACAGGAGCGTTCTTATAAGTTATAACTCCGGTGAAGGAAATATACCAGCCGCGTCTTACGAGATCACGCGCCATCTCCGGACTTCCGGAATAGCAATGGAAGACGCCGCGTACCTTTGGGTGGCGCAGGATCGCATCAAAAGTGTCGCCATGCGCCTCGCGGTCATGGATGACAACGGGGATATCGTATTCCTCGGCAAGCTTCAGTTGTTCCTCAAAAAATTCTGCCTGCTTTTGCTTATTATCCTGTCTCCAATGATAATCAAGACCGATCTCTCCGAGCGCCACGATCTTATACTCTTCTCTTTTATCGAGGAGTGCGCGGAGTTTTACGATTGCGTCTTCGAGTGACACTTCCTCGTCAACGTCGGAGGGATGGATTCCGGCGGCAACGTACATACCATCATAGTTCTTTGCCATTTCTACAGCTTGGGTGCTGTTGGCGGTGTTGGTGCCCACGTTTATGATCTTATCAACACCGTTCGCATATAGCGCAGAGAGCAGCGCCGAAGCGCCGCCCTCAAATTTAGTTTCAAAGCTTTTGTCTGTATAGTGGGCGTGTGTATCGAATATACCCTTCATCAGCGTACGCGCTCTCCGAGAGGTGTAGCGGGATCAAGGAAGATAACTCTTACTTCCTCTTCGCCCGAAGCGAGAAGCATACCCTCGGACTCGACGCCGCAGAGTTTAGCGGGCGCGAGGTTTGCTACGAGGATGATCTTTTTACCGATGAGATCCTCGGGCTTATAGAACTTTGCGATGCCGGAAACGACCTGACGGATCTCGTAGCCGAGGTCGACCTTGAGTTTGAGAAGCTTCTTCGCCTTCGGTACGGGCTCACATTCAACGATCTGTGCTGTCCGGAGCTCGACCTTCATAAAGTCGTCAAAGCCGATGATAGCACATCCCTCGGGCTTTTCGATTTTTTTATCCTCTTCTTCAACTCCAATAAGCTTATCGAAAGTAAGCTCCAATTTAACTGAAATTTGCTCATTTTTTTCTATATTCTGAGCCTCTGCTGCTTTTCTTGCTGCCTCGATCTCTGCGTAGATAGCCTCAAGGGTCTTCGCTTCGTCGATTCTAGCAAAAAGAACTGCGGAATCGTTTACGGATGCTCCGACGGTCATACCGTCAAAAGCGCTGCCGATGCTCTCAAAGGAGGTGTTTTCTGTTCCGAGCTGAGCAAAAATAGTGTTTGCGGTTTCGGGGATCATGGGAGCGAGCATTACAGCGCCCCAACGGATCGACTCGAGGAGATTATACAGAACTGTTGCCAAACGTGCGCGGGAATCTTCGCTCTTTGCAAGAACCCAAGGCTGGGTCTCGTCGATGTACTTGTTGGCATGGTGAAGGAGAGTGAGGATCGCGTCAATAGCATCTGCGATATGATAGCTGTCCATTGCATCGTAATAAGCTTTTACGGCATCAGCGCAAATAGACTTGAATTCATTGTCAAGTCCTTCGGGTGCGGCCGGTGCTTCGATCTTCTTGTCAAAATACTTCTTCTGCATATCGAGAGTTCTCTTGACAAGGTTTCCGAGAGTGTTGACAAGATCGGTGTTATAGCGTGCGAGAACGCTGTCCCATGTGATCGATCCGTCGGAGGCGAAGGGCATTTCAGCGAGGGCATAGTAACGAACGCCGTCTACGCCAACATACTCGGCAAGCTTATCTGCATAGATTACGTTGCCGCGGGACTTGGACATCTTATCTGTTCCGAAGTTGAACCAGGGATGACCGAAGATCTTTTCGGGGAGAGGAAGATCGAGAGCCATGAGGAAGATGGGCCAATAGATCGAGTGGAATCTTACGATATCCTTACCGATCATATGCACGTCAGCAGGCCAGAGCTTGCGGAACTGCTCGGACTGCTCCTCATAGGACTTATCGGGGTCGTAACCGATGGCGGTGATGTAGTTTACAAGTGCATCGAGCCATACGTAAACAACGTGCTTGGGGTCGGAGGGAACCTGAATACCCCAAGTAAAGGATGTACGCGAAACGCAGAGGTCCTGAAGTCCCGAGAGGAGGAAGTTATTGAGCATTTCCTTCTTTCTTGCCTCGGGCTCGAGGAAACCGGGATGAGTCTCAAAATACTCGATGAGTCTGGGCGCGTATTTCTGCATATTGAAGAAGTAAGCCTCTTCCCTTGCCTGCTTGACGGGTCTGCCGCAATCGGGGCACTTGCCGTCTGTTACCTGTGTATCTGTAAAGAAGGACTCGCAGGGAGTGCAGTACCAACCCTCGTAATATCCCTTGTAGATATCGCCCTGGCGAAGGAAGCGCTCGAATATCTTCTGGATAGTCTTTACGTGGTAGTCGTCGGTGGTACGGATGAAGTAATCGTAGCTTACGTTCATCTGATCCCACACACCCTTGATAATGCCTGCTACATTGTCAACGTATGCCTGGGGTTCAAGACCTGCGGCTGCCGCGCAGTTTTCAATCTTCTGACCGTGTTCGTCGGTGCCGGTGCAGAAGAATACGTCAAAGCCCTTTGCCCTCTTATAGCGGGCGATGGCGTCGGTTGCGATAGCCTCGTAGGTGTTGCCGATATGGGGCTTTGCCGAAGCATACGCAATTGCTGTTGTTATATAATATTTAGGTTTAGTCATTTATCCAGACCGTCCTTTCGTTATTTTACTGAATTAATATACCTCTTCGCCTGCGACGAAGACCTGATCTATCTCAATGTGCTTGCCCGAAACAGAGCCGATGATGAAGTCAGCACGGTTGCCTACGGCAAGCTTGCCTACCATATGATCGAGCCCCACGGCGCGCGCGGGAGTTAAAGTAGCGCAGATAAGAGCATCCTCAATAGGGATATTTGCAAACTTTGCAAGATTTTCAACACCGTGAACAAGCGAAAGCGTGCTTCCGGCAAGGTTACCGCTTGCGGTACGGGCAATACCGTCCTTGACGATAACGGGATTGCCTGCAATCTCATATTCGCCATCGGGAGATGCCGTTGCCGCCATAGAGTCGCTTATGAGTACGAGTCTTTCCATACCGATCATGCGGTAGGTGAAAGCAACCATTTCGGGGGAGATGTGGTGTCCGTCGCAGATAAGCTCGCAGAAGCCTCCCGATTCAAGCGCAGCGAGGACTGTACCTCCGTCGCGGTGGTGGATGGGAGGCATACAGTTATAAAGATGTGTAAACGCGACCTTATGTTTTTTGTATATTTCACGAGCCTCGGCATAGGTTGCCGCAGTATGACCCAGAGACAGATTTGCGCCGAGTTCTTTTGCTTTATCGGCAAAGGTATCACCGCCTTCAAGTTCGAAAGCGGCACTTACGCGAAGAGGAAGCCCCGAGCATCCCGCAAATTCTTCAAGCTCCGCAGGATTGGGAAGTACAAGCATTTCGGGGTTATGAGCTCCCGATTTCGTGGCATTGAGATATCTTCCTTCAAGATGCACGCCGAGAAATTCCGCACCGTCGGTATCTCCCTTGAGGCTGTCTATCAGCTTTGCCTGCGAGCAAAGGCTCTCAAATTCTGCGGATGCAAGGGTCGGGAAAACAGAGGTGACGCCGTAATCCGAATAGGATCTTGCCATTGCGCGCATATCGTCGGCATCGGCGGTATTGAAATCTCCGCCCGCTCTGCCGTGGGTGTGAATGTCAATGAGTCCCGGGATGACCTGTCTGCCCTCGCAGTCGATCACCGAATCGACATCGCGGGCATGATCGTTATGGCGGAGTATGTCGAGAATAATACCGTCGCCGACAAGTATGGATCGGCTTTTGAACACGCGGCTTACGCTGTCAAAGACTTTGCAATTTTCAAATAAGATCTTCATGCGCACCTCCACAATTATACATTATATTATTATAACAAATAAATTGTAATTTTTCAATAGGTATAAGGAATTTTTTGGGCATTATTCTTCTCTTTTATGTCAATAATCAAGATATAATTGCATTTGGAGGTCAAAAAATGCCTAATATAAAACAAAAAAATGAGAATTTTCTATTATCGAGAACCGGAGAAGCGCTTACGGTATCCGGCGCCGGAGCAGTGTTATTTACCATTTTCGCGATGACTGCCGGGGCGGTGGCAGAGTTTGTGTCAACTACTCTCTATCCTTTTTCCTATCCATTCATGCACGCGCCGCTTCATGCGTTTTTACCGCGTATTGCACTCAGTCCGCCTCTGCCCGCAACGCCGATATTTGCCGCGATCCTCACTTTGGGTATCTATTATTTCGAAAAAAACATCTTTTACAGACGCTTTCACCTCGCGCTTAAGGCAGGATTTGCCGCGGTTACCGCGTGTGTTCTGGTGTTTATTTCAAGTCTTCTTTCTATACTCGCCGACATGGCGGAGCTTGGATTTTTCTCATTGTTTTTCTACAGCGCAGACGTCACCGAGTTACCCGCGCTCTTTGTCTATTATTACCTCGCTTCTCTTCCGATATTTTTCATCTGCGCGCAAATCAGGAGAAGAATATACGCTCTGCCGTAAAAACGAGCTCAGGCGCAAAACGTCTGAGCTCGGAATATTTTAATTGATCTGCTCGCGGTCGTAGGGTGTGGTCTGGTAAACGAAATAGTTGAGCCAGTTTGAGTAGAGCAGATTGGCACAGCTTCTCCACGTTACGATGGGTTCGAGAGTATCATCGTCATTCGGAAAATAATTAACGGGGATCTCGATGGGAAGTCCCGCGGTCTTATCGCGGAGATATTCCGCCTTCAGAGTGCCTGCGTCATATTCGGAATGACCCGTGATGAAGATCTGTCTGCCGCGGTCGGTAGCGCACGCGTAAAGTCCCGCTACGGGCGAAGTGGAGAGTATTTTCAGTTCGGGGCACGCCTCGACGTCCTCCATGCGCACGGTAGT